>NZ_JBHILU010000099.1:0-623 GCF_042193495.1 Bartonella sp. TS82HLJMH | reverse complement strand
ACCCCAACCTTTTTTGCGTTGTCTTGGAGAGACTGAGCAATAGGCAAAGCAAAAGGATAAGGAGAGGCACCAGCAAAAATACTGGCCTCAAAACCATCTGGGTAACCGGCTTCCGTTAAAAGCTGCTTTGCTTTTTGGAGATCAAGTTTAAAGGGTTGTCCTTCTTTTTCATCCAAAGCTCCAAGATTCCCAAGAGGAATAAAACTTGCACGTAAAACACCAACATCTTTGAGAAGGGTCTTACTGAGTCCTTCATAATCAATAAGATAGCGCATCGCTAAACGCACTTTTTCCTTAGCAAAAACTGGATTTGTCACATTGAACCCCCATATGATCACGGATGGCTCTAACACTTTTTCAACCTTAATATCCGTTGTTGCTTGGAGATCTGCCAAATCCTCTGGCATCAAATTACGCGCCACATCAATATCGTGTTTTTGCAACAATAAACGTTGTGTTCCAGGCTCCGCGACATGACGAATTAAAATCTTCTTTAATTTAGGCGCCTCACCCCAATAATTGGAGCTTGCACGCAATAAAATCCCTTCTCCAGAACGCCAACTCTCTAACTGATAAGGACCAACACAAGCAGAATGACTTGCCAAATACCGGTTTCCCATATC
>NZ_JBHILU010000098.1:0-638 GCF_042193495.1 Bartonella sp. TS82HLJMH | reverse complement strand
AATTTCTGAGGCGCCTTTAATATCTTCTGTTCCAGGGATATCTTTATCGAGACCACCTTTGCGGGCATGGGCAACAAGGTGAATATGCACACTGTTTAAAATAGCCCAATCCACTATTTTATAAACCGCTTGTTCTTGCCCTGTATAATCATCGGAGGCAATGCCTAACCGCATGAGACTGTCGATAATAAATTGATCGCAACCATAGCGTGCACGGCAATAGTCAAAGACACTAAGCAAGGTGTCTACACTTGATTTGCCAACATGTTCATAAAGAATAAGTCCATCGTCTAAAAAATGCAAAATGCGCTCAATTGTCTCTTTTGTAGGCTTTTCTAAGCCGCCCGTTTGTTTGGTTAAACGTCGGAGGGATTGTTCTCCTTTCATTTCTAGAGATGCTAAACAAAGGCGGCTATTTTGCGCAATCCAATGGGGAATACAGTCGGATAACAATTGACTTTTACCTGCACCACTAGCACCACTCCAAAGCGTTAACTCTGCGGGGCGAAAATGTAATTTATCCTTGAGTTTAGGATAGGGAACCGTATATCCAAGATGTTTTTTAGGTTCTGGCCAAAAAAGCTCAATCACTTGATCTTTATAATCTGAGGCGTGCCGTAAGCCTTCGGGTGCAAAGC
>NZ_JBHILU010000097.1:0-641 GCF_042193495.1 Bartonella sp. TS82HLJMH | reverse complement strand
AAATGTGTCTTTTTTATGTTTTGGAGGTGTTTTTAAGTTTTTTCATTGGAGAGTTTGTTATGAAAAAATTCTATACCCCACGAGCCACGAGTAATTTAAATAATTCTCGTTTTTCTTATCCATTTTCTTTGGTGAGGGGGATTTCGTTTGCTGCAATGGTTGCATTTTTATCAAATGTTTCTCCTAGCTTTTCAGCAAATTCTGATTTTAGAAACACATTTCTTGAAGGTGTAGAAAGTGCTGGTGTTTCTTATCCGCAAAACATCATCTCTGTTGCTGGTTTGAATGCCTCTTCTGTTTCAAAAGACAGTTATTTAAAAGCGCTGAATGTTGCTTTGACATCTAAGATAAATACTTCTGAGGACTATGCAAATTTTTTAATAAAAACCCTTTCTGGTGTGAATGATGATAGTCCTGTCGTGAATGTTTTAACGACAGATAGCAAAAATTTATTGGCAAGAACCCTAGATGCAGGGGAGCAATATAAAAAGCCTCTCATTAATCCACGGTCATTTGTGGTTGATAGCTCTGCAGACAAACAGTTTGCACAGGATGATGAGAATACAGATATTATTAATGTATCAGATTTCTCACGAAATGATCCCATCACGAGATTGACACGTAGTGCTGGGATGCAACGT
>NZ_JBHILU010000096.1:0-648 GCF_042193495.1 Bartonella sp. TS82HLJMH | reverse complement strand
CAAACACTTGATATGTCTTATGGAGTTCCATGGGTAGAGCAAGGGCGATTGGGGAGAAAGGCTGCTCTTCAATTGCCTGCTGTTGCAAATGCGGAATTTTCTTTAGCTGGTGTGATTTATCCAGATTTCAAAGGTGGTCACAGACAGCTCGAATATTTGCGGCAAATAGCGCATATGGGACCTCACATTCTTGTGACTGGTCAAGGCAAAATCTTAGGAAAATTTGTCATTCTTTCCGTAGAGGAAAAACAAAGCATTTTTCATCATAACGGCACCCCCAAAAAACAAGAATTTACGATAAAGTTGAGAGAGTATGGTGAAGACCTATGAGTGATCTTTACGTGACAAAAGATGGCGATATGGTGGATGCCATTTGCTGGAAATACTATGCCAAAGGTCAACAAGCACTTGCTGTTGAACGCGTCTATGCAGCGAATTTGGGGCTTGCAGACTATGGACCCATTTTAAAAGCAGGTATCACGATACTCTTACCAACCCTCCCCTATCCGAAAGCCACACCGGTGATTAGAATTTGGGGCAGTCAATCATGAAACCTTTTTGCATGGTTCTAGCAAATGGAGAAGACATCACCAAAACGCTCATGGATTATGTTTTATCAATTGAAATTACCGATGAAGCAGAAAACAA
>NZ_JBHILU010000095.1:0-676 GCF_042193495.1 Bartonella sp. TS82HLJMH | reverse complement strand
GAAATTATTGAGCTCTTAAAAAAACAGCTTGCGTTAAAAAAAGAACAACTTTCGCAAACAGAAAAAGCTTACCAAGCTATAACAACGAATAAGAAAACTGGATCTCAAACAATAGACCTTTCTAGTTCTTTTCTCTTTTCTAGTTTTTTTCTCAAAGAACCAGAATCGCTCTATAAGAGTGATAAGCTTTCAAGGGAATCATATAAAAAGGTATTGGAGGACGAAAACAAAATTTCTGGATCTCTTGATCAAATGGGCAAAACTATTTCAAAGCGTTTACAATTTGCATCGATACTCGATAAAGCTATAAGTTTAGAAACTTTTGAAAACGTAGAAAATCGTTTTCAATACCTCAGAAATCTATTTAATGAACTTCAAACAAAAGAAAACCTGAAAGATATTGCAGATCTTCAAACACATATCGATGGTTCGTTAGCCATGATCCGAAATGAATCTGTAAAGATGCAAATGATAACGCATTTACGTAAAGCTGAGCAATCACTTATCAAAAAGAAAAGACGCGAAATTGATATGAAATTTTTTAACCATGAAATAAAAGGGATGCCTATCATACGATGAAAACAAAAACCATGTAGAAGGTTTAGTACTATCTGAACAATTCAGAAGGGCATAAAGGTTTTATCAAAGCCAAGATATCGTGATGAAAATACTCAAG
>NZ_JBHILU010000094.1:0-692 GCF_042193495.1 Bartonella sp. TS82HLJMH | reverse complement strand
GAAGGTGATCCGGTGATGATTGCTGAAAAGCGAACCTCAACCTTTGTGCAGAGAAAGATTTTTAAATTGTCCACACCGACCCACCGTGACACAAGCCGTATCGCCAAAGATTTCGTGCTAGGAGACCAACGATATTACAATGTCCCTTGTGATGCATGTGGTGTTCTACAGCCCATTGTTTGGTCACAAATTAAGTGGCCAAAAGGCGCCCCCGAAAAAGCTGTGTTTGTTTGTGCACATTGTGGTCATGAACATGCTGAACACAGAAAAACAGATCTCATGAGTGAAGAAAGAGGTGCGTGCTGGGTGCCTACGAGTGAATCAAGCAGACCGAATTTGCGTTCTTACCATATTTCGGCACTCTATTCACCTTGGCTTACTTGGGGGGAGTGCGCAAGAGAGTTTTTAGATGCCAAGGATGATCCGGCACTTTTGCAGCCTTTTGTCAACACAGTGCTTGGAGAGCCATGGGAAGACAGAACAGGCGAAGTTGTTGACCCTGATAGCCTCTATGCAAAACGCGAAGATTATCCATTGGCACCAGAACAAGCCGTGTTGTTGACAGCGGGCATTGATGTGCAAAATGACCGCTTAGAACTTGAAGTGGTGGGATGGGGACGCAGTGAAGAAAGCTGGCATATTGATTATCACGTCATTCCTGGTGATCCCTCTTCTTTTGAAGTATGGGACCA
>NZ_JBHILU010000093.1:0-703 GCF_042193495.1 Bartonella sp. TS82HLJMH | reverse complement strand
AAGAAACTTTAAATGGTCTTGGGGGAGCAGTGAAAAACATTGCAAGTTAGCAAAATAGTGAAAAGTGCTGATCATTTTGGGATTGGATATGTATTTAAATCGATAAAAAGGCACCTTACAAAGCGATTTAAAGATTTTATGATGAAAACCATATCTGCAATACAAAACGCTCTGTACGGTCAAATTTAAAGAAAATAGACCCATAGGTAAAATTAAGGTTTTAAACATGCGAATTTTACAGCACCTGTTCTTAAAAAAGCGTAAACAACCCATGCAAAAAGAGTTTGTTGCAACAGCTGTTGGTTATGTTCCTTGGGGAGACGGAGCAGAGGAGTATTTTTACAACCTCTACGAATATGAAGACGGTACAAGAGAGTGTGAAAAGTTTGATGGCGGCCAGTATTACAAAACACCTAAGAATGCAGATTTTAGTACCAAAGCGCAAGTGAAAGCGTGGGTTTACGGTGGTGCTATTCCGAAAAGCATTCTCAATTACGAACCTCTCATAGATGAAATCAACAAAAACATCAAAAAATCATTGAAAACCACTTGATTGCATTAATAGGAGCTTGAATCAAATGCTTACACCATTTGGCAAAACCTTACGTAAAATTCGTATTGATCGAACAGAACGTTTATTAGATATGGCTAATAAATTAGGCGTATCTATAGCATTTTTATCTTCTGTAGAAATTGGCAAAAA
>NZ_JBHILU010000092.1:0-725 GCF_042193495.1 Bartonella sp. TS82HLJMH | reverse complement strand
TCATTGCTTATAAAACATAGGTTTCAAACGTTTAAACGTTCATTGAGAAAGGCTTTCATAAGCGTCTTTCAACATAACTTCTTTGCAAATTAATTGCTCTATATTTGGCTAGAAAAATTCACTAATCAATTTTGGAAGTGTTATCCTTTAGAATAGAGCATTCTTTAATATTGTATCTTTTGTCTAAAAATTTAGAAAATTCCATGCCTTATGATGTTACAACGGTTTTGAAGTTTATTTGCTTATGGCTTCGTATTTTTAAGTTGCAACTTTTAAAACGTTTTTTGCTTGCATTATGTCATTAAAAGGCTTTTGATTTATAATATATGACGTTTTGAATTTCATTATTTGTTATTTCTTACTTCGGTAAAAAAATACCGCGGTTATAAAGTCAATCTTATCTTTAATCCTTTATGCAATCTTTAAAATATTTGGTGTTGTGATGCTGTTATGACAGATCTCTATTTTGCGCTCGCCAATTTTGGCGACCAATAATTTCGCTCTCTTATGTGATTAACAAACCAATCTTTAAAATAAGATGTGATCTTTAAACCTATGTGATCGATAATTCAAACGATTGAATTTTTAACAATGTGATTTGTGCTGAGATAAAAACGTATCATAAAATTTATAAACTGTTATGAGTGATAACTGCTTTTCATTTTATGTGAATGCACCCATGCGTTATAATATTTTTATCATGATTTGCTTTTTATGGTCTATTC
>NZ_JBHILU010000091.1:0-755 GCF_042193495.1 Bartonella sp. TS82HLJMH | reverse complement strand
ACCTCATAGGGAGCATCGGTTGTTTCTGCTAGCCAATTGCGTAAACTAGAGCGAAAACCATGGGGGCAGGCTTCAATTTTATTTTTTCTCATATATGTAGCCATACATTTCTCAGCGAGGGGACCACGACCTCTAGCAGAAAAAAAGAAATCATTACGAGAGAGCAAGCGCGCTTGTTTTAGAATTTCTAATGCTTCTGTTGATAGAGGCACGCGAAATTCTGTTGTAGCATCACGCCTTCCTTTCATATTCTCAGCAGGAATGGTCCATATATCCTCCTCAACTTGATCTTTATGAATATGACGTAAAGGACTGGTACGAACGCCTGTCAGAATAAGCAAACGCAAAGCCAGTTGTGTTATGGTTGATGCTTCACAGAGTGTTTTATAAAAAGCCGGAACCTCTCTCCAATCCATGGCTGGTAAATTTTGCGTTTTATGACGTTGTTTACCTAAGAGAGCGCGTGCTTTTTCTGTTGCTTGTAAATTAACATTCAATCCTAATGCAGCCGCATGTTTAAGACAAAGGTTGAGACGAATAAGAGCTCTATTAGCAGTTCCAGCTTTTGTATGCCAAATAGGGGCAAGAACATTGCGTATCTCTGTTTGTGTAATCTCAGAAACGGGAAGACAGCCTAATTTGGGAAGAATATGAAGGCGTAATGGTAAAAACCAATCCCCATCTTTACCATCATTTTTTAATTCAGCTTTACGACTTTCAAAAGCATCCAACGCGATATCTTTTAAATAATGGAG
>NZ_JBHILU010000090.1:0-760 GCF_042193495.1 Bartonella sp. TS82HLJMH | reverse complement strand
TATGAAGCCAAGAATGAAGTAGAAAAAGCCAAGGAAATAGCTAGTAATGCAAAATATATAGCAGAACAAGCGCAAAGGGCAGCCGAAACAGCCGGTAAGAAAGCTGAGTCTTTAGAAGCAGCCGCAAAAGAAGCACAAAAAATAGCCAAGGAAGCCAAACAGACAGCAGGTTATGCCAACCATGACGCGACGCAAGCGCGTAATCAGGCAGAAAATGCAGAGAAAATAGCCTCGTCTGCGAGGAGTAGGGTCATCGATATCAATCAAGTGGTTGAGAATTTTAAAGCCCCCGTAAGTTTAGCGCGGATGTACTCAGACGAAGCTAAGAAAAAAGCCGAGGCAGCAGATTCAAAAGCCTATCAAGCCAAGAGCGAAGCCGAAAAAGCCAAGGAAGTAGCCGATAGAGCAAAAAGGACAGCAGAAGAAGCCAAAAAAACAGCCGATACGACGAAGCAAGAGCTTGGAGGTATCAAGAGTTCCCTAGCAACGGCAACAACAGCTCATACAGTAGCCACACAGGCAAAAGTGCTAGCGGAAGAGGTAAACAATTTACTGAAACAGTCTAATTTAACGGTTCTTTCAATTTCCACGCCGTTTCTTGTTGCGACAGGAAAAAGTCAATTAACCTTGAAAAAAGGAACACGTATAACCTTGGCATTAGGCAATGATACTTTGGTTGCAAGTTATACGGCAGATAAAAGAATAAGCGTTCCTTCTCTTTCGGCGGGTAAGGATTATTATGTTTATTTGGTATCGGATG
>NZ_JBHILU010000009.1:0-89474 GCF_042193495.1 Bartonella sp. TS82HLJMH | reverse complement strand
TTTTCATAACAGCACTGTCACGTTGATTTATAAGGATAATTCATTGTTTTTCATGAGAGATCATGAATACCATAGGATTTTCTCATGTCAAACCCTCATAGTGAATCAAACAAAATCTCTTGGCTTGCACATCACAAGCGGAGTGAGCATGTGGAGTGAAACTGTACAAAAAAGAACAAAATGCCTATCTTACCTCTTTTAATACCAAAGGCTGTCACAACATTGGGGCGCTGACAAAAGAGTATACGCTGGAAAAAAATATAATGGTGCTCGTTTTCTGGAGGTCCTTATGCGGCTCACTTGATAGGCTATAGGGACACAAGCTCTATCCTAAAGACTCATCACACTCTTTAAAAAACTTAATACGAAAAATTTTTCATACCCTCTATCACCGCCCTAAACAATAGTGTTTACCGAAAATCATGACAAATTGTAATTCACAAATAGGCTTTTCTCATCTACAAGAGTATCCTTTATTCTCTTTCAAAAGAACGAAGACTCTTTTAGCGCTTTTGGGCTTCTTATAACTTTTTTGTGAGCGCGTATAAGCAACAGCTTTTATAATAAACCAGCTGTTGGCAAAATCGTAAAATTTTATCAAATTTATTGTTTGTAAATATTACCACGACCACTGTTTTGCTCTTGCAGACACACAACCTCAAAACACTTTCTCTTTGCTCACAAATTGTCTCTCCAGCTCTCTCTTCCAGTCATAACCTACAAAAATAAGGATAGAATGCTTCGATTGGACACCATCTTCCCACACCACCACCAATCCCATCATTTATATATTTACAGCCCTCAACTTTATAGCACCCCCTGTCGTGCTTTAAGAAGGCACGTTAACGATAATAGAAACATGTACAATGAGAATATATCTTTACGGTATTTATGTTTTAAAGCTTGCACCAAAGCATAATTTTTTTGCATAACTGACCAAGCCTATGCAGAACTGACACCCTAACCCTTTCAAATCATTCAGCTGTTTTAGTAACAGATAAGCCAAGTTCTATGATTATATCTTCAACCACAAATTCACCGAGGTGCAGAGAGGTTTTTCCATCATTTTTTAGCACTCCCTCTTCAGTAATCCTCTAGATAATCAACTAATTCGGCATCTATACCAGCAAAGCGAAATATTACGTGCTAACTTTCCTTTACAATCATTAACTAATAGCCCTCAAAATGATCTTTTAGTGAATAGAGCTAAAAGGCTAAGTCATTCAAAATCATTTGGTGATATAGCTATATCAAAAGCACCTAAAATACGCCTTAGTTGCTGAGTATAAGCGATTTTCCCCCTTTTTATCGTATCAGTCTTGTAGAAGACTTTAAATCCTTTATGTTCAAATCAAAAAATCACAATTGGATTATATTGCATAAAAACGCTTTTTCTCATTTTTCCATTTAACACACGATAAGGTACCATTTAGGCACCATGAGAAGCTTTCCTCTTATATCATGATTTCAGAGCCGCATGAGAAAAACAAAATAAGCCATTTGGGGGTCTTAGGTCAAGGATACCGTTAGGCGCAACCTTTAAAGGATTGCCTTGAGCTTAATGACCAAGGCTTGTTAGTCCCTTCATTAAACGCGGGTCTGATGTCATGATTTTGGAGAGCAGTTATTAAGAATTTGAGAAGAAGACAGCTTCTCATTTTGATTTGTACACAAACAAAGTGCGCCCTATTTATTCAGGGAGAATAAGAACATACCCAGGAGGTGCTAAACGGAATAAGAGAGCGTCGTAACCCCACGCAGCAGACATGCAGCAAATAGAAAAAACGCCTTCACCAATTGCTAAGAGTAACGTGAGCGATATACCGGCTTCATCTGCTGTTGCTTCGCGGCGTTGTAAGTAGTATCCGATAAAAAAGAAAAAGCACGCTAATCCACTCGCACCCGAAAAGAAGCCTAATGCGGTATGAACCAATCCACGCATGCGGAACAGGATAAGAAAAATTATGAAAGTAAACACTCCAAATATTATAGCGAATGTTCTACGCACCATATTGCACAATTTTCGCATCATAATTACAGAAAAGCTCTGTTCTGCGTATCGATTTTTTCTTTTGATGCTTGTATTCTTAGAAGATATGCTGTCCACAACTCCCCCCATTTTAAGCCAAAATGCTGTAAAATTAGTTATTTGTAATTATATCATCATAAAATACAAGAAAAATTTATTCATTTTAACGAAAAATAGGTGTTTTATTGAGGTGCAAATCTATTTTGTTAGCAAGAGTTATTCAATCCGTTCGTCAATAAAAAGCCACCCACCTTGCAGAGGAAGCTATCCTGACGCACAAAAACTTCATAAGCTATATATCCAATCCACTTAGACATCGCAACTCTCTAATCTACCCGCTTTTCCACCTTTGAAACTGCAATCAAATGAATTCTGCTAATGACAAGTAATGATAACATGAAAAAGAAAAAATATCACAAGATCAAACTATTCAATACAGTATTAGCTTTATGATTTTCACTCAAAAAGTAAGTGCCACCTCATGAGTGACAACACACTAAGATGCTGCGCATTCATAAATTCCCTTTAAAGCACCATCTCCCCTTCCCGAAATTGCACCTCTCCCGCAATCTTATCTCTCGATAGCACCCATTAAAGACTTTTAAAATATCCAAGAAGAAAACTCTCTGAAAAGGCTTTCAAGCCTAAAATGCCCTCGCCATTTTTATCATGATGAGAGCACCCCAAATCACGCAGAAACATGTAAAATCTCTCCGCATTTAGGCACTAGGCACAGAGCTTGTGCTTCAAGCGCACACTTTTTCTTGTTCTGTTGTCCATTGTCCCAAAGCCGCAAGATGATTCATCCGAGCCCGATGACTAAATGCCTTCTGTGCAACAGCAATATTCTCATCTTTTCCAGCCCATGCTTTTAAAGCAGCTGCTTGCAATGCTCGTCCATAAGAAAAAGTCAATTTCCAAGGCAATGCGCCCAAAGAATTCATGGCAGATAAATGCGCCGTTGCTTCCTGATCAGACTGCCCTCCAGAAAGAAAGGCAATTCCTGGAACAGCGGCAGGAACAGTCTGTTTAAGTACCTGGACGGTCTTTTCAGCCACTTCTTCAACAGAAGCGTTGCGGGCATCCTTTCCATCAATCACCATATTGGGCTTTAAAATCATCCCCTCCAAAACAACACGAGCTTCAAACAATTCTTTAAAGACTGTCTGTAAGACAGCTTTTGTCACCTCAAAGCAGCGTGTAATGGAATGCCCACACGATGGTCCATCCATCAACACTTCCGGCTCGACAATCGGCACAATCTTGAACTCCTGACACAACGCAGCATAGCGTGCAAGAGCTTGTGCATTTTGTCTTATTGCTCCTCTTGTTGGCAAAGTGTGTTCATCAATAGCAATCACCGCACGCCATTTAGCAAAACGTGCTCCCAAAGCATAATAGTCTTTTAGCCGCTCACGAAGACCGTCCAACCCTTCTGTAATCGTTTCCTGAGGAAAAGCCGCTAAGGATTTGGCACCAGTATCAACTTTAATCCCTGGCAAAGCACCTGCATCCCGAATAAGATCCGTCAACATTTTCCCAGTTGATGCTTTTTGCCGAATGGTTTCATCAAATAAAATAACCCCAGAGATAGTGCTTTCCATTGCTTCTTTTGTACTAAAAAGAATTTCACGATAAGCACGGCGCCTATCTTCATTGGATTCAACACCAATGCTTTCAAAACGCTTTCCAATGGTCGCCGTACTTTCATCTGCCGCCAAAATACCTTTACCCGCATGCACCAAAGCAAGTGCAATATCTTCAAGCCGTTCATTCATAAAAAATTCCTCTTTATTTTGTCTTAAAATTTCATTTTGTCTTAAAACTTCCAAAAGTGCGCAACACATTAAACACAGTCTACACAACGACACACAGCTCTTTTTTAAAGCTGCTCTTTCAATAAACTCTCTAAGCCTGCATAAGGGCAAGAATGCCAGGCAGAACCTTACCTTCCATCCATTCTAAAAAAGCCCCTCCAGCAGTCGAGAGATAAGTAAAATCATTGGCAACACCAGCATGATTAAGAGCAAAAACTGTATCGCCCCCTCCCGCAATTGAAACCAACTTTCCCGTCAAACTACGTTCTGCTGCATGGCGTGCAACTGCAATGGTTCCCTTATCAAAAGGAGACATTTCAAAAACACCAAGGGGTCCATTCCACACAAGAGTAGCAGCTTTATCTATCACAGTATTGATATGCGCAATAGAGCGTGTCCCAATATCCAATATCATGCCATCTTGTGGAATATCTTCAATGTCATAAAGACGATGCGGTGCATCTTTTTCAAAGCGAAATCCAACGACAGCATCCTGAGGGAGCAGAAGCGTACATTGACACTCTTGCGCTTTTTTGATGATTTTTTTTATCGTGTCCATCAGTGCATGTTCACACAGTGACTTACCAACAGACACACCTTGCGCTGCTAAAAAACTGTTAGCCATGCCCCCACCAATCACGAGATGATCAACCTTTTCCACCAAATGATTGAGCACAAAAAGCTTGCTGGAAACTTTCGCTCCTCCCACAATGGCAACCACAGGGTGTGTTGGATTGCCAAGTCCTTTCTCTAATGCCTGCATCTCACCTTGCAAAGAGCGCCCTGCATAAGAAGGCAACAAATGCGTTATTCCCTCCACCGAAGCATGGGCACGATGAGAAACTGAAAAAGCATCATTGATATAGAGATCCCCATTATGGGCCAAAGCTTCCGCAAAAGAACAATCATTCTTTTCTTCACCAGCATAAAAACGAACATTTTCAAGCAGTAAAACACCCCCATTTTGTAATGACTCAACCGCAACCTGCACCGCCGAACCGATACAGTCAGGAGCAAAAGAAACAGGCTGATTAATGATCTTTTCCAGCACTTGCACAACAGGACGGAGTGAAAACTCTGGCTCTACCTTTCCTTTGGGGCGACCACAATGAGAAAGCAGAATAAGTTTAGCACCCCGCTTTTGTAGCTCAACGAGTGTCTCTTTATGTCGCTCTAAGCGCGTCGTATCACAGACCTCGCCCTGCGCCATTGGCACATTAAAATCCACCCGCACAAGAACACGTTTTCCAGTGACATCAACATCATCAAGTGTACGAAACCCCATCACTGCTTCCTCTTCACTTTCCATTATTTCAAATAAAAACGTATCCAACAACCCTGCCCACTTTTCTTTCCACTTATCCCCCTCTTTGCTTTTACAAGAGATCCAAGACAACCTATCTCTCACCCTCTGCTTGAAAAGCCGAAGCTTTCATCATCAAATGTACAAAAGTCTACCATTGCTCTTAATCTTCATATCCTATTGCGACAAAAAAAAATGCATTGGCTCAATTTGATCTCTATTAAAGCTTCCTTTTACTTCTAGGCAAAAGAGTTTACATCTCCTATTTTCTGACGTTTTCTCAAAGGGCATCTCGTTCAGATCTTACTTTTTCAAAGTTTACTCTTTCATGCAGCTTGTAAAAGCACGTATTAATCCAGTATTAAAACAAAACACATCATCAATTTTTCAATAGTTTCTTCTCTCTAGCGCATGAAAACAACAGCCTCTATCTGTTTTTCTCAAAATTGTACAAAAATGAGACTTTTTCCTATAAAAAGAAGGACCCTGAGGTCTTCTTATATTGTCTTAGCAAAAGCCACAGCCGTATCACTCATACGGTTAGAAAAGCCCCATTCATTATCATACCAAACCAAAACGCGACAGAGCTTACCATCAATCACTTTTGTTTGATCATTGTGGAAAATAGCTGAATGAGGATTATGATTAAAATCACAACTTACGAGTTTTTCTTCTGTATAATCCAAAACGCCCTTCAAAGGACCTTGTGCAGCAATAGCAATGGCTGTATTAATTTCTTCGATTGTTGTGGAACGCTTAGCGGTAAATGTCAAATCAACCACAGAAACATTAGGGGTCGGAACACGAATCGATACACCATCAAGCAATCCCTTTAATTCTGGCAAGACCAATCCCACAGCTTTTGCCGCTCCTGTTGAGGTAGGAATCATAGAAAGAGCTGCCGCACGTGCACGATAAAGATCACGATGCATTGTATCCAACACAGGTTGATCACCCGTATAAGAATGGATTGTTGTCATAAAGCCCTTTTCAATGCCCACCGTGTTGTGCAAGACTTGTGCAACAGGCGCCAAACAATTGGTTGTACAAGAAGCATTTGAAACAACGCGATGCTCGCTGCTTAAAGATTGATGATTAACCCCATAGACAACCGTAAGATCTGCTCCTTCAGAAGGCGCAGAAACAAGAACACGCTTTGCCCCCGCATCCAAATGAGCACTTGCTTTATCACGCGCAGTAAAAATGCCCGTACATTCTAAAGCAATATCGATATCCAAATCTTTCCAAGGCAATTGAGCAGGATCACGCTCTGCGCATACCTTTATTAAACCACCCCCCACATCAATGGCATCCCCTACCACCTTAACGTTCCTAGGGAAACGCCCATGAACTGAATCATAGCGCAATAAATGGGCATTTGTTTCCACCGATCCCAAATCATTAATTGCGACCACTTCAACATCTTGCCGTTCACTTTCCACAAGTGCACGTAAAATATTGCGACCAATACGACCAAACCCATTAATTGCAACACGAACTGTCATTTCACATGTTTCCTCATCAATTTTTTTAAGCACAACATTTAAAACACAATAAATGGGTATTTCACCAATCTAAAATCATTAATTCCCACAATGTCAATATCTTGATCACTCACTCACTTATCCACAATAATGCACAGAATATGATGCCCTAAAACCACCCCATTCATGACAACACAAACTGTCATTTTGTCTTTTCCTCTTTGATCTTTTCAAGCTCTTTTTCAACGGTAGCGACCACATTCTCACAAGTAATACCAAAATGCGCATAAAGGGCATCAATTGTTCCACTTGCCCCAAAGTCCTCCATACCAATAAACACACCATCACAGCCAATAAAACGGTCCCATCCTTGCCGGATAGCAGCTTCAATGGCAATTTTAATCGGCGCATCTCCAATGAGAGCACGCTGATAGGAGCAAGACTGTTGAGAAAAGAGTTCAAAACAAGGCACAGAAACCACACGCGTTGGGATGCCTTTTTCTTCTAACACCGCATGTGCCTCCACCGCAATTTGCAGTTCCGAACCAGAAGCAAACAGCGTCACTTGTGCATCATCGCTAGCTGTTAGGAATTCATAAGCACCAAGCATACAGAGATTTTCTTCTTCATACTCTTGACGCAAAAGCGGTAAATTTTGTCGGCTCAAAGCCAAAGTAGAAGGCGTTTTGCGTGCTTTCAAAGCCAATTGCCAACACTCGACTGTCTCCATAGCATCAGCAGGACGAAACACAAGATGATTAGGCATTGCACGCAAGGAAGACAAATGCTCTACGGGTTGATGGGTCGGACCATCCTCACCAAGGCCAATAGAATCATGAGTCATGACATAAATCACCCGCAATCCCATAAGAGAAGAGAGCCGCATAGCAGGACGCATATAGTCAGAAAAGCATAAAAAGGTTCCCCCATAAGGAATAAAGCCGCCATAAAGGGCAAGACCATTCATCACAGCCCCCATTACATGTTCGCGAATTCCATAATGCAGATAGCGCCCTGAAAAATCTTCAGCAGAGATACTTTTCATCTGGCTGCTTTTTGTATTATTAGATCCGGTTAGATCAGCCGAACCACCAATGGTCTCAGCAACGACTCCATTGATAACTTCAAGAGCCATTTCCGAAGCTTTACGCGTAGCAACAACAGGGCGCTCTTCAACCAGTTTCTGTTTATAAATATCAATAGCGCCATCAAATCCGCCCACGAGATCGCCTCGCATCAATCTTTCAAACTCCACACGCTCTGAGACAGGAAGATCAGCAAATTTTGCTTCCCACTTTTGGCGTTTTTTAGCAGCATTGAGACTAGCCAAGCGCCAATTATCGAGAATATCAGCTGGAATAACGAAAGGCTCAGCATCCCACCCTAAAGCGATACGGGTTTCAGTGATTTCTCGTGCACCCAAAGGAGCTCCATGAACTTTATTGGTACCCGCTTTATTTGGCGCTCCAAAACCAATTGTTGTTTTACAAGCAATCAAAGTCGGTTTATCGGAATTTTGTGCCGCCTCAATAGCCCGTGCAATTGCTGCTTGATCATGCCCATTGACTTTATGTGTCTCCCAACCAGAAGCTTTAAAACGCGCAATCTGATCAGTACTGTCAGCAAGGGAAATCTCTCCATCAATGGAAATATTATTATCGTCCCACAACACAATAAGCTTATTGAGTTTCAAATGACCAGCAAGGGAAATCGCTTCTTGAGATATCCCTTCCATAAGGCATCCATCGCCCACCAACGCGTAAGTGTAATGATTGATGAGATCACCAAAACGGGCATTTTGCAAACGCTCCCCAAGAGCCATTCCCACGGCATTTGCCAACCCTTGTCCAAGAGGACCAGTCGTTGTTTCGATTCCCGCCACATGCCCATATTCTGGATGCCCAGCAAGCTTTGCCCCTAATTGGCGAAAATTTTTGAGATCCTCAAGAGAGAGATCTTCATAACCAGAAAGATACAAAAGAGCATAAAGCAACATAGACCCATGCCCCGCCGATAACACAAAACGATCACGGTTAGGCCAGCGAGGATTTTTAGGATCATGAGCAAGGAATTGTGTATAAAGAACCGTAGCAATATCGGCTGCCCCCATTGGCAAGCCCGGATGACCAGAATTTGCTTTTTCAATCGCATCAATAGCAAGAAAACGGATAGCATTGGCCATCTGATTCTGTTGGTGGGTATTTGTCATGAATAATCGACCATTTCGTTAAATACGTTATTCTGTTGCTTTTTCCGTATTCTCTTAAAAATTCTCAAGAAATACTATTTTCTAACCATTAGCGTGAGACTTTTTGCCACCACTTCAATAACATTAATAACATTCCCCTCACGCGTCCTGTATATCCATGTCATTTATGCCAATACGCGCAAAAAATCCAGCTTTTAATTTATATCTATCCCCTGCTTTGCTTGCTAAAATATCCTACATACTTAAAAATAAAATGCACACAATACAAGAGTGAAAGTGATTCGTTTTTGCATAACACATTGATAAAGGATACAATTACCCAAAGGATAAAAGCAATGAACCAAGAAACGACGGTTCTACAAGATGCTCTAGAGCACCTAGAAAAAGCACTTAGAACTTTAGAGATCACCATAATAAACCGCAATGCCGTTATTGATAAAAATAACGAATGGGAAGAAGAAATTCAACGAATGAATGCTGACCGCAGCCATCTTGCCCAAGCGCTTGACAAAGCTGAAGCCCAAATTGAACGCTTAGAGTCCGTAAACAAAGAAGTTTCCAAACGTCTTATTAAAGCAATGGAAACAATTCGTGTTGTCATTGATAGATAAAGGTTTGAATGTATGGAAACTGTTTCCGTTACCATTGATGGTAAAATTTACCGCATGGCTTGTGATAAAGGACAAGAACGTCGTCTTATTGCGCTTGCTGCTCAATTGGATCAATATATCACACATTTAAAGAACAATTTTGGTGAAATTGGCGACCATCGTTTATCGGTTATGGCTGGCATAATGATTATCGATGAAATGGAAGAAATAAAACGAGAAAATAAAAAATTACAAGAAGACTACAATGCTCTTTTACGACTCCACAACGAAAAAGACCGCACCATGGGGAAAATTATGCGTGACACCACACAACGCATTGAAAATCTCACCAACCAATTGCTCAAAGATGATCAAAACAGCACAAACATTCAAGAACAAGAACAGGAAGATTTCTAAACGTACATCAGCGCGTAACAAACCAGTGATTTGACTTGTCCGCTACACCCCACAGGATAAAAATTCTTAAACCACACCAGTCTGTAAATGGTCCGGTTTTTTATAGAGAGGATTCCAGCTACTCACCACTTATGGGATTAACTTAAAACTCAACAAGAAAACCCGACTCTGAATCTTTCATCTCCGCACAAACACTTCTTATATCAAGGAGGCAACCTTATACCACAACACTTCAAATGAGATGTCTTTTAACAGCGCAACAAGATAACAAAACCAACATCATTGTAAAAAAAATCATATAAATGACAACAGTAACAAACAAATAAAGCATCCTTCGAGAAAAAGAACTATATTCATATTCCCTATGAATGCATACCAAAAGTCCTTTCCCTTAGATAATATCAAGCAGATTCAATATATATTAAAAATATATTAAAAAAATAACCTTATCTATTATTCCGTAAAACACCGCCATTTGATAATATAAGCACCATGCAGTCTTTGCACCTGAAATGTCCATCCGATGAAACCCACCGAAAAGAGCCGTATCATTTATAAACCAGCGTGAATTAAGTATTTTCATCCTTTAGAGCAGGAAAAAAGTCAAACCCGAAGAGTATGTTAATCTCATACAACCTCAAACATCATAAACAACAATAATAGCTCTTAAAAACATCCTCTACCGCTATTTTTATCCTTATAACAAATAATCCATATTCCTCTCCCCACCCCTCAAAATCTCCACGCTTAATAAAAGAGGAAATCGGCACCATCATTATAGCCAGCCCTCAATATTGCGACAGCCCTTAACACTTGAAACGATTCATAAGAGGCATTTTTAGTCATTTTTGTACAATTTTTACCCATATGGACCACTCACTTGTGACGTGCAAGCAAATAGTTATGATTAACAAAACATAAATAAATTTAAGAGAATCTTACGGTATTCGGACTTCTAATTCAAGTTTAATCCAGCATGACTTTTTAGGCACATAATTCTAATTTTATTCATTTTTATTTGCAAAAGTTTAAAATGAGAAAAATTTCAAGGCTCTCATTCAAAAAGCAAAAGAATGAACTCTCATTATCAATGAACATCTCGCTCATATAACCATCAATAAAGCAATCCCCAATATGCCTCAATGAAATAAAAGGGGGGATCCCATTAAATGCCCTACCGTAAAAGCAGTTTCCTCAGAACTAAAACGAAATCAACAGACAACATCACTGCATCTGCTCCCATTCCCAAACCTGACGACCTAACGCAGCACCTTTCTATCTTACGATAGGAGATAAAAAATAATGGGTCTAGGGAGGCATTCACAAGAGGCGCACAGCCGTTGTTTTTTAAAGCCTGTTCAAAAACGCATGAAAAAACACCATGCGTAAACGGCTCAAATCCCTTTCGTTCCATCTTGAGAGACAGAAGCAATACGCAAGAGATTTGTGGCACCAGGCGTTCCAAGGGGAACACCAGCTGTCACAAGGAAACGATCTCCCCCTTTGCAAAAACCTTCCTGAAATGCAATGGCTGCTGCACGATCAACCATATCCTCTAAACTCCGCGCATCTTGCGTGACCACACAATGAAGCCCCCAAACTAAGGCCAAACGCCGAGCTGTTTCCACAATGGGAGATAAAGCAATAATCGGTCTATTGGGACGTTCACGAGAGGCGCGCACCCCCGTTGTTCCTGAAGCCGTATAGGCAACGATAGCGGATAGCGCAAGTGTTTCAGCAATCTGACGCGCAGCAAGAGAAATCGCATCCGTTCCTGTTGATTCTGGTGCTGGATGTTGTGCCCCAACCTGAGCTGCATAAGTATGATCTTGTTCGATTTGCCGCGCGATTCGGTCCATCATAAGCACAGCTTCTTCAGGATAACGACCAGAAGCAGATTCAGCAGACAACATCACCGCATCTGTTCCTGCATAAACTGCTGTAGCAACATCCGACACTTCTGCGCGTGTCGGAACAGGAGATGTGATCATTGATTCGAGCATTTGTGTTGCCACCACAACAGGCTTTCCTGCTAAACGACAAGCTTTTATGAGCTCCATCTGAAGTGCTGGGACCCTTTCCAAAGGCATTTCCACTCCAAGATCACCCCGTGCAATCATAATACCATCGGATACCTCAATAATTTTCTCTATATGCTTTAAAGCTTGAGGCTTTTCGATTTTAGCCATCAAAGACACCTTGCTTTTCGTCAACCGGCGCACCGCTATAATATCTTCTGGACGTTGAATAAAAGAAAGAGCAACCCAATCAACAGGCTGCTGTAAAAGAGCCTGAAGATCCTCCTTATCTTTTGACGTCATCGAATCAAAAGGCAAAATTGTATCGGGAAAACTGACACCCTTTCGATCAGAGATATGAGTTCCAGCAACCACGCGACACTGTACAGAATGACCATCACACAACTCAGCACGCAGTTCCAGTTTTCCGTCATCAATCAATAACCGATCTCCTGGTTTAACAGCCGAAAATACATCCTCATGAGGGAAAAAAACACGCTGTGCATCACCCAACACATCGCGATTATCTAACGTAAAGCTTTGCCCAACACGCAAATCCTCTTGACCCTTAGTAAAACGACCCACACGCAGTTTTGGCCCCTGAAGATCCACTAAAATACCTATGGGTCGCCGAACTGTTTTTTCAACTTCTCGTATAGACTTGACCAAATCACCCATCATATCACGGTCAGTATGGCTCATATTAAGACGAAAAACATCTGCTCCTGCCCTAAAAAGCTTCTCAATCATCAAACGAGAAAAAGAAGAAGGACCAAGAGTCGCAATAATTTTTACTTTACGTGCACGTTTCACGGTGGAGAGTTTCCTGAAAGAGAAGGTATGACTGAATTGTTTAATAAAGACTCATCCGTCAACTGTACCATCCAACTGGTTTGATTTCCGGTATCGATTTCTTTAAATTCAGCCTTTTGATATCCTCGAGGGAAACAATCATGAACCCCTTGAATGGTAAATTGGCTATCTTGCACACACATGGTTACAGAACCTGCCCAATTCCCTTTTTTTTGTGCCCCTTCCGCATAAAAATAATAAAACCGTGAAGCAAGAGGCCCTTCAATTAAGGTTTTACACTCCGTCACTGGTACCGTCCACCAGCCTTCGCTCACCCACCCTGAAAATGTACGATATCCAAGAGCAACCCCTACAGACTGTTGAGTTGTATTACAAACCCTAAAGTCAGCTTTTGCAAAAACAACAAGGGGAAACAAGAGCAAAATGCTCAAGAAAAAAACCTTTAATCCTTTTTGAAATACCCAATATCGTTTTTTTAAAATCACAAAACTTCCTCTATGATGTCAAATTTTCAAAACAAATTACACATTTCTTTTTTCAAAAGCTTTTCAAGCCTAAAACGTATATTTTTATATTTTTCTTTTTATAGCCCTTTTATCAATGCATATATCTTAAAAATTTTACAAAATATTTAAAGTCAATTTGTAAAAAAACTGTGTAGCTTGATTTACTTTTTGTTTTTCAAGCTTTTTCAACATAAATTCGTCGTCGAAAAATAACTTAAAATATATAACTTGGAGAAAAATACAATGAACGATACAGTAACCGATCAAACACACGCTATATCCGTCAACCAATTACGCTCTTTTATCGAACGCATTGAACGGCTAGAAGAAGAAAAAAAAACCATTTCTGATGATATTAAAGACGTTTACACTGAACTTAAAGGCTCTGGTTTTGATAGTAAAGCCGTTCGCAGCATTATACGGTTGCGTAAAAAAGAAGAGCATGAACGAATGGAAGAAGAAGCAATCATTGAGCTTTATAAAAATGCGCTTGGTATGAGTTAAAGCTATTGATAAAATTGGAATTTTTCTTAAGAAAAGAAAATGCAAAAAAACAAATGAATGTATAAAAATTTCACCCAATAATAAGCTGTTTGTGTAACTTGTAACGAGACTATCGGTCACAGAATACACAATATTGCAACAGCCCTCACATTAAAAGGATTTATACAGAGCATTTTTATCCTTGTCCTCCAATCATTTTTATCCACACAACCCCTCACTTGTACGCCAATCCAATTTGTGATGTGCAAGAGAGGTAATTTTTATGATTAAACATTAATAGATTTGAAATGAGAAAGTCTTACGATATTGAGGACTCTCTTCCTTCAAATTGAAAAATGAATTATGATGATAAATCAATTCATTATCTACGAAAAGAAACATATAAAGTGGTCAGCAGTTGAAATCCGCTAAATATAGAGTCTGAACTGTTTACAAAAGAATAGCTGGTTAAGGATCTTTATCTTTTAGGATAGGGAAAAATTCAGCATATTTACACATTTGATAAAAAGCCCCTTCATAGAACTTTTAACAAAACTTTATTCGAATCTATTGACTGACTCATAGAGATCATTGATTCGAGAAGTTAGAATGTGGTCTCTCCATTTTCCAGAAATCATCAAATAGTCTTTGGCATAGCCTTCTTTTTCAAAATGAAGGCGCTTTCATAAACGTTCGCTTTTTATGTTCTCAGGTCTATAATTTGCCATCACTCTATGTAGATGATAAACATGAAAGATATGCCGGATTAAAGCCGATAAACTCTCAAACATGAAACCTTTGCCTTGTTGTTGTTCATCAAGAGAAAAACCAAGATGACAAGCTTGAAAAACACCCCGAACCACATTTGTAAAATTCACAACACCAATGACTGTGTTTTCATTTTTTAATCGTACGGCATATCGGTATGCTTGTCCTTGTGCACTTTCATAAGCAAATTCATTAGCTCGTATTTCCCAAGCTGTTAGGCTGTGGTAACCATCAGATCTTAACGGTTCAAAAGGACGCAAATGATTCGCATTACGGAGGTAATAAGAAGACAGTTCAGCTGCATCTTCTAAACTGATCAATGTGGAAATTGTTCGCTTTGTTTTAATTGCCATCATTTTCTCTTCCTAGAAATGTTACAACAACACGTTGATTTATACTGACAAATCATCATTTTTAAACTTAAATCATAACGTCGAATACAGTAAGCTTTCCTCATCACAACACTTCTCACAGTAGAATCAATGAGGATCATTTGCTTTTCCGTCATAAGCGGGGATGGTGTATTTAGGGTATAAGGTAAAGACAAGGAAATATTTCTTATGGATGCCCTCAAGTTCCAAAGGGGCTGTAGAAACATTGGGAACTGGCGTGCTTCCATATACGAAATTTTGAAAAAACTCACGGCAAAGGTAGTTTTGTTTCTTTGCCTTGTAAGCTCAGAGCATGCTTGTTTTGCGCTATCATATCACTGCACCCACATACAAATCCCAATGACCATCGCTTTGAGGTGCTATAGTTACAGTGCGATCTAAAAGTCTCTGCCATAACTCGTCAACAACACTGTTTCCGCTAAATCAGCCATAAACTCTTGTAACAAATCGAAGAAACCGTAATAATGCAATACAAATCTTTTAAAATGTCTTAGACATTACCGTGAACAAGCTTCCATTTCTTCGCGTAAAATTTCAAGTTCTAACCATTCTTCTTCTTTTTGTGTGCAAGTATTTTTCTTTTTTTCCAACGCTGTTGATAAACGCTCAAAACGCTCTTTATCACTGCGATAAAGAGCTGGATCAGAGAGTTCTTGCTCAATTTTTTTGATTTCATTTTGCAAAACAGCAATTTCTTCAGGCAATTTTTCCAATGCATAAACCTGCTTATAAGACAATTTACCTCGTGTTTTTTTCTCCCGCACTATCAAGCTATGATCTGTTGATGAATCCTGCTTTGAAAGCTCTCCCGCATGAGATTTTGAAGGTGCTTTACGCTGCGATAATTCTGTTTTTCTGCGTTGTAAACTCAGAGCATGCTGATTTTGCGCCATCATATCACTATAGCCGCCCGCATACAAAACCCAATGACCATCACCTTGAGGTGCTAACATATGCGTTACAGTACGATCTAAAAAGTCTCTGTCATGGCTGACCAACAATACTGTTCCCACAAAATCAGCAATAAATTCTTGCAACAAATCCAAAGTTTCCATATCTAAATCATTGGTCGGTTCATCAAGAATCAAAAAGTTTGCAGGACGTGAAAGAAGTCGTGCAAGCATGAGGCGTGCTCTTTCTCCCCCCGAAAATTCTTTAAGGGGAGTGCGTGCTTGTTCAGGCAAAAATAAAAAGTCTTTCATATAAGAAACTACATGCCGCTCCAGCCCATTGATCACAAGAGTATCACCCCTTCCTCCCGTTAAATAATGCGCTAAAGTTTCCTCTTCATTTAAAATACGTTGCTGATCAAGCAATGCCATAGAGAGGTTATAGCCATGCCTCACCGTTCCACTATCCACGGCTTCTTGCCCAATTAATGCAGAAAGGAGCGTTGTCTTTCCGATACCATTGGGTCCTACCAACCCGATTCGATCACCACGCTGAATACGCAAAGAGAAATCTTTCACGATAATGCGATCACCATAGGATTTTGAAATTTTCTTTGCTTCAAGCACCAATTGCCCAGACTCATGACTTTTCGTTGCTGTCAAAAGTGCATTTCCCGGCTGCCCTTTATAGTTTTGATGACGCTGTCTTAAGTTTTTTAATTCCCCCAAGCGCCGTACGTTACGCTTACGCCGTGCGCTCACGCCATAACGTAACCATTGCTCTTCACGGGCAATTTGGCGCCCCAATTTATGCTGCTCGATGGCTTCTTCTTGCAACGCCTTATCACGCCAACTTTCAAATTCTGAAAAACGCTTTTCCAGTCTTTTGGTTGTGCCACGATCAAGCCATACCGTTGACCGTGTAACATTTTCTAAAAATCGCCGATCATGGGAAATCACCACAATCGCTGAACGCAAAGACGATAAAACCGCTTCCAGCCATTCAATGGTTGGTAAATCAAGATGATTGGTTGGTTCATCCAAGAACAAAATATCGGGTTTTGCAGCAATGGCCTGTAATAATGAAACACGCCGCTTTTCGCCTCCCGAAAGCGTTTCCAATTTTTCCGCCCCCGAAAACCTTAAATTTGTGCGAAGCGTATTGATCCACTGAACATCAGATGTATCATCCAGCCCCGCTTCCATATAAGCGTTAATATCTTCAAATCCTGCACAATCCGGATTTTGTGAGACATAACGGAGCGTCACTCGCGGGTGGCGAAAAATTTCACCACCATGAGGCTCTAATATCCCTGCGGCAATTTTTAACAGGGTTGATTTTCCACAACCATTACGACCGACCAACGCGATACGCGCCCCCTGCTCAACCGATAAACAAGCTTGATTGAGCAAAGGCGTTTTTCCAAAATTTAAGAAAATGCGGTCAAGCCGCAGAAGCGGCGGCGCCATTAACGAACGCGGTGCGGACAAGGTGCTTTATACATCACCCCTCTAGAATCACGGTAAGAACACAATTGTCGTACAGGGACTCTTTGGGCACAAGGTGCTTGGTAAACATGTCCTCTACGACCACGATACGTACACAATTGTGATGCCTGTCTTTGTTGTTTTCTTTGATTTGCAGCCGCACCTGTTACTGTTCCAGCCAAAGCACCAAATGCTGCACCGGTAAGTGCTGCTCCAGGAGTACTTCCAGCAATAGCAGTTCCAGCCAAAGCACCGATTGCTGCTCCTCCTACGCCGTAACGTGCAACGCGTTCATCGTTTGTGGTACAAGCGACTGAACTGAAACCAATGGCTGAAACAACTGCCACTTTAAAAATTGATTTTAACATATCAAAACCTTTCCTTCTCAAGATCAATACATAATATATCGTTTATGTCGGCACTTAATCACTAGGCCCCCCCCTGCCTTATTCAAAATATATTGGAAGAGCTTTATGGAATAGGCACAGACGCTAACAATATAGCTTTTCCAGAACCTAAATGGCAAGAAAAGGTTCCACAAATACGGTTAGAAAGTGTTAAAGAAGAGCCAAATGACACATTTTTGTCACAAATCGGCCATTTTACCCCTGCAAGAGTTAAGCCTTCTAAATCAGAAAAACCGATAATACTAAACAAACATCCCTTAGGCAAATCATACGAACAAGGTTTCGACAAAACCGGCCAACCTTCTTCTAAACCACTTGTCAACAACACTGAAATACCCCTTTCAGCCATCATCAACGCTTGCGTCATATGAGAAAGGCTATGATCACTTCGCTCACCTGCCAAAGCACCGCATAAAATAAGCTTTTTAGCGCCATTTTGCAACGCTCTTTCACATGCCAGAGCACTATCTGTCATATCTTTATCAGAAGGAAAAACTTCACGCGGAACATGACTATATTCGCGTATTAAATTCTCATCCGATGAATCAAAGTCGCCTAACCACAACTCAGGCGACACATTAAGCGCTGCCGCATGACGCATACCACCATCGGCAGCAATCACCCGACTGTTTTGAATTTGATTAAGCAAGCGATCAGTGATACAAATGTCTCCATTTAACAATATCGTAAATGTTGTCATGCCATACTTTGCCTTTCACAAAATTTCCTTTATAGCTATAGCGCACCCTTTTATAAGCGAGAGTTATTTTTTATAAACAAAAAGCATGATATAGCCAAACGAGTCCTTATCCCTAATGACTCTCTTAAAGAAACATACGATACAAAGATACAAATGCAATTTGCCAAATTACTCCGCAAAAACAATGTGCACCATGGTCCAACGCACCCCATTTTTCAACGCAATCTTCTTTTTCGCTCGCGCCTGTATAAAGCAACTTTCATAAGTTTAATGTTTCTCCTTTCAGCTTGTCATACGCCCCTCTCTCAAAATGATAAGCTTTCTTCCACATCTTCTAAAACGATCAAACGTACCAACAATCACAATATCTATGTCACATTAAGCGCTCGGCAACACCCACGTATTTTGAAAATGTATGGCGGCGCTTATTATAATGCAAAACTTGAACACCTTTTAGCAAAGATTGTCCATAAACTGACAGTTGCATCACATAGTTCTCATCAAAGCTATTCTGTAACAATTTTAAACTCAGAAAGTATTAACGCATTTGCGCTCCCCAATGGTGCGATCTACATCACTCGTGGTATGCTGGCATTAGCCAATGATTCTTCAGAAGTTGCAGCCATTTTAGCCCATGAGATAGCACATATCAGAGCCAATCATGGCATTTTACGCCTGCAAAAAGAAGCTCAATTAAAGATGACAAGTCATACATCTTCACGTCTTCTTTCTTCTATTGGCAAAAAACTTCATAACCCTATGCAAAACAAGCAACAACTCGCGCAATTTTCCCGCAATCAAGAGCTGGAAGCTGATTCCCTTGCACTTGAAATGCTCCAACAAGCAGGATATGATCCATTTGCTTCACCGCGCTTTCTTCAAACAATGGAAGCCTATAGTGCTTTGCGTAATATCTCTGGCACCCAAAATGCCTCTCTAGATTTTTTAGCCTCCCACCCAACCACCCCTCAACGCATTCGACTTGCGATAGAAAAAGCGCGTAAAATCAGTAAAGGGAATAGTAAAACAACTGATCGCGATTCTTTTCTCAAAAGCATTGATGGCATGATTTTTGGAGGAGGCTTTTATACAGGTTTTGTACGAGGCAACCAATTTATTCACCCACAATTGCGCATAGCTTTTTCTGTTCCAAACAATTTTACAATAGAATATTCAGCACACACTGTTTGGGCCAGTGGACCAGATAAAATTGCGATTCGTTTTGATGCTATTCCGCATCCTGCTGGAATATCTGCGAGTGATTATTTGAAAAGCGGCTGGATTATCGGGCTAGACCAATCATCTATCCGCCCCATCAAAATTCAGGGGCTCCCCCATCAAGAATTTACGCGTCAAGGATTTCAAAGCCAAAGTTTACTTGGAGCACAAGCCCATGCTACCAATGAGCAATGGCAATTTGATGTAGTTGTCATTCCATTCAACAACCACATCTTTCGTTTTCTGACAGCCGCCCCACATAATTCTCAAAATTTTGTAGAGGTTGCACAAAAAACTCTACAAAGCTTTCATTCTCTTTCATCTTCACAATTAAAAAAACTGAAGCCCTTAAAAATCCGTGTTGTTCGCGTAAAACAAGGAGAAAACGTTGCAAACCTAGCCAATAAAATGCAACACACACCAGATAAAGAAAAACTCTTTCGCATCCTCAATGCCCTCTCACCAACACAAACTTTATCCGCAGGTACAAAAGTGAAAATTATTACAGAATAAGCCTTTTTTCTCATCTGCTACAGTTTTGATTCTTTTCTATCTGTATCACGCCCTCCCCCTTAAAGCATATTCGCAAATGAAGAGGACATTTTAAAAACCAATTTCATCATACCTTCATACGACTCCGTTTGATACATACTTCCTAGAACTAATATCACCCCCAATCCTCCTCTGTTCATCAATAGCACCAAACGCATCCCCAAGGAGGCATATCCCTAGACAAATCTGGCAATCCCTAAATCCAACTTCACCATACTCTCATATACCCCTACTTATACGTTCTCTCTCTGTCCTCCCACAAAGCCTTTCACTGCTTATATATCGTAAGCATCTTCTGAATGAACCGTAAGAAGAGCAGAACGCAATTTCTGCAAAGCCCGAGCTTCAATTTGACGCACGCGCTCTTTCGAGATTCCTAACTTTTCACCCAAAACTTCAAGAGTCGCACCCTCTTCATTTAAGCGACGAAAGCGAATAATTTCCAACTCCCGTTCATTGAGAATTTGTAACGCATCGTAAAGCCATTGTGTACGCCGTTGACCATCAATTACTTGCTCAATTAAAGCATCAGGAAGAGGACTATCATCCACCAAAACATCCATCTTAGCAATGGGATTATCACTGTTTTCAGAAACAGAAACACTCAAGGAATTATCAGAACTGGAAAAACGAAAATCCATTGTTTCAACATCGCGCACGGAAACGCCAAGCTTTTCAGCGATTGTGCGAAAAATATCCTGTTTTGACAAAGCACTATCATCTTGTATCAGTTTTGCACGCAAACGCCTAAGATTAAAGAAAAGTGCTTTTTGCGAAGAACTAGTTCCCCCTCGAACGATTGACCAATTTCGCAAAATATAATCTTGAATAGAAGCGCGTATCCACCACGTTGCATACGTTGAAAAACGCACTTCCCGATCAGGTTCAAAACGTGCAGCTGCTTCCAATAGCCCCACATACCCTTCTTGTACCAAATCCCCCAATGGCATTTTGAAACGTTTAAAGCGGTTAGCAATAGCAATCACTAAACGCATATGAGCCGCTGCAATTTGATGCATGGCATCATCATCACGTTTGTCTTTCCACCGCAGAGCCAAATCATGCTCTTTTTGTCGTTCAAGATAAGGTGCTTGCATAGCAGAACGCATCATATTACGTCCTAAGCTTTTGTCTGCATCGCTATAATTTTTGCTGCTTTTATAAACAGCATTTGAAAGATTACCCATAATAACCCCTTGCGATTAAAATTATCAAAATTGATTTGGCAACGACATCATTGTTCTTTGCATTGTTCTTTGCTTAAAAAGAACGCAAAAGTTGTTAACTTCCGCACCCACTACTTTAACGTGTATTTTTATAATCGCAATTGTTTTTTTTACTGTCATGGTAAAATTTCTTGTCATAAGACACAATTTCACCTGAAAAATGCCTTTAAAATATGCCTTTTAGCCTATGAAATATTTGAAAAAACTTTCTCTGCACCTTTCATAACAAAACAGCAAAAAAATAAAATGATCATGTAAAACAAAAGCTGTTTTTTGATAACCGGTTCTATTTCCTTTTAAATTGAAGAATTTATTTAGGCTTTCAGCTTTACAATACAACTAATAAGTGTAATTTGCAAATATAAAGCATCAAAACTGAATAAAAAAAAGAATCATCCAAGTTTTAAAGACGCAAAAAGAAACAGCAAAAAACGACAAGAGTGATTGAAGCAAACGCAACAAACGTGTTAAAGAAAAAGAAGCATTATGAAATTGTCGCAAAAAGCTTTTGACCAATTTCGCACTGAGAAAGAAAATGATCATGGATAGCAAGATTGTTCAACAGGATGAAATTCTTCAAGATGATATTCTCATTGAAAAAAACGGAAGGGGTAAATTTGAAGGTTTTCGTTTTTATGCCAACAAAAACAGTACTGATCAAATAGCTGAGAAGCAAATTTCAACAGAGAATGAAAATTTGATTCTTGCTTTTTCCAAACGCGCGACACGTTTTTGTGCTTGTGCAAATGGAGATTTTACCCTCAGTTCTGATGGAATTGTGCGCTGGATTGGTCAACCCGTAGGACAGCTTGTAGCAACAGAAGATTTTTTCAAACCAAAACTGATTGTTTTAGCAGATGAACAACTCACAGGAGAATCCCGCAATAACGTTGTGAAGCGATTAGAACGCTTTGTCACCTTTCATTTTGAAACGACTTTAAAACCTCTATTTGATTTGCGTAATGCTGATAATTTAACGGATTCAACAAACAGTCTTGCTTTACAACTTTTTAACTCTTTAGGGATTTTACCACGCCGCGAAGTCTTAGACATTGTCAAAGAACTTGCGCAAGAATCACGTGCTGTGCTTCGGCGTCTAGGCGTACGTTTTGGCGCTTTTCACATCTATGTTGCCGGAATGCTTAAACCTGCTCCGGTTCAAGCCATTACTCTCCTGTGGAATCTTCAAAATGCGGGACAAGATCAAACTGGTTTGGGTGAAATTTTGTCAGCATTATCTGCTGGTCGAACCTCTTTGATTGTTGACCCTACCTATAACCGCCAATTTTATCAATTAGCCGGTTACCGAATCTTAGGACAACGTGCTGTACGGATTGATATTTTAGAACGTCTCGCCAATCTCATCCGCCCCGCACTTCATTGGAAACAAGGAAGTGATCCCAAACCCGATGGCGCCTATGATGGCAAAAGTTTTTTTGTTACACCAGCCATGATGTCCATTCTTGGAGCCAATGGAAACGATATGGAAGAAATCCTCAAAGGACTTGGTTATCAATCGTACAGCATAAGCAATACTGTTTTTGAACAAAATCTCCTTGCACACCAAGCCTCTTCCCCTGTCAATGAGACAATGCAAGATGTTCCTGCAGCAGAATGCGTTGGCAGTCAATGGAAAACAATAAGCGATTCAGAAACAACACAAGAAGAAAAAAATACCTCATACCCAAATACTTTATCCTCTGGTATTGAAAAACATCCCCATAAAACCAATCGTTTACCGGTGGCTGAACCTGTTGGGAATTTTGCCAAAACCCCTCTCCCTACACAAGAAGATAAAGTTATTTTACTATGGCATTATAGACATCAATTTCACCACCACGCACAAAAAAAACGTGATAAATTAGGAAATAAGTGGCAAAATAAATCGAAGAACGCTGTAAAAAAAGGGGAACACACAAATGAAAATTTCCCTCAAGCAGCACCATCACAAACAAAACGCTCTTATAAGTTACACAAATCCCAAGGCAAACATGCAAATCATAAGCCTTTACAAAAAGAAAAGCGCTTTAATCCTGATTCACCTTTTGCGAAACTAGCTATACTACGCGATCAACTCACCAATCATAAAAATACGCACACACTTTCCTCTAAAGAGAATTAAAGTAACAAATGGAGTTTGATCTTGACCCACGTAGTAACCGACAACTGCATTCACTGCAAATATACGGATTGCGTTGAAGTCTGCCCTGTTGATTGTTTTTATGAAGGGGAAAACATGCTTGTTATTCACCCCGACGAATGTATCGATTGTGGTGTTTGTGTGCCAGAATGCCCAGCAGAAGCGATTTTACCTGATACAGAACCAGGATTAGAAAAGTGGTTAGAACTTAATCTTCATTATGCAAACAAATGGCCTAATCTAACCACCCAAAAAAATCCTCTTCCTCAAGCAAAAGAAATGGATGGCGTTCCAAATAAATTAGAAAAGTATTTTTCAGAAAATCCAGGAAGCGGCAAAGAGTAATGATACAGTGTACACCCTCCTCCTTCAACAATTGAAAGACTTCTCTTGTAAAAATAAAAAAATCCTTAAGCGAAATGATTGATTCTTTGAAAGTTTGATGTTAGTGTTATTTTAACATGATCATCTTTCTAAGTATTTTTCTTTGCTTTTTATAGTAAAGCGACGTATTTTTTTTGGATTTAAAAGTACTCGGCTTTTATGCTCACTTAATTGGTACAATATACTTGGTTAAAGAAAACTCAACCCTCAGGTTTATAACCTGTTTTCCGATACATTTGTTGATCATAAGGGAGTAAACTAAAATATGGCATCCCAACATGGAACGTCTTCCAAGACCAAAGAATTTGCAACCTCTGAATATATCGTCTACCCTACGCATGGAGTAGGGCAGATTATAGCGATTGAAGATCAAGAAGTTGCAGGACATAAATTAAAACTTTTTGTCATTCATTTCGCGAAAGATAAGATGGATGTCAAAGTTCCCATTGCAAAAGCCCTTTCCGTTGGAATGCGTAAATTATCTGCTAGTGATTCTGTCGAACGCGCCTTAAAAGTTTTACGTGGAAAAGCACGCGTTAAACGAACCATGTGGTCACGTCGTGCACAAGAATATGATGCTAAAATCAACTCAGGAGATCTTATTTGTATCGCCGAAGTGGTACGTGATCTTTTCCGCTCTAATTTACAGCCTGAACAATCTTACTCTGAGCGCCAACTTTATACAGCTGCTCTTGAAAGAATGGCCCGCGAAATTGCGGTTATTAATAGTCTTTCTGAAACAGAAGCTATTAATCTCATAGAGATGCATCTCTCCAACAAGCCAAAACGCGAATTTAAAACTGAGAGAGAAGAAACAGATGAAAACAGTAAAGCTGTCTACGCTGCGTAACACACTCTTTCATCATAATGATGATATTTTGATAAAACCAGCTTTTCGCTGGTTTTATTTTTTTAACATCCTCTCTGCCCTTAAGGACGAAGTTTCTTAACCAGCGCCAACCTATAAACAATCTAACTTTTCGACAAATTCCTCCTCCTCATTTTCTTGCTTGATAGATAACAAATTGATTAATCATCATAATCTAGAATTATTCATATTAAATTAGAATCTTGAATATCGTAAGATTTCTCATTTCAAATTTTTTTCATGCTGAATCAATCAAAATCTCTTGCTTTTCAGTCACAAGCGAGGCTGATCTGTGGATAAAAACTGTACAAAAAGAGCTAGTAGAACTGTCCAAGCACCAAAGGATATACCAACATTGGAATCTAGCAAAATGTGTAAGGGGCTGCGGACTTGCTTTTTCATTAAGCGTAAAGACCATAGTGCCGTTTACACACTGCACCGAGACTTTACCATTTACCCTTCTACAAAACCATTATAACATTCAAAAACGCTGTCATAAAATGGATGCAACAAATATTGAAAAATATTCCTTTTAAAAAAACGCGTGACGGTACAACATAAACATATTTTGTCTTGGGCGCTCTATTTTGCATGAGAAGCATTCCCCATTAAAGAACACGATAAAGAAAAGCATAAACTAAAACATCATCTCCATTCTGTAAAAGGCATTCCAAATACTTTTGAAAGTATTCATTATAGACATTTTGTCCTTTCTTATAGAATGTTCATCCACATGCCAGCCCCACTTGTGACCGAAAAGCAAGTGATTGCCATTGATTCAACATGCAAGAAATTTGAAATGAGAAAATCCTACGATAGACCTTTCATTCAAGGCACAAAACAACGAATGAACTTTATAAATCAATGTGATGTAAATCTCTATTTTTATGGAGAATCACATGTCACAATATAAGCCTATAGACAAACCATTGCCTTAAATATTCTCATAAAAAACACCAGTATGCTTAAAACCTTATATGGGTTAACCACCTTAAACGACGATATTTACGGTCTAATAGGATTTCCTTCTAGAGTGAGTAAAATAAGTGCGATACAAAATAACTCCATTACTGACCTAACTTATATCAATACCCCAGCTCTTAACGAAATCATCATAAAAGACACTGACACAAGCAATCCTTTATAGCCTCTCAAAAAAACAAAAAAATCATCTCCCACAATAGAATCATTTTTCTATGGCAAAGCCTTATCCCACACATGTTCTCAAGAAAAAGCGAAAAACGCATCTTACCCAATGCATTCACTCATGAATCAAAGGAAGCTTACCACTGGAAAAAAGATAAAACGCTAAAGTTTTAACCACTAAAACGGAACGCCCGCGATACATTCCCGTTTTCAAATCAATGTGATGAGGGCGACGCAAGGACACCTCAACATCCATCTTAAAGCGAAAATGCACGCCCCAAACGTGCATTCACTCATGAATCAAAAGAAGTTTACTACTGGAAAAGAGATAAAACGCTAAAGTTTTAACCACTAAAACGGAACGCCCGCGATACATTCCCGTTTTCAAATCAATGTGATAAGGGGCGACGCAAGGACACCTCAATATCTATCTTAAAGCGAAAATGCACGCCCCAAGCGTGCATTCACTCATGAATCAAAAGAAGCTTACTACTGGAAAAAAGATAAAACGCTCAGTCTTTAACCACTAAAACGGAACGCCCGCGATACATTCCCGTTTTCAAATCAATGTGATGAGGACGGCGTAATTCACCAGAATTTTTATCTTCGATATAAGTCGGCGCCTTCAGAGCATCAGCCGAACGGCGCATGCCCCTCTTCGCTGGAGAGGTTTTTCGTTTAGGTACAGCCATAAAAAGACACTCCAAATCCACTAAAACAGAAAAAGCAATGTCAAAAATGACAATGCTTCATTTAAAAACACCATAAAATTTGAGGATGTTATACACTGATAAAAAAGAAGAGGCAATGTCAAAATGAACAAATGAATATCAAAAACACCACAAAATTTGAAAATTTTATACACCAATGAAAGCATTCTCATAAGACCTTCATTCAATTTTTATTTGGCTTAAAAAGGGATTTGCACATACAATAGAGATACGGATAAAAAGAGAAATTGATTTTTAATAAAAAGCGACGCCAATTTATGAAAACAAGAAAAAGCAACAACATTTCTCTTTAAAACTTCATAATTTCATTTTTGTAAAAACAAAGGAAGCAAGAATGCACGAATTTACCACCCTTCTTGCAAAACACGGACACACCGTTGAAAAACGGCTTGATACCCTGTTAAGTGATCAAATCGAAAATGGTGAAATTTCACGCCCTAAAAAATTAATCAATGCCATGCGCTATGGTGTGCTGAACGGTGGAAAACGCCTACGTCCTTTTCTTGTGATTCAAAGTGCTGCACTTTTTGATATTCCTGTAGAACATTCTCTTGATGTTGCATGTGCCTTAGAATGTATCCATTGTTATTCGCTCATTCATGATGATCTTCCCGCTATGGATAACGATATACTCCGGCGTGGAAAACCCACCGTCCATATAGCATTTGACGAAGCAACAGCAATTCTAGCAGGCAATGCCCTCTTAACATTTGCCTTTGAAATCATTGCCCATAAAGCCAGTACTCTATCTACAGACATTAGAATCAAACTGATCACGTCTCTTGCACAATCGGCAGGACTTGGGGGTATGTTAGGTGGACAAATGCTGGACCTTGAAGCTGAAAAAAGACCGCAAGAAAGTACTGACATCATCACTCTACAACACATGAAAACAGCAGCCCTGATAAGCTTTGCTTGCCAAGCAGGCGCCATCATTGGCAATGCATCTAAAGAATTAACCGAAAAACTTACTAATTTTGGTACCTATCTTGGTTTAGCCTTTCAATTAACCGATGACCTTCTTGATGTCACCGCCAACACGCAAACCTTAGGAAAAACTGCTGGGAAAGATGAAACGGCACAAAAAGCAACTTTTGTTCATCTTTATGGCATTGAAGAAACCCAAAAAAAGCGAGATACACTCATCAATAAAGCAGAAGCATTCTTACATCCTTTTGGCGCTAAGGCACTCCCCCTCCAACAAGCAGCACACTTTAGTGCAATACGCAAAAATTAAACTTCATCCGCTCTTTTGCACATAGTGTACACCATCATCTTTGTTGAATGCATAATAAATCTTTCAAAGAAACGTTACCATTAATCTCCATTATAGTCCTTCTCATGAAATGAGATGCGACAAATATTGAGAGGAATTTCATTAAAAAAAACGCGTGAATTTATAACACAAGTGCATTCCAGGTATCCTATTTTGCATGAAAAATACCTTCCATTAAAGAATGAACGAAAAAAAATGTGAAACAATGCGCAATCACCATACTTTAAAAGATATTACCGTGAATGCTTTAAAGCCGAATAAAAACGACCGGAAAAAAGAAAACTCGTTTTCTCTTTCATGTCTTTAATCTTCTAACGATAAGGCAAAAAATAAACAGGATAAGTATCAAACAAGGCATTTTATAAACCTGTAAAAAACAATAAAATAAGTACAGTGCCCTAAGTAAATGCCCTCAGTAGAGAATCATAATTTTTATGCCTTTCCACGCTATCTTGTTATAGAAGATCAAATATGGTTACATTCTGTAAATTCACTCGTATATTGCTTTCTCTCTAAAAACACTTTTACAAAAATGCTCGTTGTTTAGTTCAGGCATCATTTTTTTGAAGCCCGTATTTAAAATATCAGAAAAAATGAACACAATGGCTATTTTGATTTTTATGCCACCCTCAAAGAACAAAGTTTTTTAACCCAATCTGCTCTGTAAACAGTCTAGATTCTTAACCGAGTAAGTTCCTCTAGCTTTCCACGCATGCGATTCACTTAAACTAAAGACTCGATAAACAAGACTTAAGAATATTTACCATGCAATTTTTAAAATACTTAATGTGTCAAACAGGCGACCTTCACCACCCCTCAAATGACAGTGTGTTACGGCATAATAGGATAAATAAAGTCATCAATTTCAATAGAACGAAAGACCAAAGCAGTATTATTACTGATCTCTCTTTTCTTCGCAAGAAAGCTACAAATAATTTATTTATAATGATAATTCAACGTTATTCAACTTGAATAAGAACCCTGAACACCGCAAAATTTTTTCATTTCAAATCTGTATATGTTGAATCAATCAAAACCATTGGCTTGCGTCACAAGCTGGACTTGGAGTGTGGATAAAAAACACCAAAGAAAGAGCTAAAAAACACCTCTTATGAATCGTCTCAAGAGCCAAGAGCTGTAGCAACATTGGGGGACAGCAAAGTGAATGATAGTGTCGGCGCGCTCCTTCAAAAGTAGAAACATTTTTACAAAACTATGGAATAATTTCAATTTAATAATAATCACGATCACTGTAGAACTTTAATTCGTCACGCTCTTTATCTCGTTTATTCAATTCATCACATAAAAAGAGAATTGATAAGATTAAACAGAGAATGATCATTGCAACAGAAAGATAAAAAAGATCTTATTATTATATGTAATAGCGCAATTTAATTGATGATAAGTACTTTTTTCAAACTAAGTTTAAATTTCCTCCTTTAAGTGAAATTTTCTTATTAAGATGAAAAGCATCATTGTAAATGAACCTATGCCTGTTGCCAAAGCTGGAAAATATGTCCACCTTTTGAAGCCATAATGAACAAATATGCAACATGGATAAGAAAATGCTGCGATTATTAAGACTATTATAGCCATTTAATATCCTTCGAGAAAGTTTTACCCATTACCCATTAAATGTCATTTGTAAATTCTTCTTGGTTTCATCATGTCATATATCGTATTGAGCTCTATACAAAAACGCGCTATTTGTTTAGTGTTTTCATTATGACCAGCTCTCATACTAGACATAAAGTCAATAACTTGTGTTATTAGGCTAATACCATTTCCGCTTGAAGAATTAAGAAATTTTTTCGCATAATCAATCATGGGGTCGGTAGAATTCATAGACATATTATAAGCCTAGATAAAATCGCTTTCTCTCCAATTATAGTCATAACGCAAACTGCTTATGACATTGGGTAGCATTGCCCATGACATCTCCTCATTGTAATCACCACGTAATAAATTAACAAAGCGTCCACATAAAACAATAAGTATGTGACGATGCCATATAATATCAAATTTGGGCGCTATATTCTGATAACCACGGCTATAGACGAAATTTCTTGCTTGTTCTTGCTTTTGAAAATGTTCAAAATCCTCGTATTTTTCACTGATGTATTCTTCGTAAAGTTTATTGTACTGCTCTAGACTATCTACGCGCGTACATCCCAACAACACAGATACAGAAAAAAGAGTTGTAAATGTTACAATATGCGTTATGGATAACGATTCCATCACTTTACCTTTTAATAACCATAATTTGTACGGCTTAACAAATTCCTATCAAATATATCAAATATGGGTTGGTTTCTTATGGCTTATTTATAGCAAATTGTACTCAACAATATTTCTGTACTTGGTTTTATTCCTTCTCAAAGAGGAGGATGTCATTCAAAGTTTCCATAGATAAGTTTATTATCTGGATCAGAAATTCTATGACATCAGAAAATACAGAGCTAACGCCACAACCAAAGAGAAAATACTCAAAATGAGAATGAACAACGTAAAAAATTATCTCAACAAGATGATTGATATTTTAAAGAAAACAGCAATAAAACGCGTTAAATATATCAATAATAAAATCAGTCATGAGGAAAGCCTATTTAAACAGGCTATAAATTGTCCGACTGCTTAAATTAGCTCTAATGAGATAAAGTGTTACCAGCCAGTAACCAATGAAAATGGGAAAACTGCTCCATCACCATTCCTTAATAAGCATATAATCCGGTACAATCATTTTCTTTATCAGCATCCAATCTTGTCAGCAACTCTTGGTGCAATATTCATGAGAAGCATTTTTATTTCCTTTTTAACGATTGTGATGCCACGCCCACTTATAACGTATAAGCAGATGACTTTGATTGCTTCAACATACATAGATTTGAAGTGAGAGTAACTGACACTATTCAGCTTTCTCATTCAACATGCAAAAACAACGATGCGCCTTAATAAATAAAAGCCTTGATCCACTATAAACCCCATGAAACACACGTGAAATACGTTACTATTTTCACTGAGATTTCTTTAGGGCTCCTTCTAAAAAAAACATTGCCAACAGATAAACCAATAAATAGATACCAAAAACATAAACGAGTGAGAAAAAGCCAAATATATCGACCATATACGCACTCATGTAAAAAAATACCAATAAGCTAAATCTCCCAACAGTTGACAAGAAAGATTCATATGTAGCCCTGAAATGATCACTAATGCTATCGTGCAAAACAACTTCTACACGCAGATATGTATACTTAATTAAGTAAAAAATCATACAGACTAAAATAACAGCAATTTCTTTTTTCGGCTCAAAGAAAACCACTGTAAAAATCAGTGAAACCAAAAGAAACAGCAATAAAATAAAATTCACTCTTTCACTTAGTTTTGTAAAGAGAAAACTAGCCAAGAGCTGAGAGAGCAATATCAGTGAAAATGTCACACCAAGATCAAAATAAGTGACATTAATATTATGATCTTTAAATATCCACTGCCAATACTGCGAGAATATATTGAAAAAGATCAGTGAAAAATAAAAGCATAAAGAGATATAAGGAACTTTAATAAAAATAGACAACATCTCTTTAGCATCATAAATGAGAGAATTCGCTTTATTTGGTTTTTTCTCTCCCTTCAGGTCATCAAGAAAAAACAAACCAAATAGTGTTGTCATCAACATTAAAAACGCCGCGATATACCATATATATTGGCTAGAATAATCAGCAAAATATGCGCCAATTAAACTGAATATAAACATGCCGATGTAATTATATTGAGAGCTCGCTCCCAGCACTTTTTTAGTCGATGTCAATTTTTCTTTTGCATATTGAACAAGTAAAGCATTATAGGCGCCAGCAATCAATGTCAGCGATAAGGCATTAAAAGATTCTGCCAAAAGAAATCCATAAAAGCTTGTAGAAAATCCCATGAGACATAGCCATGTAGCAGCAAAAGCCGCTGCCAAAACGATCGATATTTTATAACTTTTTCTATCGGCAAAATATCCCAGAGGAATATCGGTCACCATCATAATAAAAGCCTGAAATGACTTAATAATCCCAATATCAATAAGAGTTAGCCCTTTTTCAAGCATATAAAATACAATAAAGGCACCTGTTAAAATTCTTATACCGTTAAATAAAAATCCAAATGCTAATATACTGGTCATGCATTCCCCCAATAACGCCCCAAAAGACACCCGTATACATCATTTTATATCAACATAAAAGCTTACATTTTACGACAAATAGGGCAATAACCGCTATAAGGATCTTCGATCCTATCAATTTTATAGCTGGAAAATGCCGAAACAATACCGAAACAATGAATGAATAATGTTTTTTCTATAATTTGACATTTGAAAAATCCGTTATTACTACCTCAAGAGCAGTCAAAGAACCAGCAACAACATTTACGGATCTATCAAAGTATTCATATAGTTTTGCTTAATAGTCTTAACAAACTCATTAACATCCTTCATATGATTCTGATTCACACATGCATAACATCTGGTTTTACCTAGAATAATAAAGCCGCCCAATAACAATATTGACCGTAGCTAAAGCAACATATAACAGCATCCTCTTCACATTGAAGACAGCTTGTTTTTAAAAAACAACATCACCACCTTTTTTACTCCAACCTTATGCGACTTTTACCTCAACCTTGCCCAAAGCGTGTATGAATATAATCACTCAAAAGCGCTTCAAATTCTTCAGCAATGTGATCACCCCGCAAAGTTTTTACCTTTTGTCCCTCAATAAAAACAGGTGCCGCAGGACTTTCCCCCACTCCAGGCAAAGAGATTCCAATATCCGCATGTTTTGACTCCCCCGGTCCATTGACGATACACCCCATCACAGCAACTTTCAAACTTTCAACGCCAGGGTATTTTTCACGCCAAACAGGCATATTTTTGTATAAATCTGCTTCAATTTTTTGCGCCAATTGTTGAAAGACCGTTGAAGTTGTGCGCCCACAACCAGGACAAGCCGCAACCACGGGCAAAAATTGCCGAAAACCCATCACTTGCAAAAGTTCTTGCCCCACCTTTACTTCTCGTGTCCGATCACCACCAGGTTTTGGTGTTAAGGAAATTCTTATCGTATCGCCAATCCCTTGCTGTAATAAAATGCCCAAAGCCACCGAAGAAGCAACAACGCCCTTTGTTCCCATCCCAGCTTCCGTTAATCCCAAATGAAGAGCATAATCACAACGCGCCGCCAAGGTGGTATAAACAGCAATAAGATCTTGAACATCACTCACTTTAGCAGAAAGAATAATTTTATCACGTCCCAATCCCATCTCTTCAGCCCAAAGAGCCGATTGCAGAGCAGACTGCACAACAGTTTCCCGCATCACTTCAGCAACCGATAAAGGATTTTCTTGCTGTGCATTTTCATCCATAAGCCGTGTTAATAATGCATTATCAAGAGAGCCCCAATTCACGCCAATGCGAATAGGTTTATGATACCGACAAGCAATCTCTATAATTTCTGCAAATTGACGATCTTTTTTTGCGCCAAAACCAACATTTCCAGGATTGATGCGATATTTTGCAAGCGCCTCAGCACACGCAGGATGCTCAGATAAAAGCTTATGACCAATATAATGAAAATCCCCAACCAATGGTACAAAAAATCCTAACCTCTCCAATCGCTCCCGTATTTTTGGTACAGCTGCCGCCGCTTCATCGCGATCAACAGTAATTCGAACCAATTGTGAACCAGCTTGCCAAAGAGCAGCCACTTGAGCAACAGTTGCATCAACATCAGCTGTATCCGTATTGGTCATTGACTGTACAACTATCGGGCTCTGCCCCCCAACGATCACATCACCAACAGCAACACCAATAGACCGACGACGCTCAAGTGGTTTAGATAAAAAATAGGTCGTACTCATCAAGTCCTCAAATTTTTAAAACCTGCGCTATCAATCATCATTTACATTGACTTCCTCCGCGCTTCAAAGGACGAAAATTACACCGCCCCCCAATCTTAACCGATTGCTCTCAAAAGGCTCCACCTACTAACCACTGACGCAATTCAACTCATAGGTGCGATTCATCCTATAGACGCACCGGATAAGTTCTACTACTTCTGTTCAAGTTTATACTTCTACACTTGGTTGATTCAAAAAGAAACCGAAACCAAACAGAGACAATACTGTATTTTTAAGTTGTATGCCTATCACTTAACATCCACGTCATCGCAAAACAGTGTTTTACAACGCAACAGATAACGGCGATCAAAGCACAATTTTTAAAAATGCATGAAAAACACCATCCAATTAATCCAACATACTGATTTATAATAATCTATTTTTTACAGATTTGAACGGCAACCCCAAATATCGTAAGATTTTCTCATTTTAAATCTTCTTAATTGAATCAATCAATACCACTCCCTAAAGCCACAAGAGAACACGTAGATAAAAACTTCTTATAAACTATTTCAAGTGCCAAAAGCTATCCCAACACTTTAAACAAACAAAACAATGAAGACACCGGCTTACATCTTTATGAAATAAAGATGATTGAATGAATCTTACACCATTTTGTAAAAATTTTTACCTTACATCCTTAACAAACACCATCATGAAATGAACTCGAACACATTAAAAAATGCCTCATTAAAACCAAACTCTTAATTCTCATCTCACCCACGCGCAGCATTATCAATGCAACCTTTCAATTTTCAAGCCGTTATAGCAAAACCCCAAACACAATTCCAACTGCCACGCAACAATTTAACACATGAAGGAGTCAATAAATGTGTCTATTTTCACCCAACGCCAAAAATGCTAAAATTAAAAAACGTATAGCACAATTAAAAAGAGAGCTGGTCCCCGTAAATCATTGGAGTTCTCAAAATGATAACTTTGAAAACATTTCTGAGCTGTTTAACACATGGAAACAAAAAGTCCGTCACGCGCTTTATCACCTCAACGAACATGCTACAGAATTAAAGAAAAAAGCAAAAGAAAATCCTAAAAAAACCCTCGCACTAGCAGCGGGAGTCGTTTTAGTAAGCTTCTTGCTGATCCGTAAAAATTAATAACACACCCAACAACCTTCCCTTTTAATGCCCGATTCAAAGCGGGCATTTTTTATGGTTTACAAAATATAAACTTTACGTCTTTCCCCCTAACTTTACATTTTTCTTCAAAAGATAAGTTTTCCATCCATCTCGCCAGTCTATTATCCAATTTTTTATCTGGCAATCCCCTACCCCTGTCCTCAAAACATGCGGTGGCACCACTTCTCAAAGGGCAGTGTTGTGAGAAACTATAAGAAAAGTTTTCAACATTGCATCTATCCCCCCTACTGAGTTATTTCAAAAGAAATGGAAGTGAGTAAAGATGCATGCGCTTTAATATTCTAAGAAACATTATTTTACATCATGATATAGGAGTATAAGAAGCTTAAGAGCTTTAAAAGATGTATCATAACAAACCAAACGAAATCTTCCAACGTGAAGAGCCATTTACTATAAGTAAATGGCACAAGAATTAAACTGAAAAAACCCAAAATTTATCCTCCAGAATCGACCCGCTGCGAAGTATCCACATACGTAACCACAGACATCCCAGGAATGAGCTTTTCAATCCCCTCCTGCCCAGGATCTAAAGAAATCCGTACTGAAATACGTTGCGCAATTTTAATAAAATTACCAATTGTCGTATCTGTTTTTAACAATGAAAACTCTGAACCTGTCGCTGGAGCAAAACGAACCACACGCCCCGTTAACTTTTTGTTGTTCAATGCATCAACAGAAAAAACAACCGGCTGTCCCACACGCATCTGAGAAAGTTGCGTTTCCTTATAATTAGCAATAATCCAAATATCATCAGAAATAACAGAGACCAATTGCGTACCCGGCATAACATATTGCCCTACCCTAGCGCCAACCAATCCAATATAGCCTGTTCTAGGAGATAAAATCTTTGTATGATCGAGATTAAGTTTTGCCAATTCAACACTCACCTTTGCTCCCGAAACTTCTGACTGTAAACTTTGTTTTTCAAGATTTAATTGTTTTTGCAATTGTCGTTTTGTTTCTAGAGCTGCTAAGAGTTGTGAAAGAGGGCGAGAAACAGAAATTGCCGCATCACCAAAGCCTAACTTTTTACTATCAGGAACAACATTAGAGAATGCTCGTGAACGCGCTAATTCTGCTTCTGCAGCATTAACTTCTCCCTGTAAAATCTGAGCTTGCAATTCAATACTTGCCAGTTTTGCATTTTTTGAATCGAGAACAGCCTGTGCTCGTGCAAGCTGCTGACGAAAAAGAGAATCATCAAGCTCAAAGAGCAGCATTCCTTTTTCAACACGTTGATAATCTTGCACATAAATCCGTGCAATCACCCCAGAGATCTGTGAACTAACCAGAGTAACATTGCCCTTAATGGAAGCATTATCCGTTATTTGAATGTTATTTACAAAAGGAGGAAGTCTCCAAGCCCACAAAATTAGCAAAATACCCGTAATACCTGACAGGAATGCAACAATCGTAGCTTTTGACCGTAATGCTTTTATCATTTTTTGCACCCCTCTTCTATAATATCACTCTACTTTTCTAACGCCCGCAAAGAGCATGACTTAACAACCATTGTGACAAGAAAGATAATGAATACAACCATTGAAATATAAAAATAAAGCCGAAAAACGTCATCATAAGCAAAAATATTTGCTGTTAACTTAAATTTTTCTATCAACATAGAAGTACCCTGTTCACTCCCCAAGCCATGGGGAACAGAAGCACCATAAGAAGGTGAAAACAAAGTATTCATCTCACCAGAAATAAGCGGATCAGTCACAACAATATTTTGTGTTAAGGACTCAAAGTTTTTATGGGCAAAATAAAACTGTAGGCTGCCAAAAAAAGCTGATCCCATCAATCCCCCTGTCACTTGCGTTAGCAAAAAAATCGCAATAAAACTCAAAACATAACGCGGTCCTCGCTCACCAGCAATCACAAACCCTTTGAAAAGAGCAGGAGGCAAAAAAAGTGCATAACTAAAACTCACCAACCCTTGGCTCAACATCATATCTTTCGGACGCGTTAAATAGTTCACACGACTATCTAAATAAGCTCCCAGCGCCAAACAACCTAAAGATAACAAATAAAAATAATCTTCACGCCCCGCCCGTAAAAAAAAGACACAAACAGCTCCCCCTAACAGAATACCCAATGTCACCGCAAGATACATGGGTGCCATTTCACGATTAAGCAAACCAAAAAGATTAAAAAAACCTACAGGCAAATTTGACCGCTCCAACAAAAAAACATGAAAGATCAATAAAATAAAAACAGATTGAACCATTTCTTTACTGAAAATCCAACGTAAATCAATCAACGGTTTTTCTCTATTAAGCTCAATAATAATAGCAATAACCAATGAGAAAATAGCAAGTGCAAGCCCCCAACCAATCCATGGTGCTTCATACCACCAATACAATATGCCAACAGACATAATCACGGCATTTAATCCAAGACCAAGAGCAATCAAACCATAACTTATCCAATCTAACTTTTGAATAACCTTACTGCGGACAACAGGCGTTAGAGGCAAAGTATAGATACAAACCAAGCTGATGAGAACCAACCCCATTTCTAGAGCGGAAAGACTGGAAAAACCACCATTTTCCAGTAAATTAGGAGAAATCAAACGTGATAAAGGTGCCGCTAAAGCCGCATTCATATAATTCAAACTAAGACCAACAGTAAACTTCTTTGCTGGAGCAAAAGCCTCCATCATATAAAGTAGCGCAAGCGAAGCCAAAGGAGCAGCAGCAATCCCAGCAAAAAAGCGAATAATCAATGCAGAACGCAAATCCGTAACAAAGAGTTGTAACACGCAAACCAAAACGAAGCCAAGGATTGATAATTCAGCAAAAGCACGCAACCCAAATTGATAGCGGATTTTGATCAACATAATCGCTACACTCACATTTGGCGCCATATAGGCCGCTACCAACCATGTTGTCTCGGTCAAAGTTGCGTGAAAATCACCCGTAAGATGGACAATGTTAGACTGAACAATATTAGCCCCTAAACCATAAGCCCATTGCAAAATAAGAGAAGCAAAAATATAAACAAAACATTTTGGCAAAGGTCCTGCAAAAATACGACCAGGATGAGGAAAAGGTTTTCCACCCCTTTTAGCAAACACAACCGTACTCTTTTTTCCGCTCATGTCACCTTTTTCCTGTATACGCAGCTACGCTTCTATCAACACAGCACCATCAGCTGACAATTGCTGGAAAAAAGCCTCTATTTTATGATTATCCTCATCTCTTGTCCCCCCTTCTAATGTCGCTTGAACCTGCAAAATCCGCTGTTCCAATACATCAAAAGAAAGATGCTCTACAGCCACAACGTGCTCTACCAATAAAGAGCAGCCCGAAAAGGTAATATTTGCAACGCCTCCGCATACAGCAAATAATTTTTCACCCAAAGAGGTGCGAACACGCACACTACCCAACACAATGCTTGCCACCAATGGCGCATGATGCGCCATAACTGTCAAAGAACCTGAAGCTGAAGGAAGAACAACAGACACTACCTGCTCTGAAAACACAATTTTTTCAGGCGATACAAGCTCAAATAAAAAATGCTCTTCTCTATTGTTTTCCACAAAAGTCTCCACAATACCCGATATAAGGACTCTCTGTTTTCTTCAACGACTTGTCCTTTTTAACGAAAAATATTCATGACAGTTTTCTCTTGAACAAGAAGCTTCTTACTAAGACGCCTCTGCCATGAGACGCTTTCCTTTTTCAAGTGCTTCATCAATTGAACCAACCATATAAAAAGCAGCTTCTGGCAAATCATCATAATCGCCAGCACAAAGACCTTTAAAGCCTTTGATTGTCTCTTCTAAAGGAACGAGTTTCCCTGGTGAGCCAGTAAAGGCTTCCGCAACATGGAAAGGTTGCGAAAGGAAACGTTCAATTTTACGCGCCCGTCCTACCAGCAATTTGTCATCTTCAGAAAGTTCATCCATTCCAAGAATAGCTATAATATCCTGAAGCGCTCTATAACGTTGTAAAATGGTTTGTACTTGACAAGCAACAGTGTAATGCTCTTCCCCTACAATCAATGGATCCAACATACGCGAGAAAGAGTCAAGTGGATCAACGGCCGGATAAATTCCTTTTTCCGCAATAGAGCGCGAAAGAACAGTTGTTGCATCCAAATGAGCAAAAGACGTTGCCGGCGCTGGATCCGTCAAATCATCAGCAGGAACATAAATTGCCTGAACGGAAGTAATAGAGCCTGTTTTTGTACTGGTAATACGTTCTTGCAAAGCCCCCATATCCGTTGCCAAAGTCGGCTGATACCCCACAGCAGAAGGGATACGCCCTAAAAGGGCTGACACTTCAGCACCAGCTTGCGTGAAACGGAAAATATTATCCACAAAGAAGAGAACATCTTGTCCTTCATCACGGAAACTTTCTGCAATTGTCAATCCTGAGAGAGCCACACGCGCACGCGCTCCTGGTGGTTCATTCATTTGCCCGTAAACAAGGGCACACTTTGACCCTTCCGTTGAACCATTATTCTCTTTTGGATTCACATTCACGCGGCTTTCGATCATTTCATAATAAAGATCATTTCCTTCCCGTGTACGTTCTCCCACACCAGCAAATACAGAATAGCCACCATGTGCCTTTGCAATATTGTTTATAAGCTCCATAATAAGAACGGTTTTTCCAACACCAGCACCACCAAACAAGCCAATTTTACCTCCTTTAGAATAAGGAGCTAACAAATCCACAACTTTAATACCGGTGACGAGAATTTCTGAAATGGTTGATTGCTCAACATATGCAGGTGCCTCTTGGTGAATAGAACGCGTTTTGGTTGCAGGAATTGGTCCCACATTATCCACCGGCTCTCCAATCACATTCATAATACGTCCCAATGTTGCTTCTCCTACAGGAACGCTAATTTGCGTGCCTGTATCCACAACCTTTTGGCCCCGCATCAAACCATCAGTTGTATCCATAGCAATCGTACGCACGGTATTTTCACCCAAATGCTGCGCAACTTCTAATACCAAGCGATTGCCTAAATTCTCTGTTTCCAAAGCGTTAAGAATATTTGGCAATTCACCTTCAAATTGCACATCAACGACAGCACCAATAACCTGCTTGATCTCACCAACAGCGCCTTTTGCACGCTCTTCTTTTTTTGCGGATGTATCTTTTTTTACAGGTGTATCTTTAGCTGCACTACGCGCAGACGCAGAGGAAGCCTTTACATCCGCTGAAGCCGTTACATCCACTTGAGACTTCGAAGCGGCTTTTTTGACGCCGGAACGAGCAGCTGGTTTCTTTTTTTCACCTTTTTCTGTTCCTTTGCTTGAGGTTACTGCTTTTACCATCAATCCTTACCTTTTCCATTTAAAGCGCTTCAGCGCCCGCAATAATTTCGATCAATTCTGTCGTAATCTGTGCCTGACGTTGACGATTATAAGCTACCGTCAATTTATTAATCATTTCACCTGCATTGCGCGATGCATTGTCCATAGCTGTCATCTTCGCACCCATCTCACCAGCAATATTTTCTAGTAAAGCCCGAAAAATTTGCACCGAAAGATTGCGTGGCACAAGCGCCTCTAAAAGAGAAGCCGCATCAGGTTCATACTCATAAACAATTGATTGTGAACCTTTGCTATGATCGGTTTGCTCCTCAACATCTATTGCCTCAACAGCTGCTTTTGGAGCAATCATCGGAATCAAGCCAAAAGCTGTTGGACGCTGATTAATCACAGAAATAAATTCAGAATAAAACAGCGTACAGACATCGAAAGCGCCTTCATTGAATAAATCAACAATCCGTTGACTAATCATCACCGCCTCTGCAAAACCAATGCGCTTTACAGCATGCAAATCGATATGATCAATTATCAAGCCTTTGTAATCACGCGATAAAATATCCGCACCTTTTTTGCCCACAGTAATAATTTTCACTATTTTACCAGCTGCCAACAATGCCTTAATCTGTTCACGTGCACGACGAGCGATTTGCACATTAAAAGCACCACACAAACCACGCTCAGCAGTACACACCACCAAGAGATGCACATCATCTCGCCCCGTACCACGCATAAGAGCAGGCGCATCAACACCATCTACATCAGCAGCAACACTGGTCAAAATATCAGCCATCCTCTTCGCATAAGGACGCGCAGACTGTGCTGCCTCTTGAGCACGATGCAACCTCGCCGCTGCAACCATCTGCATAGCTTTGGTGATCTTTTGTGTTGCTTTAACCGAAGCGATACGGTCTCTAAGATCTTTTAGTGAGGCCATTCAAGCATTCCATCAATTCATCACGAGAAATTTTTCGCATAAGTATTAAGAACAGTTATCAACTTATCTTTCAGCTCGTCTGTTATTTGCTTTTGCTCAGCAATTGCCTTTAAGAGATCTTGATAATCACTACGCAAAAGTACCAAAAGTCCCTGCTCAAACCGCGCAACATCAGAAACCGCCAAGGCATCAAGATAGCCATTCACACCTGCAAAAATAACCACAACTTGTTCTTCTGTTTTGAGTGGAGAAAATTGTGGCTGCTTCAACAGCTCTGTCAAGCGTGCACCCCGATTCAACAGCCGCTGGGTTGACGCATCCAAATCAGAACCAAACTGCGCAAAAGCTGCCATTTCACGATATTGCGCCAATTCACCTTTAATTGAGCCAGCAACTTGCTTCATTGCCTTAATTTGTGCGGCAGAACCAACACGCGACACAGAAAGACCAACATTTACAGCAGGACGAATTCCTTGATAAAATAAATTAGTCTCTAGAAAAATTTGCCCATCAGTAATCGAAATCACATTTGTAGGAATATAGGCAGAAACATCATTTGCTTGCGTTTCAATAACCGGCAAAGCTGTCAACGACCCAGATCCATTTTCCGCATTCAACTTCGCAGCCCGCTCTAAAAGACGCGAATGCAGATAGAAAACGTCTCCCGGATAAGCTTCACGACCTGGAGGGCGGCGCAATAAAAGAGACATTTGACGATACGCCACCGCTTGTTTTGACAAATCATCATAACCGATCAAAGCATGTTGTCCATTATCACGGAAATACTCACCCATAGCACATCCAGCAAGAGGTGCAATAAATTGCAGTGGTGCTGGATCAGAAGCGGTCGCTGCAACAATAATAGAATATTCCAACGCTCCACGTTCTTCTAAAACTTTAACGAATTGTGCCACCGTCGAACGTTTTTGACCGATAGCCACATAAATACAATAAACTTTGTCTTGCTCTCGTCCAGCCCCTTTTTCATGAAAAGGTTTTTGGTTTAAAAATGTATCGAGCAAAATTGCTGTTTTTCCTGTTTGGCGATCACCAATCACCAATTCACGCTGCCCCCGTCCAATAGGGATGAGTGCATCAATCGCTTTCAATCCGGTCGACATCGGTTCATGCACTGACTGACGCGGAATAATTCCAGGAGCCTTAACATCGACACGACGACGCTCTGTTGCTTTAATAGGACCCTTACCATCTATAGGGTTTCCCAACGCATCAACCACACGCCCGAGCAAAGCGGGCCCCACAGGAACATCGACGATAGCGCCTAACCGCTTTACACAATCACCTTCACGAATATCGCGATCTGAGCCAAAAATGACCACACCAACATTATCAACTTCCAAATTGAGGGCCATACCGCGCACACCGTTTGGAAAAGCAACCATTTCCCCTGCTTGGACATTATCCAAACCATAAACGCGAGCGATACCATCCCCTACAGAGAGAACCCAACCAATTTCTGAAACCTCAGCCTTTTGGTCAAAGTTTTTGATTTGCTCTTTTAGAATTTTTGAAATTTCAGATGGTCTAATATCCATCAGCTGACCTCTTTTTTCAATGCAAGCTTAAGCGAAGACAATTTTGTGAGAAGAGACGTATCAATTTGAGACGACCCCACACGAACGATTAATCCACCAAGAATTGTTGGATTCACAATGCTGTGTAGCAAAACTTTTCCTCCAACGACACCTTCCAAAGCCTCACACAACTCTTGTCTTTGTTGAGAACTTAAGGGGCGCGCTGAAACAATTTGCGCAGTAATCTGCCTACGAGCGCGTGCAACACAACGCTGGAAAGCGTGTAAAATACCAAATACGGCACTAAGCCTACGGTTTATTGCAACAACGCGTAAAAAATCACCAATAACCTGCCCTGCGTTTTTATCAGCAAATTTGATGTTTGCACAAACAGATTGCATCACCTTAATTTGCTCTTTAACTGAAAAGAATGGACTAAGCACAAAGCGTTTTAAATCTTTATTTTGCTCCAAAACAAGTAAAAGATCTTCCACTGCCTTTGCAACCTTTTCAACGTTTCCGGCTTCTTGAACGCAATCAAAAAGCGCTTGCGCATAGCGTTGATCTACCAACGGCAGCGGTATGAGAGAAAATGAATCCGACACGAAATACCGCCTCTTTCCCTTGAGCGATTCTCTGATAGTTATCAGATGAAATGAAACAGACATTCTCAATCTTAAGAATCTTCTTCTTAAAACCTAGAACAAAAATCACTTGATTTCTAGCATAGACATAGCCGACTCGCAACACCACAAATCGCTGCTTTTTAAAAATTTTAATAAAATATTCAAAATATTTTTGAAAAGAATTTTTTTTAGATATACAGGATGGCATCACAGTTTTTTTATGCCTCTTTTTAACATTCTCTGAGCGATTTTTTCACTCTCTTTGATTTTTCTTCAAATGCTCTTGCCACCATAAAAAACACTTTTTCTCTAAAAACACTCCCTTTATCACCACAAGACCTTTAATGAGATGCGAATGCGACTGAAAAAGTCTATTATTGCAAACTGATAAGAAAGAATTGATCTTTTTTCTTCAAATACCTACTCCTTTTAAAAAATTTCACCAAGTATATTTTTTTGTAAACACAATCTTTAAGCATACAATGCATTGATTTATAAGGATAATGTATCATTTTTCATACCAGATGAGCCCCAAACATCGAAAGATCTCTCTTTTCAAATCTTTCTATCAAAATCACTCCCTTGCTCCATCACAAACAAAAAAGGAAATGATTAAAGAAAAAAACACCTCGTATAAACGCTCTCAAGTACCAAAGGCTTTCGTAATACTAAAAGATGAGGAGCCTTAACGCGGTTTTTTCATTCATGAAAGCTTTTACATTCTACACTCGAGAAACATCGTAAAATGAATTCAAGCATGCTGAGAAATATTTGCTTAAACCAGCATATGAATACAGTAATACAATAGATATTCTGTAATATTCCGTTTTGGACATTCTGCTTACATGAAAAATGTGCCCCCATTAGAGAATGAAAGTAACAAAAGCATGAAACAATGGATAATCTCCATTTCACGACAGCACCCATGAATGCTATAATGGTAACCTCATCGAGCAGCCTCATCTTTACACTTATGAAAGAACAAGCTGGCACCATCATATACTTTACCATCTCCCAATTTTACGACAGCCCTTAACACTTGAGATGATTGGGTATTTTAGTCCGTTCTTGTATAGTTTCACTCGACACAGTCCCCCGTCTGTAACATGCAAACGAATGGTGTTAATTGATCAATATAAACAGATTTGAAATAAGAGAATCCTACAATAGTTGAGACTCTAATGTGAATAACGGCATATTATCACTATAAATCAATATGTTATTATTTACAAAAATTATAATTATGGGTGCTTTTGAAAATTCTAGAGCCGTAAATAAGGATAACAACGATGAATACGCATTTTGACCTTTACGCTCCAAAATGAGTCTTCTATGTTCTCGTCAAAGATAAATAAAATAGATATATGCAATATTTTCGCCCTAATCTAGCATACAAAAGCAGCTACGACTCGTACAGCACTAATACACCTTATGAACGCTGCTTCATAAGGTTTTAAGGTTAAACAATATCAAAAACACGACCTTTTATGCCACATAGCTTCACTTTATATTGCAATATATTGCACTGTTTTTAGAAAAAGCATAGATCAATATCAATTTGAACCCGTATAGAATTCGATTTTTGGTGTATTTGCAGGCATCTTCAGCCCCTATAATCAACCATTATAAAAAGAATAAAGGATACTATCCCTAAAACAAAAAAGTAGTAAAAACCGAAATGATAGCGCCCTCGAATAAGAGAGACGCTTCTGCTGGTTTTATAACAAAAATATTTTTTCCCGTGGCGCTGCTTAATGCAATGCACATATCATATTCTGCTACTTGGATGCTTATTCTGAAATATATAATATTAAAAGCACCTTAAGCTAAAGAGACCTTCACTTTATGTGAGACTGGTTTTAGAAAAAACTTTGCGGATCAATATCAATTTGAACCCGAACGGAACTGGGCATTTTGGGTGTACCGCTAAGCATTGCACGTATAAACCCTTGTATATCAAAAGAGCGCTGTCCTTGCAGCAAAAGCCGAAAACGATAACGCCCCCGAACCAAAGCCAAAGGCGCTTCTGCTGGTCCCATAACCGAGATATTTTTTTCCCGTGGCGCTGCTTGACGCAATGCGCGCGCATAATGTTCTGCTGCTTGGCGCTGTTGTGCAGAAACGATCAAAGAGGCAAGCCGCCCATAGGGAGGCAAATGATAATGCTGGCGCGCCGCAATCTCACGTGTATAAAAATCTTCTGACTGACATGAAAGTAAGGCTTTAATGACCGGATGATCTGGTTGATAAGTTTGCAACAATCCTAAGCTTTCCAATCCCACACGCCCTGCTCTTCCGGTAACTTGGGAAAGCAGCTGGTAGGTACGTTCACTTGCGCGTAAATCGCCATTGGCAAGACCAAGATCAGCATCAATAACGCCAACCAAAGAGAGCTTGGGAAAATGATGTCCTTTAGCAACTAACTGTGTTCCAATAATAATGTCCACATCGCCATTTGCAATGGCTTGTAATTCGCTTCGCAACTTCCCAATCCCTCCTTTGAGATCTGTTGAAAGAATCAATGATCGCGCTTGAGGAAAAAGCATTTGTGTTTCCTCAGCAATTCTTTCCACACCCGGTCCACAAGCCACGAGATGATCTAATGTCCCGCATTCAGGACAGGCTTGAGGAAGTGGTTGATGATACCCACAATGATGACATTTCAGTTGCCCTTGCGCACGATGTTCTACCAACCAACTTGAACAATCAGTACAATGAAAACGATGTCCGCAAATTCGGCATAAAGTTAAAGGTGCATAACCACGACGATTAAGAAAAAGAAGAGCTTGTTCGCCCTTATCAAGCGTTTGTTTTAAAGCCCTTTCAAGAGCAAAGGAAATAAAGCGCCCCTTTTGCACCCCTCCTTGGCGCATATCAACCACCCGCAACTGTGGAAGTGCTACTTCTTTAAAACGGGAAGGTAAATGCACCTTTTGATAACGCCCTTTTAAAACATTGGCTTGGCTTTCAATCGACGGTGTGGCTGAAGATAAAATAACAGGAAAATGCTCAAAAGAGCCCCGTGCAACAGCCATATCACGCGCATGATAAAAAATGCGCTCTTCTTGTTTATAAGCGCTATCATGTTCTTCATCAACAACAATCAAGCCAAGCTCATGAAAGGGAAGAAAAAGCGCTGAACGAGCCCCCGCAACGACACGCACCCGCCCTTCTGCAACTTGCCGCCAAACACGTTCTCTACGACGTGGCGTCAAATCAGAATGCCATTCTGCTGCCGCAGCTCCAAAGCGTGCATAAAAACGATCTAAAAACTGCTGTGTTAAAGCAATTTCCGGCAATAAAATTAAAACCTGCTTGCCCCCTTTGAAGGCTTGAGCGACCGCTTCAAAATAAACCTCTGTCTTTCCTGATCCCGTAACACCATCAAGCAAAAAAACTTGAAACTGAGAAGATAAAACACCTTCCCGCAACATTGTTGCTGCTTCATTTTGCGCTCCCTGCAACTGAGGAGGACAAAAGTCAGGATCAGGCATTGCCACAAGATCAGGAGCAGGAACTATAATATCTTCAAAAACCCCTAGCGCTTTTAAACCTTCAACAACAGAAACCGAAGTTCCAGCCGCATGCGCAAGACCAGAACGTGTCCATATCTTCTCATTACGCACCAATTCCAAAACCCGTGATCGCGCTGGTGTGAGACGTTCTACATTTCCACCACAATATCGCAAACCCAGCATCTGCGCTTCCGGCTCTAAAGCAGCCGGTACAGATAAAACCAATCGCGCGACAAGACCAAAAGGCGCCATTGTATAGCGACTAACAAAACGCAAAAATGTGATCATTTCTGCCTTTAATGGGGGACAATCAAAAACATGAAGCAGAGAGCGTAATTTTTCACGCGCCACCGAACCAGACCTTTGCCCATCTGCTGCCTTCTCTCCAACATCCACAACAAAACCGCAAAGCTCACGCCCCATCACCGGAACCCGAACAAAGGAACCAACGTTCACCTCCATAGAAGATGGAACTTTATAACTATAAGCGTGAGCAACAGGAAGAGGAACCAATACGGATACAATCTCTTCCTCTATCACGTTTGAATGCATCTTTTAAACCAATCTACGACCTCTTGAGCACCAACAGGTCTACACCTTATCTTTAAACACTCTTATAAAATTCATTGCAGGATTCAATCTCTCCCCCCTATCACAACACTTTTCTCACAAAAATTCTTTTTAATACTCATTTCATCACCAAAGTGCCAATAAAAAAACCAATCTCATCGTCTATAACAAAAAAACTCTATAGCAAAAAAACCAGCGCCATTCTTCTGTGCAAATAAAGCTCATTACTATAAGCATTCAGCATGATATTGTAAGTGAGCTCTTCAACAAAGCTATCCCATAGTGTAACTTCTTCCCAACACACACGTTTATTTTTTTTACCGCCTCCTATCTCAATTTATCTTCAACAAACTGATTTATAAAGATATAATCATCATTTACCTATTGTAATAAAAATCCTCAATACGATGAATTTTTCTCATTTCAAACCCATCGAGGAACATTTGTAAATTCTTATTAATGAGAGAGTATCCCATGGTTTTAATTACAGGGAGAATAATATTGCAAATGGAACCGTTACAATAGTCACCTTAGCTTTGTGCCAAAACCTGGAAACATGTGCGTACATCTTTCAGCTTGATTGAGAATCAAGCAACAATACAAGCAGCACAAAAACCTATTATTAAAGAATGGGTAACACAGAATAAATCAATGTAATTGACCATAAAAAACACTTCATGTGTAAAATTTTACATATCTTCTTCAATGGTGTTTTACGATAAAATAAATCCATTCGCTTCTATCAAAAATGAGGTTAAACGTACCCCCTGAAAAAAGGAGGTATCTTATGATGCTCTCTCAAATATCAAGAGCAATCGCAAATAGGAAATGAACAAAGTGTGTGATAATGCTAGCTTATTTTCATAAGTATAAAAATACCGCTACGCAAAGATTCCAATACGCAAAAATGTTGGTACACAATAAGCCCTATGCCTTATTACGAGCAACGATATAAAATGGGTACGGAAACAATAAGTAATATTTCTTTACCGAAAACGGGTACATGGTTAACATCATAGCATTCTTGTTCTTTACACAGAGAGTAATTCTTTCTCTTGCTTTTGCAGTCAACAATAGCGCATAACAAAAAATAGGATAAAAGCTAAAAAGAAGAGGTTAGATATGAAGTTTTTTGTGGATAGCGCCAATATAGAAGAAATCCAAGAGTTACAGAATTTAAGCCTTGTAGATGGTGTCACCACCAATCCCTCTCTTATCCTAAAATCAGGACGCAATATTCTTGATGTCACAAAAGAAATTTGTGCTCTCATTAGCGGACCTGTTTCTGCTGAAGTTGCAGCAACGGAATTTGAAAACATCATGAAAGAAGCGGCTGTTTTAGCAAAGATTGCCGACAATATTTGTATCAAGCTTCCTTTAACACTCGATGGATTAAAAGCCTGTAAAGCCCTCACAAAAGAAGGACTAAAAACAAATCTTACACTTTGCTTTTCTGCCAATCAAGCCTTATTAGCAGCCAAAGCAGGCGCAACATTTGTTTCGCCTTTTATTGGTAGACTTGATGATTGCGGAAATGATGGAAGTGAACTGCTTCATGAAATTCGCACAATTTATGATAACTATAACTTTGAAACACAAATCTTGGCCGCTTCAATCCGCACCGTTAATCATGTCAAAGAAGCGGCACTAAGTGGTGCTGACGTTGCAACAGTTCCACCAGCAATCTTAAAAGCACTGGTCAAACACCCTCTCACTGATAAAGGGTTGCAAATATTTCTCAACGACTGGAAAAAAACAGGACAAAATATTGCTTAATATCTATAATTTTTATTGGAAAGATCTTTTGAAAGTAACAAAAAAATCTGTTCAGCCAACTCTTCGGCAACCCGTTTTTTTGCGTCTTCTTCTGCTTGCATCGTTGCATATTCTTGACGAAGTCGATCAAAAGATGCATTCATCATTGCTGTTCCTTTTGCAACAAGAGTGTTTTTCATATCCTGCAAAGTGTAAGAAGCTCTGCTCATAACAGTTCCAACAGAAGGTCGTCCTTTTCGTTTTTTCTCGAAATCAACCTCTATCTGCATAGATTCTCTTGTAGATACGGATATCTGCAATGCCAATCGATAAGCAGGTAGAGAAGGTTTACCCCCATTTCCATACAAAAGAAACAGCAGATGATTGCGCACCAATTGACCAAAACGATCCGAAGGCTCTTCCACAACAATAGAAGCAAGCTTTTGCGCAAGCCCCAAAGAAGCTTGCCCAGAAACAGGATTCCCATAAGAAGCAGAATCCATTGTCATTGCACTCTGCAACTCTTGACGATAAAGCGGTTCAACTTTGCATCCACACAACAGTGTGAATACGCCAGCTAAAACGACAAGAATAAAACTTTTAAAAAACGACATTCACAATCCTTTGTGGAACAATAATGATTTTTTTCACAGGCTTTTCCACCAGCTGTGCCTTTACAAAATCTAAAGCCAAAACCGCTTCTTTAATCATCGTTTCATTTGCTGTTGCTGCAACGCTCACCTCACCGCGTTTTTTACCATTAATTTGTACTGGCAAAGTATAGCATTCCGCAACGGTTAACGCGCGATCATAAACAGGCCAAGCAAGCGCAGACATTAAAGTTTTTCCCCCTAAAGCAGCATGACATTCTTCTGCTAAATGGGGCATCATCGGTGCAATCATGGCAAGAAAAAAATCCATGGCTTGACGTAAAGAAGCTTTCATTTCATCGTCAACACTTGCTATCTTGTTGAGCAACGGTGCCATAATATTCAAGAATTCATAAAGGCGTGCAATAGCCCGATTAAAAGCAAATTTTTCCAAATCATCTTCTACAGCGCAAAGCGTGCGATGTGCAACCTTTGAAAGTTCCAAAGCTGCCCCCTGATGCCCTGCACAAGGCGCCACATCCTTTAAAACAGAAGCACTCAAAGCCACACAACGCCAAACACGCTGTACAAAGCGATGGGCTCCTTCAACACCAGATTCTGTCCAGATGACATCCCTATCAGGGGGAGAATCTGACAACACAAACCAACGCACAGTATCAGCACCATAAGATGCGATAATATCATCAGGATCAATAACATTCTTTTTGGATTTCGACATTTTTTCAATCGAACCAATCATCACTTCACTTTGATCAGTCAATTTGTAAGCCTGTCGTTTTCCATCCTTTTCAACAATGGAAATTTCTGCTGGAGAAACCCACCCTTGATCATCCCGATAGGTTTCATGCACCACCATCCCTTGAGTAAAAAGCCCCTTAAAAGGCTCATCAACAGTCACATGACCGATCAATTTCATAGCACGCATAAAAAAGCGTGCATAAAGAAGATGCAAAATGGCATGCTCAATTCCACCAATATATTGTTGCACAGGCAACCATTCAGAGATTGCTTGTTTGTCGACAGGTTCCTGCGCAAGAGGAGCCGTAAAGCGTGCATAATACCAAGAAGAGTCAACAAATGTATCCATGGTATCTGTTTCACGTTTGGCAGATTGACCACAGGAAGGACAAGTAACATTCTGCCATGTTTCATGCCGTGCAAGAGGATTTCCAGGTTGATCAAACGTAACATCATCAGGTAACACAACTGGTAAATCGGTGCGCGGCACAGGAATCACTCCGCAAGATGTACAATGGATCATCGGAATGGGGCACCCCCAATAACGTTGACGTGAAATCCCCCAATCACGCAATCGAAATTGCACCGTTTTCTTCCCTTGCGGTTGCCCATTGAGCATTTGTTCTTCAAGCCTTTTGGCTGCTTCTTCAAAAGCTTGTTGAGGTGTCAAACCATTCAAAAAGCTGGAGTTGATCATCACACCATCACCCGTATAAGGTGTGTCAGCAATGACAAAATCTTCTGCTTGCTCTCCTTTTGGCAAAACCACCGGTTTTATTGGAAGATCATATTTACGCGCAAAATCGAAATCTCTCTGATCATGAGCCGGACAACCAAAAACAACCCCTGTTCCATAATCCATAAGCACAAAATTCGCTATATAAACAGGAATATGTACTGTTGAATCAAAAGGATGAACTGCCAAAAGGGGCGTGAGAAATCCTTGTTTTTCAGCTGTTTCAATTGCTGCCGTTGTCGTTCCACCACACCGACAGTTTTCAATAAAAGCACTCAACGTTTTATCTTTCTTTGCCAAAGCTTGTGCAATGGGATGGTCAACAGACAGAGCTAAAAAAGAGGCGCCAAAAAGTGTATCAGGACGTGTTGAATAACAAACAACCTCATCAAATGTCTCACAAATATCATCAACACCACTTGTTGCCTTTAAAGCCCAACGAATCAGCAAACCTTGCGATTTTCCAATCCAATTTTTTTGCATAGTGCGAACTTTTTCAGGCCACTGCTCCAGCTCTTCAAGCCCAGCCAAGAGCTCTTCACTAAAGTCGCTAATTTTGAAAAACCACTGCGTCAATTCACGCTGTTCCACCAACGCACCAGAACGCCAACCCCGCCCATCAACAACCTGCTCATTGGCCAAAACGGTGTGGTCAACAGGATCCCAATTCACCTTAGCCACTTTACGCGCAACCAAACCCTTTTGATAGAAATCAAGGAACAACATTTGTTGACGATGGTAATATTCCACATCACAAGTCGCAAATTCACGCGTCCAATCTAAAGAGAGCCCTAATTGCTTTAATTGCCCGCGCATCACAGCAATATTCTGATAGGTCCAAGTTTTAGGATGCACTTTACTTTGCAGAGCAGCATTCTCAGCCGGCATACCAAAAGCATCCCAGCCCATAGGATGAAGCACATTAAAACCCTTTGCCCTTTTATAGCGTGCCACCACATCCCCCATGGCATAATTGCGCACATGCCCCATGTGAATGCGGCCTGACGGATAAGGAAACATTTCTAAAACATAATATTTTTCACGAGCATCTTCTTGAACAGTCTGAAAAATTTTCTTTTCATCCCAAATTTCTTGCCATTTTTTTTCTCTCGCACGTGGATTATAGCGTTCGCCTATATTATAATGTCCAATCGTCATTCCCATTATACTCTTTTAATAAAACAGAACCAAAAACTTGTTTTATTATGCTTGACCATGGATTAACCTCATCGTCAACATTTTCGTGAAATTTTTTCCTAAGTATTTTATAAAACTTTTAAAAAAACGACCAACTCTTGAACAAAAAAGGTAAAGCACAAAAATATGAATACACAAACGCCCCTCAATGCCCCTTCCATTGAAGCATGGCAAAACCTTCAAAAAGACATTGCTGAAACATGTCAAGAACTACAACGCCCCGTAGAAGAAATTGAACTTATCGCTGTTTCAAAAACTGTTTCTTCTGTTGATATACGACCCCTTTTGCGAGCAGGCCAATCTTTGTTTGCAGAAAACCGCGTGCAAGAAGCGGCACAAAAATGGCTCGAGTTACGTCAACAATTTGAAAATATTAAGCTTCATCTCATCGGTCCCCTACAATCAAATAAAACAGCAGAGGCGGTCAAACTTTTTGATGTTATTCAAACGGTTGACCGTGAAAAAATAGCCAAAAGCTTATCTGAAGAAATGGAAAAACAAAAAAGGCATCTTCCTTGCTATGTTCAGGTTAACATTGGCTTAGAACCGCAAAAAAGTGGTGTTGCACCGCAAGAAGCGACATCTTTTGTCAACCAATGCAAAAACAACTATGGACTTGATATCATCGGTCTTATGGGCATCCCCCCTGTCGATGAAAACCCCGGACCCTATTTCGCGCTCTTAGCAAAATTAGCAAAACAAGCAGGTCTTCCAAAGCTTTCCATGGGTATGTCCAGTGACTTCAAAACTGCTCTACAGTTTGGCTCTAACGTCCTTCGCATTGGCTCTGCTTTATTTGGAAAACGCCCTGTGTAAAGCAATTTCCCCTAACATAAATTCATTCCCCCCCCCTCATATAAATTCCCATTGAAAATTCTACGAACAAGCCAAAAACAGCAGAAATGAGAAAAAATATTTCCTTCAATATCAATAAGAGCAATTCTAGCAAAAAAGATTCCAGTCCCTCTTTCATCCTGTTAGCAAAATAAGCAAAAAAGCTGATCTTCTCAAATTTCTCACCGGCACATCCACAACACATACAATAGCTTCAAAATAGCATTGCAATTTGGCTCTCATATTCTCGCACATTGGCTCTACTTCACCTCCCCTCTGAATGCTTCCCCAGCAAAAGCAACATAAAAAATAAATCCTTATATAAAGGCAAAATGATAAGAGGAGTGTTGCGCATGAATGAAAAAACTGTCGCGAAATAAATAATTGCAAAAGAACATTTAATACGATTATCGCAATGATTTCCATTAAAAACCACGAATTCTCTTAAACTTCTCAAACACGCGTAAACAATTTCCCCACATGCCAATGGCGTAAAGCAGGCAAAAAGAGGCTTATGGCTGCATAATACAGTAACAAAACTCTTTCATGTAAGCCACTTGAGCAAAATAAACATCTCAAATGCCCACAGAGCACCAAGAGCCGCGCTAAACAACATGCTAGCAATCTATAAGATCACAACGATAGCATAGAGGCTTTCTATGCTCTACAAAGCGTAAATACAGTCAATATCCGCTTGAAAAATAAAAGAACGAATCCCGTGCATATGCGCATAATATATGCATACAAAACAATGGCAATGAAACTGATTTCAATAACGATATTCCTTTATCATTATTCCTTTGTCGATCTCTTAAACAAAGAGAAAAAACTTCAACTTTTCATATACGCAATTTTTCTAAATTTAAACTTTAATTAAGAAAAAACGTTGGGTATTTCTTATATTTTAAAAAATTAAAAATAATATTATTATTTTTTTAAGAATAAAATTTCATATATACATAATTTATATATTATTTATACATTATTTTTATTGCTATTTTTAAAGTTTATCTTTGACATTTCTCTAAAAATACGCGATAGCCATTTGAAATGTATCATTATGATACTACTTTTAATGTAGATAATTAAGGAGAATTAATATGTTTGGTTCATTCAACACATTCGGTCATATGGTGACAAAGCCTTCTTTTGGTCATTCGCACAATTCAAGACCTACTCATGGAAATGCATGTAGTCCTGGTGCTTTTATGTCTCACATGAATGCACGTGGCAGCGAAGTAGGAGTTCCGGCAGGAGTAGTTGGTGCAATTCAAGGTGGTATAACTGGGGGACCAGTGGGTGCATTTACAGGTGGAATGGGAGCTTTGTCATTGGGATACATAGGAGGTGCTGCTTGGGGCTTTATAGAAAAAGGTCGTGAGTGTTGGTTCTAATTTATAGAGAATAGCGACAAAGATATCTCTGAAATTAATAGTTTTGTAAGTATATTTGAAAGAATATACCAAAGTTAAGTATCTACATCTATGGATAAAATATTTTTCAGGGATATCTATTGCGGATCACCTCTTATAATCAGGATTTTGTTATAATGAATATTCTTTATGAAATCATAAGACTGTTTTGCATTCTCATTGTCGTTATCCCTATATATGCTATTGGTTTAAAAAAAATTGGTGGCTACAGTTGGAAACTATCTATAAAAATAGCCTTATTGTCAGTTATTGTGTTTTTTATTTTTGATAGTTTGTGTAGATACTTCGGTTTATATTAATATTTATCGGATGAGTTTCGAGTATACTGAACAAATTTTTTCATAAGTATTTATTAATCTCATTAATATAACTAGGATTTTGTTATAATGGATATTCATTATGAAATTGTAAGAATGTTTTGCATGTTAATTATAATTACTCCTATAATTGCCATTTCTTTTAAAATATTCAATGGCGTAGGTTGGAGATTGTCTATTATAATGGCATTATCGTCATTTATTATGTTCTTTATTTCTAATTTTTTGCGTAGATACTTCGGTTTATATTAATATTTATCGGATGAGTTTCGAGTACACTGAACAAATTTTTTCAAAAGTATTTATTAATCTCATTACTATAACTAGGATTTTGTTATAATGGATATTCATTATGAAATTGTAAGAATGTTTTGCATGTTAATTATAATTACTCCTATAATTGCCATTCCTTTTAAAATATTCAGTGGTGTGAGTTGGAAATTGTCTATTATAATGGCATTATCGTCAGTTATTATTTCCTTTATTTCTGATATTTTGCGTAGATATTTCGGTTTATATTAATCTTTATTGAATGAGTTGCGAGCACGCTGAATAAAGTAGCAACGATACTATTAATGAGTGGTTATGATTTATAATGACAGATTTTACTCATAAAATTATTGAATCGCTTATAGTAACATTTTTTTTTGGTTTAATATATCTTTTTTATTATAAGTTTATTTATTATAGTTGGAAAGGTTCTCTAAAAAAATCATTATTAATAAGCTCAATATTCTTTCTTGTTAGTCTTTTATTTAACTATATTGGTTTATATCAACTTATAAGAAATATTTTATAATAGACATTTTTAAATGTCTTTATGCGTTTACAAAAAGCTCTATATCGCAATAGGTTTTGCCACATTTGAGTATCCTAAAAACATAGAATACTCTCTTTAATATCATCACATCAGATTTTAAAAATTGACTATTCTAATCTTTGTCATTTAGTCTAACCTCACAATGAAAAGCTTTTGGGAAAACTCTGCCACAAATATAAAAATACAATGGCTGATTTTTCTAAAAAATAAATAAAAAGAGGGAAGCATGACTGAAAAAATCTATCCAGTATCAGAAGAGATCAAAAAAAATACTTTACTTGATGAGGAAACTTATCAGCAGTGGTATCGAGAAAGCATCAATGATCCAGAAAGCTTCTGGGCCAAACATGGTCAACGCATTGAATGGTTTAAATCTTTTACAAAAGTAAAAAACACTTCTTTTAACGGAGATGTGTTGATTCAATGGTACGAAGATGGGATAACAAATGTTGCCTATAATTGCATTGATCGCCACCTGAAAACCCATGGAGACAAAATCGCGCTCATTTGGGAAGGGGATAATCCTTATCATGATAAAAAAATAACCTATAACGAGCTTTATGAACATGTTTGTCGTTTTGCCAATCTTTTGAAAAGTCGTGGCATTAAGAAAGGCGATAAAGTAACCATTTATCTTCCCATGATACCCGAAGCAGCCTATGCTATGCTCGCCTGCGCCCGCATTGGTGCTGTTCATTCGGTTATCTTTGCTGGCTTTTCTGCTGAGGCAATAGCAGGACGCCTTGTTGACTGCGAATCAACCTTCATCATTACCGCTGATCAAGGCTTGCGTGGCAGCAAACGAATCAACTTAAAAGACAATGTTGATCATGCTATTGAGATAGCAGCGCGCCAAAACGTGCATGTAGACCAAGTCATGGTTATACGGCGGACTTGTGGATCCATTCAATGGATAAAGGGGCGTGATTTTTGGTACCATGAAGAGATAGCTCATGCCCAAACAGATTGTGAACCAGAACCAATGAAAGCTGAAGATCCACTTTTTATTCTTTATACTTCAGGCTCCACCGGCAAACCCAAAGGTGTTTTACATACCACAGCGGGCTATCTTGTTTTCGCCTCGATGACACATCAATATGTTTTTGATTATCACCCCAATGAAGTTTACTGGTGTACAGCTGATATTGGTTGGATTACCGGTCATTCTTACTTGATTTATGGACCTTTATGCAATGGTGCGACTACTTTAATGTTTGAAGGCACACCAACCTTTCCTGACAAAGGAAGATTTTGGGAAATTGTCGACAAGCATCAAGTCAATACACTCTATACCGCACCAACAGCTATCCGCGCCTTAATGGGAGCAGGAAATTCGTTTGTTGAACACTCAAAAAGGACATCGTTGCGTCTTTTAGGCACGGTAGGAGAACCGATTAACCCAGAAGCATGGGAATGGTTTTATCATACAGTTGGAAATGACCGTTGTCCGATTCTCGATACATGGTGGCAAACAGAAACAGGAGGGCATATGATCACGCCCCTGCCTGGTGCAACCCCCCTTAAAGCAGGATCAGCCACACGTCCTTTTTTTGGTGTTCAACCCCAAATTGTTGATGCCCAAGGCAATATTTTAGAAGGTGAAGCAGAAGGCAATCTTTGTATCAGTGATTCATGGCCAGGACAAATGCGCACGCTTTATAAAGATCATGAGCGCTTTATTCAAACTTATTTTTCCTCTTATAAAGGAAGATATTTTACAGGCGATGGTTGTAGGCGCGATAGTGACGGCTATTACTGGATCACAGGACGAGTTGATGACATTCTCAATGTCTCGGGGCACAGGTTAGGAACTGCTGAAATTGAATCAGCCCTTGTTTCTCATCCCGCTGTATCAGAAGCAGCCATTGTGGGTTACCCGCATCCCATTAAAGGACAAGGAATTTATAGTTTTATCACCTTAATGGAAGGGACAGCTCCGAGTGAAGAGTTACAAAAAAAGCTTATTAAACATGTAAGACAAGAAATAGGCTCCATTGCCATATTGGATAAAATTCAATTTGCCCCGCAGCTTCCCAAAACGCGATCAGGAAAAATTATGAGACGTATTTTACGAAAAATCGCTGAAAACGATTTTGATACTCTCGGAGATATTTCAACCCTTGCCGAACCACAAGTTGTTGAAGATCTGATTGCTAACCGACAAAATTAAAGAACCCACGAAGAAATATAACATACGGTGGTTTTTGTTTTTCTGCTAAAATTATCCTAGCATTGTTACGAAAACCACCGAGGAGAATAAAAAACAAAACAATTCATGAAAAGCTCAATCATTCTAACAACAAACGCCTTTCTTCATAACAAATAAGAAACAATTGAAGAAAAAACTTCAAGATTGGAATATGTCAAGATTGAAATATGAATACGGATAAGAATAAAAAAGTGAGATAAAAAGAGCAACATAGCTTTTTAAAATTGCCCAGTACCCCCTCAATGCAAAAAAGCCTCTGAGAAAGAAGGAAAAATAGTTCTGATGTTTATGCTAGAATCACTTTGAAATTCCTGCTAAAATCATAAATAAAGCTAAAAAGAGAAAGTATAAGTGATAATATTTTTGAGCAAAAATATTTATCTATAACGAGGGTGTATAAAAAATATTGAAAACCATGAAATCTAAAATAACCAAGCTTACAACAAAAATTTAAAGTAATGAAAGTAAGAGTTCTTAGAATAAATGATGCAATATAAAATCAGGAGTAATAATAAAAAGTGATTCATTTTGAAAATGTCGGTCTACGCTATGGAATGGGACCTGAGGTCCTTCGTGATATTAGCTTTCATATTCCTCCTGGATCATTTCAATTTCTCACTGGCGCCTCTGGGGCAGGGAAAACATCGTTGATGCGTCTTATGTTTTTGGCACTCAAACCCACCCGCGGTCATATTGATTTATTTGGAACAGACACAGCATTACTCAAACGCCAAGAGCTCCCTGCACTGCGACAACGTATCGGTGTTGTTTTTCAAGATTTTCGTTTACTCGACCACATGACCACTTATGAAAATGTCTCCTTACCTTTACGCATTAAAGGACAAGAAGAGGCAACCTATCGCAGTGAAGTGGAAGATCTTCTCTGTTGGGTAGGTCTTGGAGATCATATCCATGTTTTACCACCAGTTCTTTCCGGCGGAGAAAAACAAAGGGTAGCCATTGCACGCGCGCTCATTGATCAACCTGAAATCCTACTTGCCGATGAACCTACCGGAAATGTCGATCCGCCCTTGGCAAAACGCCTACTCCGTTTGTTTATTGAATTAAATCGTTTTGGAACAGCTGTTATCATTGCTACCCATGATATTGCCTTAATGGAACAAGTTGCAGCACGACGTATGCTTCTCCATAACGGACGGATGACGATTCATGAATAAGTCTTTCCCCATTTTTACAAGCAATAAAAAAAATACAACAGCGATTATTCCCAGTGGTAATATTTCTGGAAAAGCATTGGTTGCCGTAATTGCTATTATGACATTTCTTTCAAGCCTCACCTTAATCGGTGTTGATTTAGTCCAACGTGCCGCCCAAAATTGGAGTAATCAGATTAGCTATGAAGCAACAATACAAATACGCCCCATGGACAATGTTGATATCAACAAAGCACTCCGTGATGCCGTCCAATTAGTTAAAACATTTTCTGGTGTACAAGATGCAAAAATTGTTGACCAAAAAGCTACCGAAAAGTTACTGGAACCATGGCTTGGAACAGGCTTCAATGTCAATGAACTGCCCCTTCCCCGCCTTATCATTGTGACCCTGAATGGGGATGAAAAAATCAATTTTGCAACCATTAATCACGCCATTAAAACCCAAATTCCAGGAGGTCAATTTGATGATCATCGTGTTTGGGTGCATCGTTTTGCGACCATGGCACACACCACTGTTTTTATCGGTTTTTCAATTTTAGCATTGGTTCTAGGCTCTCTTATTCTTACCATCATTTTTACCACCCGCAATGCATTGGCAGAAAATGCACATATTATCAATGTCTTATATTTCCTTGGTACTGAAACTCTTTTCATTGCCCGCCAATTTGACTGGCATTTTTTTAAAACTGCACTGCGTGGTGCTTTATATGGTGGCCTCACAAGCATATTCCTGTTTTTAGCCTTTTGTCTCTGGACGAATTATAACTTGGGAAGAGTGGAAGCTAGCCAAGTAACAGCTTTGTTTGGACATATTTCAATAAGTTCCATCCCCTATGGAAAAATCATTTTTCTTATTATTTTCGTTTCTTTTCTTACCACCCTTACAAACCGCATGACTATTTTAGCGCAACTGAAAAAAATCGATCAATGTGAAAACGGTTTATTTTAATTTTATGACTTACCACTCCTACCATTCCAACTCGTTGAGGCAAAACAATTTAGAACGTCCTCTTCCAAAACGACCCCATTATCGTTGGTCTGTGTGCTTTTTATTTCGCTATTTTCCACCGACAACACTTTCTCTTGCAATCATTGTTTTCATTTTCTGTGGCGGTTTTATTGTTTTTTCTGAAAAAACTGAACGACTTTCTCCCCCAAAGCCTCTCCCCAAAGCTGATGCCATCATTGTGCTGACAGGCGGAGAAAACCGAATAGAGACAGGAATCCATCTCTTACAAAAGGGACTTGGTTCACGACTCCTCATCAGTGGCGTAAACACCACAACCAATCTGAAAGGTTTCATGCATAACAGGCATATTACCCCACGGCTTGTCTCCTGTTGTATTGACATTGGTCATCAAGCGATTAACACCAGAGGGAACGCCGAAGAAAGTGCTGCTTGGATCAAAAAACACCACTATAAAACCCTTTATATCGTCACCCATGATTACCATATGTGGCGCTCGATGCGAGAACTTAAATATTTAATGCCTGATATTCATTTCATTGCTTATCCTGTTAAAAAGAGCGATGCTGAAAGCGCAATACAACAGATCAATCAAATCCGCATTCTCATATTCCAATATATTAAAACGCTCCAAGTCTATATCAGAACCGCATTCTAATTTTTATCCTTCTGACTTTTTTAAAAACCTTACCATCTTCTGACCGCTTCATACCGTTCTTTCCATACCCTTCCACACGAGGTTGCCTCTATAAAAGCCCGACAGAGCTACCCTCATATAACACAGAATACCCCAAATACACGTATCACTGTATTGCACGTTCACCCCAAGACATCTCTTACATCCCAAACATATCTCACAGCACGGGATCTGTACATACCATCCCAATATATAAGCTCTTGTAAATAGAGCCCAAAGACAACTATAAGATCTCCCGAATTGTTATAGAGATCTATTGATACCACCCTCTTTACGCTTCATAAAAAATGCAAACCGCCCCATCCTATATTTTGCCGCCCCCAATATTACGATAGCTCTTAAGCCACTTGGGATGATTGATAAGAGGCATGCTTTACACCTTTCTTAAACACGAACATACCAACCTCGTATGGCATACAAAGAAGTAATTGTAATAGATTTAAAATAAGAAAATTTATGATACTTAGATTTCTCATTCAACAGAGAGAATATTAAACTATCATTATAAATCAATATATTAGCAACTATTTCTTCATTCTACAAAGCATCTTCATAAGAGCATTTTAGATCACAGATAGGAATAATCTCAAAACACACACCGCCACGAACATTCCCCACTTTTTATAGCAATATCTTTTTGCATAAATCATTTCCCTCTAAAAATACTTTTTGTTTAGCGGCCTCACCAAAAAAACGAAAATTTTTAAACTCTATCGATCTGTAAATAATAACAATCCTGCTTCTTGTCTAACGCGTTCTCCCTGCTCACTTCAGATCAACCCCGCTCAAAGGACAGATTGCATGAGAGTTGTGATTTCCTCCCAACATCTCAAAGGACGATGACTCCCATCAGCAACGGTTTGTAAACAATCCTACTTCTCTGGGCAGGTTCCTCTCAGCTTCCCCATTTATATAGTTTACTCACATAAGGCTCAACGAACAAGCCTGCTCAAGAATATTCATCACTGTCACTAAAGCTCATACATCATCATTTTATCCGTCTACTACCTAAGATGTTTTATCACATGCAACACATTGATTTATAAGGAAAGTTTATACGCTACAACTTGAATGAGATCTCTCAATATCATCAGATTCTCTCATTTTAAATCTATTCTCTGTTGAATCAATCAAAACCATTTGCTTGCACATCACAAAGGACTAGCACATCCAAGAGAAGAGAGCTTGCGTGGCGTAAAACTATACAAGAAAGGCATGCCTCTTATGGACTTGTCTCAAGTGCCAAGAGCTATCGCAATACCCACGAGCTGGCAAAGCGTATGATAGTGCCAGTTTGTTACAACACAGCGCTGTTTTACCGCACAATGGATAACTTAACCTTTTCAGTTTCTCTCACTTCCAATTTTGGAAGACTGCGCACAATTTTCATTGTTTCCAAGCTTACCGTAATAACCCGCTGAAACAATTCCAGAGGATAGGCTGGATTACCCACCGTTTCAACAGCATAGCGATTAGAATCATTCACAATCCCACTTGCTTTGTCCGTTTTGACAATCTGCCGTTCCATAACCCATTCAAGAGCAGGCCTTCCATTGACAACATACTCATAAGCTTCAAGAGGAATATTCTGCATCGTGATATGCGCATTATAAATCACTGTACTTTTATCAATAGCACCACGCTTACCAGCAAATTTCATCGCTTCAACACGATAGAAACTCTTCTCATCAGAAATCATCCAAGTGCGTGGATCACCTTGTTTATAAGTAACGGGATAGGGCTCAACCTCTTCATAATTCATATGCAAATCACCAAGCTTTCGCCCCGCTGTCACAAAAGCCCAAAAATCCTCTACCTTTTTAACTGTTGGGATACGTGGCAATTGTTTAGACAAATTATGCGCATAACGAGCACGATAATCTTCAGAATGCAAAATCCCATAAACATAATAAAACAAATCATCCTTTGTTATCATTTCACTAGGATATGCTGCATTAAAATAAGCCAACCCTTCATCCGTGAGAGCATCACGCCGCTCTAAACCAGTTTCTTTGCTTTCCTCTGCAAAATTTGCAAACAAATGAACCTGATCCTTCTCTTTACCTCCTAAGGACGCAGCATCCTCATAAACATACCTTGGAAAACATTGATTACCACCATCCATCATATTTAAATCTGGTAAATTTTTAGTCATCAAAACAGAAAAAGTGCTTCTTGCTCCCAACCCTGTAATTTGTATTACCCTATTTTCAACCGCTGTTTCCATAGGGAATATACGCGGCATTTGATAAACCATTTCATTAAAGGTGCGATTATAATAGAGCCACTGTCGTGTAAAAGGACGATACAAACTTTGCGTAAGAGATACATCTTCAAATTCAAAAACCTTTCCTCTTACCAACTCTTGTTTGATAGCACGACTCCAGCTGATTTTCCTTGCATCTGAATTTACAAAATCGTTCACAGCATTTGCACGCATTTTGCGGTCAGCATGTGCATAAGCATTATTAAAACGTTCCACTTCACTATTATAGAAAGCAATCATATTGCTCATATTTTTTGCTAAAGATTCACGGCTTGAATTATAGGCCCATGCATCACGATTAGTCGCAATACCAAGGGAAAAATTTTCAAAAAGCTTTTTATCACTGCCCTTCTTATCACCTAAGGCTAAAAATTTTTCAAAATCACTGTTACGCTGATCCAGCCAATCTCCATGCTCATCTGGTGTAACCATCTGCCAGCCTTGTTCACGCTTGATACCGCCAACACTGCCCAAATGCTGAAGCTTACAGAGTTTCTCTTTTGTCGTGAGATTATCACCAATATCGTAATAGTGAATTTTGCAATGCTCGGTAACCTTTGGATTTTTAACAAACAGTGTCACAGCGATTCCTGTCATGCTTCCACTTCCGAAAACATTTTGCCCTTCTTGAGCACGCCCTTTGCTCATCATATTTTTGCGAATATCACCACGCAAATTGAGAACATAAATGCTCGAAAATTCTTCATTCAAATTTTTTCTGAGACCATCCATTGCTAATTTTTCAACATAACCCGAACCAGTCACAAAACCAATAACACCACAGTCTTTTATGCGATCACTTGCCCAGCGAATGGCACGAATATAACTATCATAAAGCATTTGCATAAGGCTTGCACTGGATTGAGCAGCATAAGTTTCACGGATGCGACGGTCCAATTTAGGATAACCAATATTTTGTGCATTGTCGTTTTCACTTTTTTGTCCAAAAGAATAAGGAGGGTTGCCAACAATAACACGAATATCCAGTTCCTTCTGGCGTGATCGACGTGTGCTGTTATCCACCAGCAAATCACTGATCAGGTCTTTTTCTTGCTCATAAAGCTGGAATGTATCGGTCAGACAAATTCCCTCAAACGGAACATAATCGCCCCCCATCAGACCATGATATGTCGTCTCAATATTAATGGCTGCAATATAATAGGCTAAAAGCACAATTTCATTGGCATGAATTTCACGACAAAATTTATGCTTCATCTCCTCTGGTGTAATCAAACCCGATTGTAAAAGCCGCGTGATAAAAGTCCCCGTTCCTGTAAAAGGATCCATGATGTGAATACCCGATGAGCCAAGCGTTTGCCCAAATTCTTGCTGCAAGATATCATTGACAGAGTGCAAAATAAAATCCACAATTTCAACGGGGGTATAAACAATGCCGAGTTTTTCTACAGTGCGAGGAAAAGCATAACGAAAAAACTTATCATAAAGCTCTATAATCAACCTCTGCTTTGCTTTTGGATCCGTAATTCCACTGGCTCGTAATTTTACACTTGCATAAAATTTCTCGAGATCTTTGGATTCCTTATCAAGATTGGCCTCATCAAGAACATCAAGCATATGCTGCATAGCACGCGAGACAGGATTCTCACGCGTGAACTGATATCCCTCAAACAACACCTGAAAAACAGGACGCGTGATAATATGTTGTGCTAACATCTCAATCGCATCAGCTTCTGTAATCGCATCATTTAAATCATCACGCAGTTCTGCCACAAACTTGTCAAAGGCTTGACGCGCTTCAGTGTTTGGCTCTGCCAGAATACCTGTTAAACGCGTGATATGATTCTTGGCAATCTCAGCAATGTTGCTCGCCCAATCTTCCCAATAATCACGTGTCCCACATTTCTTGACGATCTTTGCCAAAATCGCACGAGAAAGTTCATCCACTGAAAAAGAAAGCTCCCCTTGTATTTTCTCTGTACGAATTAAATCATACTCCGGTGTTCCAATTCCCGCTTGTGCCGGTTGTGCGCGTAGTGGAAGATTGTCTACAACAGCCGTAACAGCCTGTAACTCAGTACTCTGTGTAACGCCAATAATCTCAATCACATTGCTGATATCTTGCCCTAAGGATGCCTTATTAATCGTTGCATCAAAACGATCATCATGCGCACGCAAAGCATTTAAAATTTGCCAAACAACGCGATATTTATCATTGTTGTTCAAAGCCTGTTCCACTGGAATCCCAGAGGGAATACCAATTGGCAAAATGACATACCCCATCTTTTTGCCCTCAGATCGACGCATCACCCGCCCAACGGATTGCACAACATCAATCTGACTCTTGCGTGGATTTAAAAACATGATCGCATCAAGAGCCGGAACATCCACTCCTTCAGACAAACACCGTGCATTGGTTAAAATACGACAAACATCCTCACCACTCTCAGCTTTCAGCCAGTCAAGTAATGCACCACGATCCTTCGCATTGAAAGTGCCATCAACATGCTCAATTTCACACTTCAGAAAGTGCTCATTTTCCGTATCCTCTTTCGTATAATCAAGATATTCTCTAACAACCGCAGAAAATTCATCACGCACCAGTTTAGAACTTTCAATAGTTTTACAAAATGCCAAAGCACGACGCATGGGGTGTGGATCCGCACCAACATCAGCCTTCAGATCTTGTTTTGCCAGCGCCTTATAGCAGCCAATAATCTTCGTTGCATCATCAAGAACAAGTGAAGACTGGTCATCACTAAGACGCTTCTGAACAGCGGAACTGACCAATTTTTCATCCATTGCTAAGACAATAACCTTATAATCCGTTAAAAGATCATTTTGTACTGCCCATGAAAAGCCCCGATAAAAAAGGGTTTTACCAAAAAGCTTTTCATCATCCATCGAAGCAAGAACGGCATTAACTTCATTCGCGCGACTTTTTGCGTTATCACCAAAAATACGTGGTGTCGCTGTCATATAAAGGCGCTTCTTGGCACGAATAACATCATTGGAATGCACCTTAACAAAATTGGATTCATCCTCTCCAACCAGCGTTGCCCCTGTTGTCCGGTGCGCTTCATCACAAATGATAAAATCAAATGTTGGCAAACCATACTTTTTCTGAGCATCCGCAACAACCTGAATGGATTGATAAGTTGCAAACACAACGGTCATCTTATCTGCAACACTCTTACCCGCCTGTTCTGCAAGTTTAGCAGCATCGGTTGTTGCCGGAAAAGCAAGGTCAAACACATCAATTTCAGCAACATCATCACTATTTTTACGACGCTTTCCCACTTGTGTATCTGAACAGACAGCAAAGGATCTCAATCCGATTTCTGCATCCGTTGTCCATTCACGGACCGTCTGTGACATCAGCGCCAAAGAGGGTACAAGAAACAAAACAAACTTGCCTTCACCCGCCAAATCCTCAGCAATTTTAAGACTGGTAAATGTCTTACCGGTCCCACAAGCCATGATGAGCTTACCCCGATCTGCTTGAGCAAGCCCAGCACGCACATCACGCAATGCCTCCAATTGATGTGGACGGATTTTCTTTTTATCCTCCAAAACAACTTTGCCCTGGGCTGCAAAAGTTTCCCAACGGATCGGACTTTGTTGTATATCAGAAAGATTAATCCGTATAACGGGAATATCCTGCCCCCGTATCATTGTTTCAGCGTTGTCACTCCAAGCACTTTCAGTGCTATCTATAATAACACGCCGCTTAAATGGAGCTTTCCCTGATGCCGAAATAAAACTATCAATATCTGCTTTTCTAATCCGATATGCTGCATCATAAAATTTACATTGGATTGCTGCAAAACCCTCTTCATTACGAATCTTTGCCACAAGATCGATACCGGTATCATGACCATCCCAATCATTTTCACGAGCCCAATCTCTAAAGGTTTGAACCTTTTCATAACATCCAGACTGAAGAGGATCATGTGTCAGATAAGCAAGAGCAAAACGCTCAAAATATGTACCTTTGTCTCGTTCGGTACGCGCTTCGTCACGATATGTCTGTAAAAGCGATTGCAGCGTCATGCTTCCCCCCCCCCATTCAAAAACATCTCTAACTATCGAGTCTAGACAAATTGGTCAATGCCTATTGTTCCACCCAAAAGACTTTAGATAACTCGATTTACTAAATGAACCGATATTTACAATAGAATATGTACTAAGCAAAACAAATGAATAAAGTTTTACTTATCAGCAAAAGAATAAGAATCCGTTCTTCCCCCATCCCTGATAAATATCATGTAATCACTTACAAGAATGTAGAGATTTGCTTTATTATTTTGGTGAGCTTCTTTTTGATATTTATCTATTGAAAATAGTTTAAGCTCATATTCAGGAGATGCTAAACGCAATAAAAGTATATCAAAAACCAATAATCAGCTATACCAATACACATAATAATGAATACAGCAATTAACATTCCTAACAGCATGAGCCCATAAGTGTATTCATCTCATTCTCCCTACAAAACTGGAACTTCGTGAAAACCTATATCTCCGTCACATAAAGCCATAAAGAATCTCAAAACCAAACGTTACCAATACAAACATCCCTCTCTTTGCCATACAATTTGTGAGCAAAAAACAGGGCCACGAATAAACAAAAGGAAAAGAAAAACTATAGAGACCAACCCACCTCGTATACCCGTTCATTTTTTTGGATATAAGCTGTTTTTCGTTTAAATTTTCTTCTTTTTTATCCTGTTTGTTAACAGATATATACTCCACTTGCCCTCTTACTTTTAGGTTAAAATCCTAAAGTTCTCGTGCCTTGTATTTTATATAGCTATAAAAATAATAAGGGAAATTTATTCATGATACGTTGTGCCATAAAACTTCATCCTTTAACGTTATATAAAGCATGCTCCACTTAACGAACAAAGTGTTTTCTAAAATAGAACAGCAAATAATGCTAACTTTTCCCATCCATGTTTCGCTTCATAAATGTTTCTTCCAAGTGGAAAACATCACAACAAACACGCTTCAATTGATAAAGCTTAATCGCGTGAAAGAGCGACAACAGGGTCAAGCCGTGAAGCTTGCCGCGCTGGAGAAAAACCAAAACATATTCCAATGAGGGTCGAAAAAGTAAGGGATAGGATGATCGAATCAATCGTATAAACCAAGTGGATAGGGGCCTTAAACAGAAGAAATAAACCACCGATAGAAAGCCCAAACAGAATCCCCAAACCACCACCAATGACACAAACCAAAACCGCTTCAATGAGAAACTGCTGCAAAATATCACTTTGGCGTGCACCAACTGCCATACGCACACCAATTTCATTAATCCGCTCAGAAACGGTGACCAGCATAATATTCATCACCCCAATACCACCAACAATCAGGGAAATCGCTGCAATTGAAGAAATTAAAAGTGTTAAGATATGTGTACTCTCCATGATACGTTCACGAAAGAATTCTGAATTTCTAATGAAAAAATCTTCTCCACCATGCCGCATAATGAGAAAACGTTTCACCATGTTTTCCGCTAAATGTGAATCGACATCATCAGCAATCCTAACAGTAATCGCACGAACTTCTGTTGTGCCAAGAAAACGCGTCTGCACTGTTGTATAGGGCAAATAAAGCTGTAATGTATTTGATGTATTTCCATTTGCGTTATTTTGCGAATCAACAACACCAATAATACGCGCTGGAACATTACCCACATGCACCACTTTACCAAGAGGGCTTTCATGGCTATGGGGAAAAAGAACAGACAATGCTTCTTTTTCAATCACGAGATCAACCGCCCGATCATGCACACTTTTTTGATCAAAAAACTGTCCTTTGAAAACTTTAAGCCCCTGTGTCTGAAAAAATTGTTCTCCCACCCCCACAATGACAGCATTGACTTCAACTGCACCAAAACGCACTTTCGAGCTTGTTGAGATCTGAGGTGTTACACCAGAAACATAAGGTAACCCAGACAAGGCTTCTGCATCAGCTTCAACAAGAGTTGTTATTTTGTCCGCTTGTGGATCAGAAAAACTTTTGCCAGGTAAAATTGTTAATGTATTAGCACCCAAGCTTTTAAAATTTTCCAAAATTTTCTCTCGTGTACCATTCCCCAAAGCCACCATAGCAATAATCGCCCCAATACCGATAATCACCCCAAGCATTGTTAAAAAAGTTCGCATTCGATGTGCATTCATTGCCAACAAAGCCATAACAAATGCCTCACGAAACCGCTCAACAAAAGACCAAAAAGAGCCAAGCTGTTGTTTAACTTTTAGTTTCTGTTTTTCATAAAAAGATTGACTATCCGTTTTTATTTTTGCCCCCACTGCTCTTTTCTTTGCAACCTTTGTCATACTGTCAGCAATAATTTCTCCATCACTGATTTCGATAATACGCTCTGCTCTTTTGGCCACCTGCATATCGTGGGTTACAATGATAATAGTACGACCTTCTTGATGAAGCTCATCCAAAATACGCAACACTTCCTGTCCACTCTGTTTATCCAGTGCACCAGTTGGCTCATCGGCAAGAATAACCTCCGCATTATTCATCAACGCTCGAGCAATAGACACTCGTTGTTGCTGACCACCTGAGAGTTGATTTGGACGATGATTCACCCGATCACCCATGCCCAAGCGCGTTAAAAGATCTTGTGCACGCTTTTTCCTTGCTTCCACAGCACATCCTGCATAAATAGCCGGAATTTCAACATTCCCAAGAGCTGTCAATTCATTCAACAAATGATAGCGCTGGAAAATAAAACCAAAATGATTGCGCCGCAAAGCCGACAATTCATCAGCTGAAAGAGAGGCTGTTTCTTTCCCTGCAATCCAATAACGACCAGAAGTTGCCCGATCAAGACAGCCTAAGATATTCATCAATGTAGATTTTCCTGAACCAGAAGCTCCCACAATCGCTACCATTTCACCGCGCTTAATGGTAAGATTGATATCCTTCAAAATAGTAACAAATGTTTCACCCGCTGGAAATTTACGTACAATATTTTCCAACACAAGAACAGCATCCGCTTGGTTTGTGTTCATGGCTTAAATCTCGTCTTCACTATGCACATCAGAAGGTTCTGGCATCACTCCATCAGGCGAGCCGGTGATAACAACATCGCCCTCATTAAGTCCTGAAATAATCTCTGCCATCACCTTATTATTCAACCCAACACTCACCTGTTTCGTAACCACCTTGTTTCCCCCCTCCAAAACAGAAACCCATGCCTTATGCTCTTTTGTCTCATCGCGTAAAGCATCGCTTGGAACCAACAAGACATTTTGAGCACGCCCTAAGATAATATGAACTTGAGCAGTCATATAGGTTCGCAAAAAATTGTCGGCATTATCAACATGTAGAATTCCATTATAATAAATAGCTGATGAGATTAAAGCACTAGACCCCCCTACCATACCAGGGTTAATACTCACATCAGCACGAATTGCTTCAGGAGCAGGCTCTATCTTTTCTAAAACGCCCTCATAACGACGCTGTGAATTCCCTAAAACTGTAAAATAAAGTGGTTGTCCAGCCTGAATTTTAAGAACATCAGCTTCTGAGATTTGCGCCTTGATCGTCATCTTTGACAAATCGCCCAAAATAACAATTGTTGGCGCCGACTGAACCGCATTCACATTCTGCCCTTCTTCCACAACTGTTGCCAAAACCGTTCCCGCTGAAGGGGCAATGATACGTGTATAACCTAAATTGACCTCTGCACTATCCACATCAATTTGTGCTTGCACAATCTGCTGTTGAAGTTGAGCAATTTGCGCCTCACGTATTTTTACTTGTGTCGCAGCATCATCGAGATTAGCCCGTGAAACCGCACGTGACTCGATCATTTTTTTCTGACGTGCTAAATTTTTCTGTGCAAGAGAAAGAAGGGCTTCTTGTTCTACCAAACTCGCATAATAGTGAGATAATGCTGCTTTTTTTCTTTTTAAATCATTTTCTTGATCTGTAGGATCAATTTCTGCCAAGAGATCGCCTTCTTTCACAACACTCCCAGGAGAAACCCGCATTGACACCACACGCCCTGTTGCACGCGCACCAACAGCCACCAACCGATAAGGACGTACAAGACCAGAAGCTAAAACACTTTCCTCAATATCCCCACGCTTCACCACCGCTGTTACATAAGTTGGGCTAGATGTTCCAAAAACAACAGAACGCAACCATAAAAACAAGAGAAGAAGGAATATAGCAGTTAAAAAGAAGGAAAGTTTTTTGTGTTTTGTAATGAAATTTTTGAGTAAACTTTTTTTCATTTCCCTACCTTTGCACGCGAACGAGGTGCACCATCAACGACTTCCGGACGTGATACATCAACAACGCCATCCCAGCCCCCCCCCAATGCTTTCATCAACGTGATATATTGCGTAACCAAAGAAACACGGCTATCTTTAAGTGCCATTTGTGCAGAATAATAAGAGCGATCAGCGTTTAACAATTCAAGAAAACTAGTATTTCCATTCTCAAAAAGGCTCCGTGAAAGTTTTAAAGAATGAAGAGCAGCTTTATTCGCAACGATTAGCTTTTCTAAGCGTTGATGTTCTTTAGTTAATCTTATCAGCGCATTTTCTACATCTTCTAAAGCTCCCAACACAGCAGCGCGATAAGCAATAAAAGCTTGATCACGCTGCGCACGCGCTACCGCAATAGAAGCCTCAACCTGACCTCCATTAAAAAAAGGAAAACGCAGACCAGGTCCAAAAGACCAGCCAATCGTTGAATTTTTCCACAACTGATCAATCGCCGTTGCTGCTGTCGAAATATTACCTGTTAAAGTAAGTGATGGATAGCGATCTGCTTCACGTTGACCAATCCGCGCTGTCGCTTGCGCATATTGACGCTCTGCCCGTCGCAAATCCGGACGTGTTAACAAAATATCAGCTGGAATTCCTGCTGGTATCGGCCAGCACGGTTGTGGAATCTTTACATGCTTAGCATTTTTTTGTAAAAGATCCTTCAATGCCGTAGGCACACGACCAGTTAAGACAGAAAGGCGATGAACGCTCATTGCTAAATTTGCTTCCATCTGTGATATATCTGCTTCTGTATTTGCCATTTGTGCTTGCGCATTTGAAACATCGAGCTCAGAAACATCACCAGCTGTTAATCTAGCGCGCATCAATTCATAGGTTTTACGTTGTGATACAGCAATTTGCCGCACAATCAACAATTTCTGTTGCCAACCACGCATTTGTACATAATTTGTTGCCACATCTCCTAGCAATGTCACCATGGTAGCGCGCATATCTTCCACAGTCGCATCAAGACCATAACGCGCTGCTTCAACCGCTCGTTTATGCCCACCAAAAAAATCAAGCTCCCAGCTTGCATCAAAACCACTATGATATTGGGTTAACAATGCATCAGACTGTGCAGAATGACTACGAGTTCCTGAAATTGAATTGGACACATTTGGCAAAAGAGTTCCCACAACCTGTCCTAAACCCGCACGCGCCTCACGTACCCGGGCTTTAGCAACAGCAACATTATTATTTCCAGAAATCGCATAATCCATTAATGCATCTAGAACAGGGTCATTCAAACGCCGCCACCATCCGGCAAGTGCAACTGGCTGCCCTGCAGTCTGTGCAGATTTTTCTCCCCAAACTGCTGGAACACGAAAAGATGTTTTCTGGTAATTAGGACCAACCATACATCCTGACAAAAGCAAACACAACAAAACACTAGAAAGTAATCCACGAGAAGCGCCCCTTTTGAGATTTCTGATATACATCTAGTCTCCCGCATTCTTTCAGAATCATTATTTAATATTAATACTTTATTTACCTCTTATTTCAAACTTGACGTGAAAAATCAAATACAGTTTGCACAGGAATATGATCTGAAGGACGTGCCCATCCGCGCGCATCACGAAAAATCGAAAGATCTACAACAAAAGGTGCTAAATCAGGAGAAGACCAAACATGATCAAGCCGCCGCCCATAATCGGTAAATGCCCAATCGCGTGCACGATAACTCCACCATGTATAAAGCTTGGCAGGAGCAGGAATATGCAACCGCATCAGATCAACCCATCCACCTTGACAACACAAGTCCTGTAAACGCTCGGTTTCAATGGGAGTATGGCTTACAACCTTCAACAACTGCTGATGAGACCAAACATCCTCTGCCAAAGGAGCAATATTTAAATCGCCCACCAAAAGAGAAGAAAGACCATCTCCTTGATCCGCACGTATAGAAGACATTTCTTCTAAAAAATCAAGCTTATGACGAAATTTTTCATTTACATCAGCATCTGGAATATCTCCCCCAGCAGGAACATAAAAATTATGAATCCGCAAGCTTCTCCCATGGGCTTCCACAATAACTGAGATATAGCGGCAATCTTGGTTTTGGCAAAAGAAACGCTTTTCTACCTTTTTAAAAGGCAAACGAGAAACAATAGCCACCCCGTTATAAGATTTTTGTCCACTCAATGCGATATGCTTATAACCCGCTGCTTCAAAATCCTCCACTGGAAATAAAGCATCTGGACATTTTGTTTCCTGTAGACACAAAACATCTGCGGAAAAGAGTTCCAAATACTGAAAAACCTGTGCAAGACGCAAACGAATAGAATTAATATTCCAAGTTGCAATACGAAAGGACATCCATTTCAATCCCAATGAAATAACACAGCACTATTTCTTCGAAGGAAGTGTAAACATTCCATTAGCGAACCGGACGTCCGTTCGCACATTCATAATTTGCACAGTAGTTTCCAAATTTTGTTGATCAACAATTGTCCACTGCCGTAAAGCAGAGCCTTTAGAATCAAAAACCATCCTTATTTGCCCTGCCCCAATCGTTTTATCACGCAGAACAATCGTCACAGCCCCTGGATCTTCGCGAAATGCCAATAAACGCCCAGAAGATACATCAATTTTATCAGCTAATAGAAACTTCATTGGCGTTTGCGAAAGTTGTGAAAAGTTCCAAGTATTCAAAGCCCGATTGTTAATACCTACAAATTGGCCATCTGCAATAATCTGTAAAGGCATTTTCTTATAAATAAAACGAATTTTCCCTGGGCGCTCTAAATAAAATGTCCCCTGAGACATTTTTCCCTTTGGACTAAACTGAATAAAATCACCCGTCATTTTTTTGATTGCCGCAAAGTGATTTACAACATTTTGCGCCTTTATCACTTTATTAGACGCTTGAGAAAAAACAGGAAAAGTTAAACACCAAAAGATAATAATTCCCACCAACCCAAAGATTCTTCTTTGCGGTAAAAAAGACGTTTTCATAAAAAATGCTCCCAAGCAATACTTAATTGACTTTATAATTTATAACTTAAGTGATCAACGATGAATAATACCCTTCTTTATAAGATAACGATATTGTTTGAAAAAACTATCAAAAGATTTTTAAAAGTATTCTTATTCAACAGTCCCCAAAACTTTCCGCTTACCCATACTATTTGCTAGACTAATAACACCTTCTTCTTCCATCCTTTCAATCAATGTTGCGGCACGGTTATAACCAATGCCTAAACGACGTTGAATATAATGCAGTTGAAGCTTTACCATCACGAAGCACAATAGCAATAGATTGACAATAGGAATCATCTTCTAAAGAAAAAGCTAAAGAAACATCCTTCTTTATTTCTTGCGATCTCTTGCGGTATCGTTTCCAAATAATCAGTCTGCGTTTAAGTTTCCGAAAGCATCCAAATTTCCTGCTTTTCCGCTGATTTTCTAAACGCATAATCTATTCTTTCCCACCCCTAATCTGTGAAGCAACATAAATTATAGTCAATACATAACGGATTAAGTACTAAACATATTGCTCGCGAACCTGAAAACTCTTTTAAGTGGCAAAAATGCTTTTTTGGCTTCCTTCCAATCCAAAAGAATAAAAATTTGCACCCGAACCCGTCTGTAAACAGTTTAGCGTTTAGCAGATTTCACTTGGCTTCCCACCCCATATGATTCATTTATATAAGGCTCGACAGATAAGCCTTGCCCTCAATATTTAGAGCACACTTAAAAAAACACTTAAATATCAAGCCTTACATACTTTTATACCCCTACATTCGCAATGACATTATTTTATACTAGGATATTGATTTATAATAAATTATCTTTTTAACTTAAATCATAATGCCAAATACAGGAAGATTCTCTCATCACATACCCTCTCATATTGAATCAATTCAAATCATTTGCTTGCACGTTACAAGCAAGGTTGGTGTGTGGATAAAAGTTATATAAGATAAAGGATTCCCTTATAAAGAATCCCAAATGCCAAAGAGCTATCGCAAATCGAGAGCTGGTGTATAAAAATGCAGACTTTCTACGATATAGTGGGATAAACAATTGTTTTATAAGATATTATAAAAAACAACTATAAAGATTTTTCAAAAGCGTTCTTCTTCGGCAGGCACTAAAATTTCTCGTTTCCCTGCGTGATTTGCTGGACTAATGATACCTTCTTCTTCCATCCTCTCAATCAATGTCGCAGCACGGTTATAACCAATGCCTAAACGGCGTTGAATATAAGAAGTCGAAGCCTTACGATCACGAAGCACAATAGCAACAGCTTGACTATAGGGATCATCTTCTGAAGGAGAAGCCAAAGAAACACCAGCACCATCCTCTTCAACTTCTTGCGTAATTGTTTCCAAATAATCAGGTCGTGCTTGCGCTTTGAGATGCGCAACAACTTGCTCCACTTCATCATCCGCAACAAAAGGACCATGCACACGTCGAACACGTCCTCCTCCCATCATAAAGAGCATATCCCCTTGTCCCAATAATTGCTCAGCCCCCTGTTCGCCCAAAATTGTTCGGCTATCGATTTTTGAACTTACAGAAAAAGAAATACGTGTAGGAAAATTGGCTTTGATCGTCCCAGTAATAACATCGACGGAAGGACGCTGGGTTGCCATAATTACATGGATACCGGCAGCACGCGCCATTTGTGCCAAGCGTTGAACCGCTCCTTCAATGTCTTTACCAGCAACCATCATCAAATCAGCCATCTCATCAATAATAACAACAATATAGGGCATAGGACTAAAATCAAGTGTTTCCGTTTCATAAAGAGGCTCACCAGTTTCATGATCAAAGCCCACTTGAATTGTACGCACCATTGTCTCTCCTTGACTTTCTGACTCCTTGAGACGTGCATTAAACCCATCAATATTACGAACGCCCAGTTTTGACATTTTACTATAGCGCTCTTCCATTTCACGAACAGCCCACTTTAAAGCAGTCACGGCTTTTTTAGGATCTGTCACCACGGGCGTTAATAAATGGGGAATACCATCATAAACCGAAAGCTCAAGCATTTTCGGGTCCACCATAATGAGACGACATTGTTCAGGTGTCATCCGATAAAGCAATGATAAAATCATTGTATTGATAGCAACAGACTTTCCCGATCCTGTTGTACCAGCAACCAAAAGATGGGGCATTTTTGCTAAATCTGCAATAACAGCTTCCCCCCCGATTGTCTTACCCAAAGCAAGCCCTAATTTTGCTTTGCTTTCAATAAATTCCTGCGCCTGCAACATTTCTCGTAAATAAACCATCTCACGCTTTGCATTGGGCAATTCTATTCCAATCACATTACGCCCTGGAACAACCGCAACACGCGCCGAAATCGCACGCATTGAGCGTGCAATATCATCTGCCAAACCAATGATACGGGAAGACTTAATGCCAGCAGCCGGTTCAAATTCATACAAAGTTACCACCGGTCCAGGACAAACATCAATAATTTGCCCCTTAACTCCAAAATCTAACAAAACCCCTTCAAGTTCCTGAGAATTTGCTCTTAAAACAGCAGGAGAAAGTTTTGCATCCCTAACAGATAGTGGTGGAACCGAAAGATAGTCTACAAGAGGAAGAACAAAACCACCATTTGAAGAAGCTGTTAAAGACTTTCGATTTTTTACAGGAGAAACATAGGCTTTATTTTGATTTTCCTCACACTTTACTTTTTCACCCAAAAAAGTTGGCTCAATCCGATCAAATGGCTTTCCTTGCCCCTTACTCTGAAAACGCCTTTTAAAACAGAACAAACGAAAGAAACGCGCTTGTAAAAAATAAAAAAGATGTAAAAGGGCGCCAAAAGTTGTCGCAAAAAAACCATGATTTTCACGATCATCCTCGGCGGCATATTCCGTATCTTCTTCCAATTCAAAGACTGGATTAACGATTGCATCTTTTGGAGTGCTTTTTTCTTTTCTTTTCTTTGTTCGACGCCGCCATATCACATTGCCAGCAAAAGCAGCAGTGAAAAAACCTAAAAGAATAAAAACAACACTGAAAAACACCGTGTAAAGAGGAGAAAGAAAAAGAGGAAAGACTGAAGAAGCAACACTTAAAGCTTTATCTCCTACAACCCCTCCCAATCCCATTGGCAATGGCCAATAAGTAAAAGAAGCAACAGGTGACATAAGGGCAAAAGCAATTAAAAAGCAAATCGTTGATAGCACCCATAAAAAAAAGCGCAAAGTCAAATTATAGATATTCTTTTGCGCCAACAAGAGAAAAGACCAAAATAATGGCGGCAACAAAACAGGAAGACTTGCCAAGCCAAAAAACTGCATAATAAAATCTGAAAAAATCGCCCCCATCCACCCCATAAGGTTTGTAACCTCATTTGTACTTGCATGGGTTAAAGATGGATCCTCAACATTCCACGTCGCCAAAGCAAACACACAAAAAATAATAAAGCCCAAAAGCCCAAGCCCAATAAATACCCCTATCTGACGTAAAAACATCTCAATAAGACGCGAACCTTGAGAATTTCGCACTTCTAATGAATCATAAGGAGAAGAACTTCGGTGCATCTATCAATTCCAAATACAAAACTTTCATATTTTAAAGAGTTATAACTCCCTCTCTCTTAAAAACGGATGAAGCTTAAACTCTGTGCCGATCTGTAAACAAATAGCCTGTAAACAATCCGACGTCTTATCTAGCGCGTTCTACCTTCTAACCACTTCATATCACTCATATATCACCACCCTAAGAGACAATCCTTCATAAGGCGCACAAAAAGCTCTCCCAGAATATTTATCACACGATCAACTAAAAAACACCTCATGTGTAAAGTTTTACATGGGTCCTATAGGCGCCTTCCTAAACAGATGATGTTTTTTACGCCACATCATGATAACAGCAAAATATGAATACTGTTTTAACTATCACGAATGAACACAATTTTTTATCTATCATACTAACTAAATATTCCCCTTCAGTGCAAACATACTAAAGTAATTCATACAACTTAAAAAATATACGATCATCTTTGTTTATTTTTAGTTTTCTTTTTTATCAACCAAGTGTAAAAAGAATTGAAGAGGACATTCAAAAAAGCTTATCCAATAAATCTGTAAAATGAATCACATAAATGATGAAGCAAAAGAACTATGAAAAATCAATCTGTCATCAGATTGGCGCCAAAAAGAAACCTCGTTTTTGTAAAGCAGAGAGAAAAGTAAACGTTAAGATATTTTAGGCAATTTAAAAAGATATTCTTTTTAAAAGAAAGCAAACTGTAAACAATGGAAGAAGTATTGTGTGTTCTAATCGCAATAAAGACGTAAAACCCAATAAAAAAATTAAATCTCATAAAAATAAACAATGTGATCTTCTCATTGCAGGGGGGGCGGCTGTCGGTTTAACCTTAGCGATAGCACTCAAGCAAACAGCCCCTAATCTGAAAATAAAAATCGTTGATGCTGCTTCACAAGGAGATACTCCTGCTTCTAACATACGAACCATTGCCCTTACTGCTGCTTCTATTCGTATGTTAAAACAATTACAATGTTGGGAACCTATAAAATCCTATGCGCAACCCATTCATTCAATGATCATAACAGATACAAGCACAAGTGACCCTGTCAAACCCACTCTTTTAACCTTTGAAGGCGACATTAACCCTGGTGAGCCCTTTGCTGCTATGATAGAGCATAGAGAACTCATAAACACTTTAAAAAAGCGTGTCAAAGATCTCAATATTCCTGTTATTTCAAACACGCGTGTCATTGATTTTCATCAAGAAGACCAACATAAAACCATCACTTTAAATAATGAAGAGGTTTGGCAAACAAAATTGCTTATTGCAGCCGACGGAGCCCATTCGAAATTACGCCAAAAAGCAGGTCTTAAAAACTTCTCTCATCCCTATAAACAAACAGCAATCATCTGCACAGTTGAACATGAAAAACCCCATAATGGTCAAGCAATTCAACATTTTTTACCTGCCGGTCCTTTTGCTCTTCTCCCTCTCAAAGGCAACCGATCCGCCATTGTGTGGAATGAAGATCATAAAACTGCGCAATATTATCTCAAAGCTAATACCCTTATTTTTGAAACAGAACTCGAAAGACGCATTGGCCATCGATTAGGCAAACTCTCTTGGAATGGCGAACGTCAAGCTTTTCCTTTGAGTCTTTCTTTAACACGTCAATGCGTTAAGCCACGTTTTGCTCTCGTTGGCGACGCCGCCCATACCATCCACCCCATTGCAGGACAAGGACTCAATTTAGGATTACGCGATAGCGCTGCCCTCGCTGAAGTAATTATTGAAACAGCACGACTAGGTCTTGACATTGGCTCCCTCACTGCTTTAGAGCGCTATCAAAGCTGGAGACGTTTTGAAGTTGTCCGTATGGCTTTAAGCAATGATTGGCTTAATAAACTCTTTTCTAATGATAGCCTTCTTTTACGAATGCTCCGCGATACCGGCCTTGGAATCGTTAATCAAGCGCCAAAAATAAAAAAATACTTTATTCAAGAAGCTGCCGGTCTCACTCCAAATGCCCCACGTCTTCTACACGGCTTCCCACTTTAAGCAAAAACTCATCCTATTTCACTTTTTTTACAACCTTTGCCTCCCTCCTTCAAAGAACAAAAAATTCCTATCTCATCTAATCTGTTTACAAACCAGATTCCTGTCGAGTAATTTTCTCTTGACTTCCTCCTCCCATATTTCACTTAACATAAGACTCGACAAGCGAGATACATTCTAAGAATATTCACCACGCACTGAAAAAAACATTTAATGTCTCAAAGAGGTTGCCTTATATCACCACACCTTAAAAGAAGCCATTTTACGGCATAACGAAATAAACAAGACTTTTTTAGCACACAACATTTTATTTATAATAATAAATTCATTGTTCTCATATTGAGTGAGAAATCTAACGATCATAAAATACCCTTAATTCAAATCTCTCTCATGTTGAAGCAATCAAAATCATTCACTTGCACATCACAAGCGAGAATGTCGTATAAATAAAAACAATTAAACAAAGCAATAAAAAACCTCACCCTCTCAAGTACTAGGTTTTAGTAACATTGGAGGCGAGTAAAGTGTATAATGGCGCCGACTTATATTTTTTATTGAAATAAAAATGCTGGCGTACAAAAATGGATTTTATGTAATCATAGGGACTTTCACGTTATACTATTCACGAAAAGCACCATAAAATAAGCTTCGTTGCATTGAAAAATTTTTCTTTTAAAAAAAGCGCGTAAATTGGTAACACAACTGTATTCCGTTTGGGGTATTCTGCTTCTCAGACAAACCCTTTAACTTATTGTGGAATACCACACGATTTTAGAAAAAATATTCTAATATATAACAAAATGTTCCGCACTCTATACCATTACACACAATTGTAAACTTGCATATCACCCCCCTATTTTACACCATAAAAGAAGATAAACCGCAATAGAAATGACTCAATCCTTTTATTTTCAAATATGCTCTTTATTCATTATTCATAAATGCTCATAAATGAATTTTAATCACAAATGCTCAGAAATATGTCATAAATTCTATAAACCCCATAACAGCCATAGAAATTTTTCATTTCCCACACACTCACTCATCTCAACAAAATGAATAATAAATAAAGTAAATGCCTCACATATAATCTTACAGAAAAAAGAGCAAACAAAATCTACAACATCAGGCTTGTTCTACAGAACAATATTTCAAAAATATAAGTATGCTAATTTATTAACATATTAATTGATAAAATTATCATTTTACATATTGAGTGAAAATCCCTATGCAATAAATTATTCTCATTTCGACCATTTTTATAAATAGAGTCAATAAAACTATAAAAAGAAGTAAAATATCCCCCTCTCTCAAATGCCAAAAGCAATTGCAATATTTTAATCTGGCATCATCATGATGCTTACCAGATTATAACAACAAAACCCTTTTCATTTAAATACATTTGTTCATGCCCCCTATCATTTTATTTGATCACTCAATACCTTAACATATTCGTTCAGTATGTTTATACAATCAAATTACCCAAAAGAGCATACTTCTTGCATTTACATTCCTTGGTATTCCCTTATCTTGTAAATATCGCACACGTGTTATGTTACTTCAAGTTCATCAAGTGTATACCCATTCTCCAACCACTCTTTAATCCACTTAGGTCTACGTCCACGCCCATTCCATAATTCCCATTGGTTATTGGGATTTCTATAATGGCGCTCTTTGCTTACAAGATCAGCGATATCAATTCCATGGGCATTAGCAATTTCAAGAATTTTTCGTCGTGCATTTTGCTTTTCCTTTGCTTGCCGTTTTTTTAATTCCACATCGATTTGTGTACGCATCTCTTGTAGTTCATCAAAATTCATATTTTTGAGATCATTCACCTTAATTACTCCCCTTGCAAAAAAGAATTTTTTCTTGCCATATTTTAAACACAATTATAGACAATTTCTGTCTATTTATTATCGAAATTAAAATTACGATACATATATCACTTTGACGGAGATGTGCTTTGGACCACAAAGAACTGTTTATTGGTATATCAATTACCACCACTGCATCTTTTTTCAGTTCAATCGCTGGAACTACTAAATGCAGTGCTCAAACACCATTACACCTCTCTGACTCTCATGAATCAGTAGTCAAAAGTAAATATAAATCGTCACTCTATAAGTTATGGCAATACGCAACAAAGAACAAGCCCTCTCTGTATAATGATAGTGTAGTTCATTATGACAATAAAACCTCCCCTCATACACAACGGCTTTTTACTTCGTATAAATTTTTTTTGAAAAGATTTTTGCAACTAGAGAATTATATAAAACAAGCAGCTTCAATACAGTATCGAAGATTATTATTTTTTAAAAGCAGCGCCTTTTTTCGTGATTCCAATAATATTGATTGGCGTAATGTGCTCTATTTTATTCCGCACTTTCATCTTGTTGGTTGGATATTCGCCTATATTAGAAATATTCTTAGAAGAGAACAAAACAATAATCACAAGGAATATTCTAAGCTAAATAATCTCATTCTGCAAATTTATAAAATCAAAAAACAACGAGAAAAAGCACCACAAAGAATTAGTATTTGTATTAATAAAATTCTTAATAATAAGGTGTATTGCTAATGATTGTTCCAGACTTCACCTTTTTTGCTGCTGCATACATATCCAATACGCCTCCCATAACATTTTCAGTTATTGCCGAACAAGAAGCGCGTGACAATGTCTATACGACACATGGTAAAGATAACTTCTTCTATCAATCATCTCAGCTTAAGGAAACAATCGCAACAGCTGAACAAAGTGAACATAATTTTAACATAATTTTAGGGCAAATTGATGTTGGAAATGTGAAATTGTTTTCTCTTTTTGATGCATTTGATTTTTACAGAAATATTACAACTGTACAAAGCACTTTAACTTACTGCTATGAACAAACAACATCAAAGTGCATCTTTGAAAAAGCGACTTTCCAGTCTGTGCTAAATTTTTACAACACAGAAAACTCAAACCACACCTCTATGCAGAAATTTACTTCATATATTGGAGTAAAATCTGCTGTACGAGGGAATGAAGACTTGCAGGAGCCTGTAAAGCTTAAAAAAGAAGAACCAAAACAGACAACTAACGTAGATTCTCTTCCTCTCGCTTCAAAAGGAGAGGAAGATGCATTTACACATAAAGAAAGTGGCACCAGCGATGCTTTTTCAACTGAAGATTCTTCTTCATCGAGAGGATCGTTAGAGTGACAACTGATATTTTCACGAAACCCTAGAATTTTGATAGGATATTATAATGAAAGGTAGATAAGAAAATGTTAAAGCTCTAATTAGTAAGATTGGACAAAATCTCTTCTAATTGAGGGCAAAGATAATGAAAATGATAGAACAAAACAGTGTTGATATAGCATTTAGTCAAAAAGCAGCACGTGAGATTACAGTCGTAATGCTTTCAGAAAGAGAATGGTATTTTACGTTTATTTCCGATGATCCAATCACCGGAAAGCCAAATAAATATACGTTACTTACACAAAGAGGAAAACTAAGAACTTGGGCTGATCCAAAATATCTTTTTAAGTTTCTTCATGAACGAGGGGTCATTTGTGGGAGTTTTAATCTTAATCAGGATAAAGAACATGAAACAATTAAATATTCTTCACACAACAGCTCGTAATAAAATTGCTGCATTTTCTGCAGCTTTAACTGTGTTTTTTATGGCTAGTTCAGCTCATGCACAAGCCCAAGCAACAACTTTACAAAATGCATCGAAAGCTCTAACAGATTTACAAGCAGACTTAAAAGTGATTATCCCTATCGCTGCTGCCGTGATACTGTTGTGCTTAGCAATTGGTTATGCAGGACGCTACATCGGAAAAGACACATTTGTACGGTGGGCAATCGGGGTCGTTATCGCTGGTTCAGCAACCCAATTTGTTACAATGCTATTTAAAACAACGTAATAATGGCATCAATTATAAATTTTAAAATATAATATGTTTATTTATATAAAAATATTATCTAGATTTAATAAGAGTGAAATATGCAAAAGTTAATTAGTATTCAATCGAAAAGTAATAACAAAATCATCGCAATTTCTGCTGCTATGACTGCGTTCTTTATGAATAGTTCTGCTTATGCCGCCAACGCAAGTATTTTAACAAATGCAGAGAAAGCTCTAGAAGATTTACAGGGCGATATTCAAAAGATTATCCCTATCGCTGCTGCCGTTATACTGTTGTGCTTAGCAATTGGTTATGCAGGACGCTATATCGAAAAAGATACTTTTGTACGGTGGGCAATCGGTGTTGTCATCGCAGGTTCTGCAGCCCAGCTTGTTACACTGCTATTTAAGCCATAATGGAATTAATTATAAATTTTAAAATACAATATATTTATTTATATAAAAATATTATCTAGAATTTTAATAAGAGTGAGATATGAAAAAATTAATTAATCTCAAACTGAAAAGTAACAATAAAATCATCGCAATTTCTGCTGCTATAACTGCGTTCTTTATGAATAGTTCTGCTTATGCTCAACAAGCAGCCATTTTAAAAAATGCATCGAAAGCTCTAACAGATTTACAAGCAGACTTAAAAGTGATTATCCCTATCGCTGCTGCCGTGATACTGTTGTGCTTAGCAATTGGTTATGCAGGGCGCTACATCGGAAAAGATACTTTTGTACGGTGGGCAATCGGGGTCGTTATCGCTGGTTCAGCAACCCAACTTGTTACACTGCTATTTAAAACACCGTAATAATGGCATCAATTATAAATTTTAAAATACAATATATTTATTTATACAAAAATATTATCTAGATTTTAATAAGAGTGAAATATGCAAAATTTAATTAATCTCAAATCGAAAAGTAACAACAAAATCATCGCAATTTCTGCTGCTATAACTGCGTTCTTTATGAATAGTTCTGTTCATGCACAAGCCCAAGTAAAAACTTTAAAAAATGCATCGACTGCTCTAACAGAGTTACAGACAGACTTGAAAGCGATTATCCCTATCGCTGCTGCCGTTATACTGTTGTGCTTAGCAATTGGTTATGCAGGGCGCTACATCGGAAAAGATACTTTTGTACGGTGGGCAATCGGTGTTGTCATCGCAGGTTCTGCAACCCAATTTGTTACACTGCTATTTAAAACAGCGTAATAATGGCATCAATTACAAATAATACAACACAATACGTTTATACGATAGACAATCAGTTTTATTATCATGCCCTCTACAGCCAAACTTCTTACAATATTATTGAAAGGTAATTCATGAATCAGTATAATACGTAATGTTTTTAATATCCATCGATTATAGGTGTGTACCAGTAATAATGTAGCCATACTGAAAAAAGGAATAATTATTTATAGCAACTTTAATTAAAAGGGGATAAAGGATATGAAACAATCAAAGACGTTTCAAGCGAAGACGTACAATAGGATTAACGTTATTATTATTATCACTTCAATGATGTTATTAATAACGCAGTCTGCATATGCTCAGACGGAAACTGAGAGCTTGGATGCCTTCATAGGAATGCAATATGGATTAAGTATACTTATTCCTATCGTCGCCATCATTAGTCTTTTATTTCTTTTGCTTATTTATATATTTCGCATCATTGCAAGAGCTACATTTATGCGATGGGCATTCAGTGTCATTATTGCTGGTGCAGCCTTTTATATTAGCCACATATTATTTCACCTCCACTGACAAGAGCACCCCATGAAATCACAAGAACAAAAAGAATTCCCCCTATTCAAAGGAGCAACACGTGTTCCAACGATATGGGGTGTCCCCATGATGCCATTTATCGTTATGGTTATGGGGGTCGCTGTTATTGCCATGACAGTAAGTATCTTTTTGTGGATTATGGCACCTCCATTATGGTTCATTATGGTGCAAATTACTAAAAACGATGATAAGGCGTTTCGTATCTGGTGGTTATGGATCGATACTAAATTTCGCAATCGCAACAAAGGTTTTTGGGGCGCATCAAGTTATAGTCCCTCTGATTATAGTAAAAGGAGATAAACATGACAGCTGTTGAAAGCAGCAAACGCCTTGCATCAGAGGCACCTGTAAGCCTGTTTCTGCCTTATTCACATCATATTACAGATACGATTATTTCTACTAAAAATGCGGAATATTTGTCAATTTGGAAAATTGATGGGCGTTCGCATCAAAGCGCTTCAGAAGAAGATATTTTTCAATGGATAAAAGAGCTTAACAATACTCTACGGGGTCTTGCATCAGCCAATTTATCATTTTGGACGCATATTGTGCGCCGCCGTGTTTATGAATATCCTGATTCAACATTTGATCAAATGTTTTGCTATCAACTTGATGAAAAATATCGACAAAGCTTTACTGGTTATAATTTGATGGTCAATGATTTATATCTGACTGTCATTTTTCAACCGATAGCGGATAAAATTATGTCGTTCTTTTCTCAACATGAACGTGAAACGCTTGATCAAAAAAAGATGCGACAAGACTCATGTATCAAAGAACTCAATGACATCAATCGTACTTTAGGCCAATCTTTAAACCGTTACGGTGCAGAACTTCTTGGTGCTTATGAAAAAAATGGGCATGCTTATTCTTCTGCACTTGAGTTCCTTGGAATGCTTGTCAATGGTGAATATCGCCCCATGCCAATTTGCCAGGACCGTTTTTCTGACTATATGTCTGTCAATCGACCTTTTTTCTCAAAATGGGGCGCTCTTGGTGAACTGCGAACAACCAGTGGAATGCGTCGATTTGGAATGCTGGAAATTAAAGAATATGATGCAACAACCAAACCAGGACAATTAAATGTTTTGTTGGAAAGTGACTTCGAGTTCGTATTGACGCAGAGCTTTTCGGTGCTCTCCCGACATGCTGCTAAAGACTATTTACAACGGCATCAGCGTAACCTTATTGATGCACGAGATGTGGCAACGAGCCAAATTGAACAAATTGACGAAGCACTAAACCAGCTTATCAGTGGGCATTTTGTCATGGGAGAACATCACTGCACATTGACGATCTATGGTGATACAATTCAACAAGTTCGCGACCATATGGCTAAAGCGAGTGCAGCATTACTAGACGCTGCGCTACTCCCCAAACCTGTAGACTTAGCAATAGAGGCTGGCTATTGGGCACAACTTCCTGGCAATTGGAAATGGAGACCGCGTCCTGCTCCGATTACATCATTGAACTTTTTATCATTTTCATCTTTTCATAACTTTATGTCAGGAAAACCCACTGGCAACCCATGGGGACCAGCCGTTACAATCCTTAAAACAACCAGTAAAACACCGCTTTATTTCAACTTTCATGCCTCCAAACTTGAAGAGGACTCAACAGATAAGCGTTTGCTCGGTAATACCGCACTTATCGGACAATCCGGTTCCGGTAAAACCGTGTTACTCGGATTTTTGGTAGCACAAGCACAAAAATTTAAGCCAACAACAGTTGTTTTTGATAAAGATCGTGGCATGGAAATTGCCATTCGAGCAATGGGTGGAAAATATTTAACATTCAAGCCAGGCAGGAGAAGTGGTTTCAATCCTTTCCAACTCCCCCCCACACAAGAAAATCTGATTTTTTTGAAACAATTTGTTAAAAAATTAGCAGAAGCTGGTGGTGAGGTCACGCATCACGACGAGGAAGAAATTAACAAAGCGGTTATGTCTGTTATGAGCAGTAACATTGACCACTCACTCCGTCGTTTGTCTTTTCTGGTACAATTTTTACCAAATCCACGTTTAAGTGATTATAATGCTCACCCATCTGTTCATGCTCGCTTACTAAAATGGTGTGAAGGTGGTGATTATGGATGGTTGTTTGATAATCCTCATGATGCTCTTGATCTCTCAACACATCAAATTTACGGCTTTGATATCACGGAATTTTTAGATAATGTTGAAACTCGCACTCCAGTGATGATGTATTTGCTTTATCGCACAGAAGGCATGATTAGCGGACAGCGATTTATGTATATCTTTGATGAGTTTTGGAAGCCTTTGCAAGATCCTTACTTTGAAGATTTGGCGAAAAATAAGCAAAAAACTATCCGTAAACAAAATGGTATTTTTGTTTACGCAACACAAGAGCCTAGCGATGCCTTGGAAAGTAATATTGCCAAAACACTCATTCAACAGTGTGCAACTTACATTTTTCTAGCCAATCCCAAAGCAAATTATGAAGATTATACAAAAGGCTTTAAACTAACAGATACCGAATTTGAACTCGTTAAAGGACTTGGTGAGTTTAGTCGCCAATTCCTCATTAAGCAGGGTGATCAATCTGCGCTTGCAGAACTGAATCTTGGTAAATTCCATCTGACACGCGATGGAAAAACCATCGAACACGACTTTAGTGACGAGCTCTTGGTGTTATCAGGAACGCCTGATAACGCAGAGTTAGCCGAAAGCATTATCGCAGAAGTTGGTGATGATCCAGCAATATGGTTACCAATTTTCTTACAGCACGCAAAAAATGACAGGAGGGAAACATGAAAAAAAAGGTCATTTCAATAGTAGTTGTAATAACTTTAGGGATTTCAAACCCAGCGATGGCTTGGGTTTGGGGCGCTGGGGCGGCGGATTTGGGAGCATCAATTCCAACGACGTGGCCCAATTTTTTTGGCGGTTTATCTTCACGTAAACCAACACCTAAAAAACCTCCACAACAAAAGAAAGCGCCACCTGACCCACTTCTCGATACACTAAAAAAACAACTTGAGGAAGTAAAAAAGATACACGAATCTATAACGGGAAGCCAAAAATTCGACACTAAAAAACTTAAAAACGCACAAACAGATCACGGCAGTTTTTTTCTCAAAAATCCGGAGACGCTCTACAATAGAAATAAATCTTCTGCTCTAGCTACATCACTTAAAAATATTTTAAAAGAAGAAGAAATTCCTGTCTCTGTCCATGAATCTAGCAATTTTATCAACAAGCGTAGCCAATATGCAGCCATCACTGATAAAGCCGTAAGTCTAAAGACTTTTGAAGAAGCAAACAATCGTTTTCAGCAAATTGAAAAACTATTAAACGAAATCACGACAACAAAAGATCTAAAAAGTATTGCTGAGTTACAAGCACATATAATCGGAATGCTTGCTATGCTACAAAATGAAACAGCAAAACTACAAATGGTCACACATTTACGCAATGCTGAATATACACTTATCAGACAGCAGAAGGATAAACATAACATAAAAATTTTGAATAGTAAAAACACGAAAATGCCTACCATAAGATTTATTAGATAAGGCTTTTTATAACAATATTTCGTATATTATTTTTCCTGTATGCTCATAAAAAGCAAAGGTTAGTGCATAATATTCAGTTCTCTCTCATAGACTGAAAAGATCTACGAAATTTAATTCTATCCTAAAAAACTCAACGAAAAATGCTTAAAAATCATATAAAAAGTTGAAAATTCGTTAAAGAGGAATTCCATGGACTTTACAGTGTTCACGCAACTTTTCAATAAAATTGATCAGATAACAAAAACATATGTCACGGATATTTCCTCAAAAACAATAGCTACAATTACGCCCTTTGTA
>NZ_JBHILU010000089.1:466-791 GCF_042193495.1 Bartonella sp. TS82HLJMH | reverse complement strand
AGGTGGTGGTGCTAGCTATGAGAATGGCGCATGGACTGCTCCTACATTCAAGGTTAAAACAGTCAATGAAGATGGCACCTCTGAAAATAAGGATTATCCTGATGTAGCGAGTGCTTTTGCAGGAGTTGGTAGTTCTATCACGAACGTTAAAAACGAGATTACCAATCAGATTACTGATGCGAAAAGTGATTCTTTGAGCTGGAGCGATGCAGATAGTGCATTTGTAGCACAGCGTAGAAAGTGGGATAAAAGTGACAAACGTCAGGGCTACAAAAATGAAAAAATTAAGTATCTTGCAGATGGAGATATTTCTGCTAGCTCAACA
>NZ_JBHILU010000089.1:0-406 GCF_042193495.1 Bartonella sp. TS82HLJMH | reverse complement strand
AATCTTTAGGCGGTAGTGCTAGCTATGAGAATGGCGCATGGACTGCTCCTACATTCAAGGTTAAAACCTTCAATAAAGATGGCACTGCGACTGAGAAGCCTTATTCCGATGTCGCATCTGCCTTTGCCGGTGTTGGTGATTCATTCGAGAACGTTAAAGATACATTCAAGAATGTTAAGGATGAAATTACTAAAGAGATTGAAAAAGACATCACCCTTGCTCAAGGTGACGCCTTGTTGTGGGACAAGACTACAGGCGCCTTTGTGGCAACGCATGGGGAAAAGGACAGCAAAACCAATAGCAAGATTACATCCCTTGCAAATGGAGACATTACTTCAACTTCAAGCGATGCTGTAGCGGGTAATCAGTTTTATTCTCTTGGCAGCAGTGTTGCGAAGTCTTTAGG
>NZ_JBHILU010000088.1:0-803 GCF_042193495.1 Bartonella sp. TS82HLJMH | reverse complement strand
TCTTGACAAATATTCGTTTATAAACGAATATACATCATGTTTGAAATACGTCACTACCTTACTTCTGATGGCAAAGACTTGATAGCTGATTGGCTGCGAAAGCTCCGTGATATGCAGGCTAAAACTGCAATTATTCGCCGCCTTAATCGTTTAGAGCAGGGAAACTTTGGTGATTTCAAGCCGCTTCGTGAGGGTGTTCATGAATTGCGTATTAATGTTGGTCCTGGCTACCGAGTTTATTATGTCCAATCTGGAAAGACCGTATTGTTGCTATTATGCGGTGGCAGCAAAAAAACACAAGAGACTGATATCACTCGTGCATGTGCTTGCTGGCGTGATTGGCAAAACCGTGAAGATTAAAGGAGTGCAAAAATGAAAGACCGTAACCATGATGATGCAATGGCAGAAATATTCCGTGATGATCCTGAGTTGGCAGCAGCTACCCTTGATGCAATCCTAGCAGATGGTGATCAGGGTGAGCTGCTTGTAACTCTACGCCAAATGGCCAAAGCTTATGGTGGTGTTCAAGCTGTAGCTAAAGCAGCCAACTTGAACCCAACACAACTTTACCGTACACTTTCAGAAAAAGGTAATCCAGAGTTCCGCAGCTTGAATGCTTTACTGCGTACCATGGGGTTTCGTTTGGCTGTACAGCCTCTTGAACGACCAGTTCCACACGTGTAACTTTAGTTCCACTCCCCACCTTTAAAGATGGGGAAGGGAGGTATTTAAGCAATCATTTTTAATGAGGGGCTCTACATCTAGTTTATAACCTATCATGTATCCTCTTCATCCATATGGAT
>NZ_JBHILU010000087.1:0-809 GCF_042193495.1 Bartonella sp. TS82HLJMH | reverse complement strand
CGGGTGACATAAGTGGCCGTTTTATGAATCTTCCCCGCAATCAATTGAACAGGAGCAAACAAAACCGGTGAGAGCTTTTCGGTGCCTTTTAGAATGGCGCGAAGCTTTATCTTTTCACTGATATATTCGGTAAGGCTTAGCAATTGAAAGGGAAGCAGTTGATAAACCGTGCCATTGTTTCTTTCAATTTCAAAGATGACAGAACAATCGCTTGAAGGCAATTCAATCGCTGCGCGTATTTGCAAATCAGAGCAGTCCACAAGATCAAAAGTGCCAAGATCAATGGTTTTTTCTGTTTGTGTGTAGCGTGCCGCCAGTACTCGAAAGGCTAAAGCCTCATCTTGATGGGCGGACCATGTCTGCGCATTAACAGAAGAAAAACGTGGACCGGTCACATAAGGGTGGCTCGAGACGTATCTCTGGTGTTCTGCATCAAAATCTCCAAGCTTTGCTAGTGAGACAGAATGATCAGCATCATCGGTTTTAAGTACAAAAGCCGTTAAGCGGTCATCCATCACAAGGAGTGGTACATCATAGCGTGCCTCTGCCCAACCTAGCTTTGCGCCCTTCATAGAATAAAAGCTTTGCGCTTGAATATCGGCGGTCGGATAGCCATTTTCTGTGGTGACCAAATCAATCACCAGATCATGGTTTTGATTACCGATTTTACAAAGATGAAAGTCAATACCGGTGATTTGCCGTGTTTCATCGGGGGTAAAGACTTGCGCTTGTGGGTCCACTTGCGTCCATATCTTCACCGTGGTGGTGCGCCGCATCACTTTCACATCAATCACACCTTGACCGGTAAA
>NZ_JBHILU010000086.1:0-818 GCF_042193495.1 Bartonella sp. TS82HLJMH | reverse complement strand
CGTTAAGTGAGGGCGATTCATCGGTTATCAGCATCATTCGTAAAGACGTCTCCGCAGGGTAAATATTGTGACGGGGCAGGGCTATGGTTGAATGTTCGAAAAGACAATACACGCTCTTGGTTTTTTCGCTATACGCACCACAATAAGCGCCGTGAAATGGGACTTGGTCCTGTTACGAAACTCTCTTTAAAAGAAGCGCGTGAGCTTACAAGATATTATAGTGATATTCTTAAAGAAGGCAATGATCCTATTGTCTTTCGAGAACAGACTATTTTAAAACAGCAAAGCAATATTTTTCAAGAAATTGCAAAAGCGGCTTTTGAAAGCAAAAAAGCAGAGTTGAAAAATGAAGGTAAAAACGGCCGCTGGTTTTCTCCACTAGAGTTGCACGTGATTCCACACATTGGTAATTTACCTATAGAAAAATTAACAGCCAATATCATTCGCAATGTTCTCGCACCCCTTTGGCATGAAAAAGCAGACACAGCGCGAAAAGCACTTAACCGTATCAATATTTGTTTGAAATATGCTGCGGCTCTTGGTTTAGATGTTGATCTACAGGCTTGTATGAAGGCACGCGCGCTTTTAGGAAAACCACGTGCGACATCAACAAATATTCCTGCTATGCCATGGCAAGAGGTTCCGGCATTTTATCAAAGCTTGGATGATAAGATCCTTTCAAATTTAGCACTGAAGTTATTGATTTTGACAGGAGCACGGTCATATCCATTGCGCTATTTACGCCTTGAACAAATTGACAAAAATATATGGACGATACCAAAAGAAAACATGAAAGGTATTGTAGGGAAAGTTTCAGA
>NZ_JBHILU010000085.1:0-818 GCF_042193495.1 Bartonella sp. TS82HLJMH | reverse complement strand
TATGATTTGTGATGAAGAAATTTTATCGATTGGAAAAATCACTTTAAACTTCAAAGGGCGTGCGCGCTAATGGTTGGCTCCCTCCTTCCCACAAACGCGACAGAATTTGAAAAGCGCCTTGCCGATGCTTGCGATTTTCATCAAGATATTGATGGTTCTGTTTTGGGGATTTCACATGCTAAACTGATCACACGCCCTCCCCGCTTCTTGCCGTGGCTCATTGAAGAATACGGGCTTGGAGAGCTTACACCTTATGTTCCAAACCTCTATGATTTGATTGATCAAGGGATTCAATGGCAGCGCTTGCGCGGCTCCCTTGCTGCAATAGAGGTGGGGCTTGAATGGCTAGGGATTTCGGCACGCTTTCAACCCGCATGGACGGGGCGAGCATGGTGGAATTCCTTTCAACTTGATTTTGATCAGTTGCCTGAACGCAAAAGCCTTGAAGCCATTGAAGCAATCACTGACCTTTCCAAAAGTTTGCGCTCTGATTTTCGTCGTGGGACCTATGGTTATGATGTTCAAGCCATGGAAGGCAATATGTCACGCCTTGATGACAGTCTGCTGGAGTATGAAAGCGGTGTATGTGTGACAACGGGAGGCACTCTGTTTTCCTTTGGACGCACCACAGAGATCAACCACACGCTGGGAGAAGAAGGCAGGCTTATTGGCAATTGGATAGAGGATGCGGATGAGGAATTAAGCTGGAACCAAATCGATTACCCATGGGACATGGCAAACTTTCCGTGGTGTTCGGTCAAAAAACATGAACGCGATATGCTCATGGCAGAGTGGTTTCATGGTCGCACGCTTTATCT
>NZ_JBHILU010000084.1:0-825 GCF_042193495.1 Bartonella sp. TS82HLJMH | reverse complement strand
ATAAAATTGATCAGATAACAAAAACATATGTCACGGATATTTCCTCAAAAACAATAGCTACAATTACGCCCTTTGTATCAATCGGTATCACAATTGCTTTCATCATCTATGGATGGCTCATCATTCGTGGCGCTATAGATATGCCTCTCTCCGGATTTGTAAATCGTTTCCTACGGATAAGTATTATTACTTCAATAGCTCTTACCACAGGACTTTATCAAAGTGAAATTGCGAGTTTGATAACACAAATGCCCTATGAGTTATCAAAAGCGCTCATAACAAATCCACTCACTGATACACAATTAATGAATTTACTAGACAAAGCAGCAGGCAAAGGATTTCAATATGCAGGACGTCTTTTCCAAGAAACTGTCTTCTTCGAAGCCAATGGACTGCTTTACAGTCTCTTAGGCATCATCATCTTGCTGGCAACAAGCCTCGTAGTAGCAATCGGCGGTGGTCTCGTGCTCCTGACAAAAATCGCTATTACACTTCTCGTAGGATGGGGACCACTCTTCATCATTGCTGTGCTCTGGCAACCAACTCATCGCCTTTTCGAGCAATGGATAATCCAAGTCGTCAATTATATAATCCTCTTTCTGCTCTTAGCGACTGTATTTAATCTGATGATGAATATCTTTGCAAACTATTTGAGCGATATGAAATTCGATTATAACCAAAATATAAGTTCCATGTTTGGGGGGGCTCTCATCTTGTCCATTATATCCATCATGCTGTTACTCAAACTATCAAGCGTTGCCAATTCTCTCGCAAAAGGAATTACATTTGGACATCTATGGAGACATAGAAACTAGAGGAGATAAA
>NZ_JBHILU010000083.1:0-826 GCF_042193495.1 Bartonella sp. TS82HLJMH | reverse complement strand
TTAACCCATGATGAGGCGCTGTTAGAAACCGAACGGTTCACAAATTACTGGATAGCAAACCCAGGTAAAAATGCAAACAAACGAGATTGGCAAAGGACTTGGTACAATTGGGTCACAAGCCCTATCGGAACGCTAGCAAAGAAAAAAGCAAGATTAGAACAGGAAAAACGGTTAGGTGGTTATCATGGAAAATTCACTCAGAAAACTTTCACAGAACAGCTTGCAGAAGGCTTCAACGAACTCAGAGATCATCTCTCATCTGGAGAAGATTATGGAAATGATCAGTCCGGGGTATCCATTGACGCTGAAAGCTGGGAATACATTGACAAAACAGGAGGAAGCGCAAACCTTAGATGCTTGCAATCGTCTACAAGCGTTGCTCTCTGTGAAAGCTTCAGTTAAGCAAATTGAGCAAGCTTCTTTCCTACTCTCAAGCATGAGAGTCCCTGCGAACACAGACGCCAAAGCCGTCGTTTTATCCTATGGTATGATGCTGGACCGCATTTCAGCATATGCTCTGAAAAAGGGCGTCGAAGATATCGTAACTGGTCAAGCAATTGGGATATCAAAAACATTTATGCCAACCTGTGGAGAGCTTTTAGCTTACTGCCAGACACTAGAAAATACCCTTCTTTCAAAAGCCGAAAGTGTACGTAGAGCAATTGAAAACACACGTGAGAAAGCACTCAAAGAAAAAACAGCGAAAGAGCATTTTAGACCACTAACGCTTGTTCACAAGCAAGAGCTTGAAGAAACTTTAAATGGTCTTGGGGGAGCAGTGAAAAACATTGCAAGTTAGCAAAATAGTGAAAAGTGCTGATCATTT
>NZ_JBHILU010000082.1:0-877 GCF_042193495.1 Bartonella sp. TS82HLJMH | reverse complement strand
TGGGCGGTGTGGCATGTTTATTCCCCTTCATTTTAGATGTAATTCTCCCGTGGCGTGAATCACGCTGGTGTTAAAAGGCTGGTTGGTTGTTAAATTTTTATGTCTTGAGGAATTCTCGTGTTTCCGCGAATATTAGCTAATCCACGAATTTCGGCATTTCTAAAAATCTTGACTGCGTCATAAATGCGAGCACTATCATAAACTTTTGCATCTCCAAAAATCTCAACATTTCCATAATTAACATCATCCTCATACGTGAAATTGGAGCATGATATAATGACATCACCATAAACCTTGGCATAACCATAGACTTTTGCATCATCACTTACCCAGCAATTGCCATCATGACTTAGATTGTCTTCTTTCTCGATATAGCCGCCAAGATCACCTTTCTTGACGTCCCCCAAATCTCTCAATGCACGAATGCGGCGGAGCGTTTTGCGCCCAACTTCGATTGTTTCATCAGTAAGTTCGTATTTTCTCATCTGGTCTTTTCTCCAGTTGAGATGAGGTCAGTATCATCAACATGCCCATAAGTACCTGCATCATTGCCAATGCATATAGCATCGCAGTCACCAAAAACACGTACATCACCGTAAACTTCTGCAAATCCATAAAAATGTACATCCTCGTAAACTTCTGCATTACCAAAAACCTTAGCATTATCAGAAATTTGTGCATCATCATAAACACGGGCACCTTCATAAACCAGTGCATCATCACCAACCCAACAATCCCCCTCATGACTTAAATTGTCTTCATTCTCTATAAAGCCCCCTAAATCGCCTTTCTCGACGTTTCCAAAGTCTCGTAAGGCACGAATGCGGTGGAGAGTTTTGCCATCAACCTCAGTTGTTTCATCAGTAAGTTCATATTT
>NZ_JBHILU010000081.1:0-891 GCF_042193495.1 Bartonella sp. TS82HLJMH | reverse complement strand
AAATCAGAAGAAATCCAAAACCGGCGTGAATTTGGCGCAGAAGATCAGTTAGAAACAGCAATGAAATATATTGCCAGAAAACAAAAGAAACTGATTTCTGAAATCGAATTGACATGGGAAAATATGCAGCTTGGCGCTGTTCAAGGTGTTGTCCTTGATGCTGATGGCTCGGTGATTGTTGATTGGTACAAGGAATGGGAAATCACACCACCAAAGCCCATTGACTTTAAACTGAATACAGAGACAACCAATGTTGCTGACAATGTTGACCAAGTCATTATGAGGATGATTGAGGCTTCAAAAGGAGCATTTTCTGATCGTTCACGCATTATTGGGCTTTGTGGAAATGAATTCTTTTCCAAGTTGAAAAACCATAAAACAATTCGTGAAACCTATTTAAACACAGCCTTAGCACAGACACTCAATAGCGCCGGAGGTGTTGCAACACCAAGCGCTCTTGGCTCGGGCAGCTTTGGCAGTTTTGACTTTGCAGGTGTCACTTTCATTAATTACCGGAGTATCCACAACTATAATGTAAGTGCGAAGGCTGGAACAAAGCGCGCTATAGGCATTAAGCCTGATGAATGCCAATTCTTCCCTGTTGATGCGCCTGGTGTATTCCAAAAAACCTTTGCTCCTGGTGAAAGCTTGGATTTTGCCAACACCGTTGGAAAACCTCTCTACACCATGCTTATCGTCGACCACGACCGTAATGCATGGGTAAAACCGGAGGTCTATAGCTATCCGCTTTACATTTGCACACGCCCTGAAATGCTGTTTAAAGCAGTTATTGGAGCGAAATAACATGCGATGGCACGGGCTGCTAAACCAAATGGTTAAAGATGTGCGCAACACTTTTGGGCAGCCCATCATCTACACGCGAAAGGACAA
>NZ_JBHILU010000080.1:0-896 GCF_042193495.1 Bartonella sp. TS82HLJMH | reverse complement strand
TTCAGATCATAAATCTGTCCACCATTAACCGCATCACTCGAGCCTGATGCTATAGAACCATCCGCAACCGATGTGATTTTGCTGTTTGTCTTCTCTCCATCTTTTTCTCCATGCTTAGCTACAAAAGCTTGTTCACTTTCATTCCACAACAAAGCATCGCCTTGCATAGATTCTGTGATGTTTGTGACTTTTTCATTAAAATCATGAACGACATTTGTGAAATTCTTATCAATTCCTGCAAACGCTTCCGTTACATTATGATGCTCCTGTGGATCACCTTCCGTACCATCGGCATTGTAGGTTTTAAGCGTGAAAGTTGGTTCGCTCCATTCGTCATCTTCATACTTAGCATCACCACCAAAATATTTTGCTAGCGTCTGATTCAATGAATAAAGCTGTCCTCCCGTAACCGCATCACTCGAACCTGATGCTATAGAGCCATCCGCAAGCGATGTGATCTTGCTGTTTGTCTTCTCACCGTCTTTTTCTCCATGCTTGGCTACAAAGGCTTTGTCAGTTTTGCTCCATAACAAAGCATCACCTTGAACTTCTTGCGTAATATTTGTGAGTTTTTCATTAAAATTTTTGACCTCATTTGTTAGATGAGTATTCACATTCTTGACACTCGTATCAAGATCAGAAAAGGCTGAACCAACATCGTGATGTGATTTAGTCGTTACCGTACCATCGTCAGAAATATTAGAGATGTTATAAGTTGGAGCTGTAAAAACACCCTCTTTAAATGCAGCTTCACCACCTAAGAACTTGGCAACATCCTCACCGATTGTATTAACCTGTCCACCGGTGATTGCATCATGTGATCCCTCACCAATCTTACCATCAGCTACATTATGAAGTGCAACAGGTTTAGCATCCTTCCCTTTCCCTAAAGTCAC
>NZ_JBHILU010000008.1:0-112192 GCF_042193495.1 Bartonella sp. TS82HLJMH | reverse complement strand
GTTGCTTTAGCGCCAAGATTATCGCTGGAAAGCGTAATAAGCCAAGGTTTCTGTTTTTCAATATGAACATCGAGTATCGAACCACCCGAATTGCTCCCCGCACCAAGATTAATGGTAGCTTGGCGTGAGAAAAGCCGATTGATTTGATCAAGCCCTTGCTCTATCTGGCGCAGATTGGTCGGCTTCCCAATAAGGTTTGGAAAAGCCGTGGTGATTTCTCCTTGAAGTCTCCTCTCAACTTTATGCCCATCAAGGGTAATATCTTCCATCACACCTTCAACTACAACAATCTTGAGATGACCGCCGCTTAAATCTTGCTCAGGCAAATAAGCCCGCACCGCAATATAGCCGCGCTTCATATAAAGCTTGGTCACCGCTTTGAGCACTTTGTTGATTTCGGCAATCCCCAAACACCGCCCTTCCCAAAGAGAAATGGCTTCATGAAGGTCGGTATGAGAAATCAACTGAGCATCAACAAATTCAATGCTTTTGATCAGCAAACAGGTTGTACCAGACGAAGCACCATAGGCAGATGTGGTATCATCATCTGGCAAAAATACCCCATGTGTTTCGTTTCTACGGTGTAATTGCTGAAAACGCTGTTCTTGCGTTTGTTGTCGTTGGATGCTCTCTGATTGATTAATCGCTTTCTCACGAATGTTTTCGGCAAAACTCGGCAACGAGAAAAGGCACAAAATAGCCGCAAAAACAAAAGTGAAAAAAAATCTATGCATTCATTGTGTCCTCAAAATGAGCAACAAAATGAACCATATCGTCAGCGTCACAGAAAAAATCGCCAACCGCGTAACAATTTTTTAATTTTTTGATGAGAATAATACTTATAACATCTGAGAGAAAAGCATAGACTGTACTGTATACACCTGCTTTATGTGTTGTGCAAACCATATCACTTCCCCCGCTTTTGAAGATTTTACAATGACACTGTTAAATGACAATCATACACTCTATATGCTTCTTAATTTTAAGGTGTTGCATGTAATATAATCTTGAGCTTCAAGTAAAGACTGTTATTCATAGAATATACCAAATTTATTGGAACTGTTACATATTAGAGACAACAAGAAACACTCCATTATTATCGCTTGATAAAAAAATAGCATGACGATAGCTTATTACTAAAATAAGCAAAAAAGAAATTGCGTAATGCCATAACTTATGAAGAATTAGCATATTTCAAAACTGCTTATCCTAATGAAAAAAACACTAAAGATGATCTGTTTTATTATGTTTACGGTCTCTTGCATTCAGAATATCGCACTCGTTATGTCGATAACCTCTCTAAAGAATTGCCTCGTCTTCTTTATATAAAAACTGCTAAGGATTTTGGAAGTTTGTAACAGCAGGGCATGAATTGGGTCATTTGCACGTAAACTATGAAACTGTAGAACCTTATCCTGAGACCTTTAAAAAGGGTAATCCAAAATTAACTGACATCTCTAATCCCGAAAAGTTTTATTATGTGACTGAAATGAAATTCACAAAAATTAAAAATAGTAAGGAAAAGATAAAACCATTGTTATTTACAATAGCAATATCACAATAACAGATATCCCTCTTGAAGCTTTATGAGTATATCGTCAATGGTAAACCCGCTCTTGAATGGGTTATGGAGCGTCAATGCGTTAAGACTGATAAAAAGAGTGGCATTGTTAATGATGCCAATTGCTATGCTGTTGAAACCATTGGCAACCCTGCTTATCCATTAGAGTTATTTCAAAGGGTTATTACCGTAAGTTTAGAAACAATGAAAATCGTGAAAAAACTACCAAAATTAGAAATTAGAGAAACTGAATAGATTTGGCATACTCACATAATGGGTATGATAAACTCATAAGGGGTATAGAGCTTATAACCATAATCTATACCTCTCTTGTTAAGTTGATTAGATATAATCTTCTTTACTATGAGGGATAACAAAATAAAGTTAAGAGAATAGGATTTTGCAACATTCCTCTTAATTATTGCGAATCAAGGATTCTTTTCGTGGAGTTTTTTTGCCATACCTGCTATCCAGAGGGTTTTTAATTCTAAAAAATTGACTTGAAGTCACAGTGTAGCTACACTATAACAAAGGTTATAAATGGAGATACAAATCATGAAAGCCGATTCTGTTGTTCGCGCTCGCATTCCTGCTAAAATGAAAAAACAAGCGATGATTACTTTAGAACGCATGGGATTAAGTGCATCAGATCTTATCCGCATAACATTTTTGCGTGTCGCTGAAGAAGGTTGTTTGCCTTTTGAGCTTAAAGTACCTAATAGTGTCACACGTAAAGCTATAAAGGAATTAGATGAAGGTAAAGGTAAGACATTTAAAAACGCTGATGCCCTTTTTAAGGATTTAGGCATTTAATATGCTGATACCTGTTCGCTCGAGACAATTTAAACGTGACGTGCGCAAGGCGGAAAAACGCAGTAAAAATATGAATAAGCTGCGTACACTATTAAGTCTTCTAATTGAAGAAAAGCCATTACCAAGACATTACTGTGATCATCCACTAAAAGGCGATTGGGTAGGGTATCATGATATTCATATCGAACCAGATTGGCTGCTTATTTATAGAATAGAAGGAGATAAATTACATCTTATTCGTACAGGAACGCACTCTGACCTTTTCAAAGAATAATTATATGAAAAGTTAAAAATACTCTAACTTTTCTCTACATAAAGAGCACAGACCGTAAAAAACTCGCTCTTGAAGCTATAAAAAAGCTCAAAAAAGATGAGAGATAGAGAAAAAACTAATAGAATCAATAAAGAATAAAATTCTCACTATTAATATAACTTATTGACCTAATTATTATTGAGTATCCCTTTTTAAAAGAATAGTTTATATGCGTTATTCTAAAAAAAATCATTTGCACTTTTAAATACTCTTATTTTGATTGCTTTAAGATTTTTAATAAATCCCATCTTAAAGTGAATACGCTTCTTTTACATTGGCTTTAAGAGGTTATACCGTAATCTAAAATGATAGCTTTATTGTTTTCAAAAGCTTTGTTGTGAATACTTATATTACTTTACGCTTTTAATTCCCTAATTTTTGAAAAAAATATAAACACCCCCAAAACCCCTACAAAATATATATTACAGGTTGTGTTTATAGAGTGCGTTTAATATAGGTTGTTTACATTAGAGCCCTTTATAAACAAAATTCACAAAAAATTTAAAATTCATTTAGTAAAAAAACTGATAGGTCATAAAGATAAAAATACGCATTATGAGAGCGTTTCTAAATATTATAAATGTATAGATTCAGAAAATAACGCAATCGTTTCATAAAGCCAATAATATAGCTTTAAAAGAATATAAATATAAAAGAAGAAATTGATAAGAACATGATAAATATTTATACATAATGAATTTAAAAAACATAAAAAATATCAAAAAAGATAAAATATTAATTGACAATAAATACGTATTTTATTATATAAATAATCAAGTGATCAAAACACTAAACATGTAGCGAAGAGGTTACGATAAACCTAATCCTATTAAAAACTGACTATCTTTTATGCTTTTGTTAGCATATATAGTGATTTTGTCGGGTGTAGTTACGCTATACAATACCCTTTTTATGGGAAAAGCGTAACAACGGACTACATGCCGTGTTTTGAGCGCCCGGCATCCTTATAGGGTGTTAATTCAAAATTATAAACATGTAGGATTTAATTATGACAAATATCTCAAAAACCACCCCCGTTATCTCTAATATTGCAAATGAAACCGCGCCTGTTAATCAACAAGAGCCTGCAAAAAAATACGAATTTACCAGTGAAAAATTCACTTTTGATGGTCTTACTTTACACCGCATTCGTGCTCTAAGAGATTTTGATGATGTTAAGGCGGGAGACCTCGGCGGTTTTATTGAAAATGAAAGTAACTTATCCCATGATGGCAATTGCTGGGTATATGATAATGCTCTTGTGTTTAAAAATGGTCACGTTTATGAAAATGCAAGGGTTTTTGGCAATGCTATTACTTGTGGTCATATCTATGGTCATGCGTGGGTTTATGACAATGCTATCGTTGCTGGCTATGTCTATAATAATGCCCATGTTTATGGCAATGCTGTTATTTCTGATAATTCCCATGTCTATGGTAATGCGCGTGTTTATGGCAAGGCTATTATTTATGATAATGCCTATGTTTATGACAATGCTAGGGTTTATGAAAAAGCTCGTATAGCAAATAACGTGCATGTTTTTGAAAATGCTCATATTCATGGCATTGCTGTTATTCGTGAAAATGTCGGCGGATCTACTAAAATAAAAACCTATACTGAACGTCTCTCTCCTTATGGTGAATTAGAGATTGTCTGGGTCTAATTAATAAAGCAGCGGCGGGCGCGGCGGGGGTGCCCCTCTTTTAAATTTCCCATTCCAAATTTTAGCAAATGTTTATCACATTAAATTGTGAGGGTATCTCTATGTGCAAAAAATATGAATTAACCAGTGAAATCAAAAAAATCAAACATGCTCTTACTCGAAATATTATAAACCTTTATCGCATTAAAGCTTTAAAAGATTTCGATGATGTAAAGGCGGGGTCTTTGGGCGGCTTTATTGAAAAGGAAGTTAACCTATCCCATGATGGCAATTGCTGGGTCTATGATGAGGCTTGTGTCTACGGTCATGCAAGAGTGTATGATGATGCAAAAATACGCCATTTTTCTCAAGTCTGTGGTCAAGTTTATGGCAATGCTGAAGTCTATGGAAAAGCTTTTATCTCTCAATATGCTAAAGTTTATGACCATGCTTTTGTCTATGGCAATGCTCATGTTTATGGCAATATTTATGGTAATGCTCATGTGAATGGTAGTGCCCGCGTTCTTGCTGATGCTCATATTTATGACCATGCGCATGTTTCTTATGATGCTACGGTTTTTAGTTATGCACGCGTTTATGGTCATGCCAAGGTTTCTGGCTTGGCCTGTATTTATAGCCATGCAAAAATTTATAATTATGCTGTTATTAATGGTCGTGCAAAAATTTATGGCAAGGTTTATGGGAATGCTTGTGTGAGTGGCTCTTGTGAGATTTATGGCTCTGTTTATGGCAATGCTAAAATCTCATATTGTGCAACGATCTGGGGGCGTGCTTATGGCAATGCAAAAATCAACAAAAAAAGCAAAGTAAGGTTGGTTCCAAAAAATTGTGAGGTTTATGAAAGGGATAATGTTGTCAATATAACTGATAAAACAGAATAAAAACACGCATGGGGCGTGCATTCTTTATGGTTATAAACGCATATAAAATGCATTGCTATTAAAATGCATTGCTATAAACATATCATAAAAGAGAGAGTAAAATAAAAAAAGCCGTGCCAAATAATATGACGCGGCTTTCAAATGTCTATTCTAATGATTAAAATGAATCATCCACAATGGAGTAATGAATGCATATATACAAAACGTATCATATTGCAAGCGCTCTATTATCTTTATGAAAACTTATCAAAAGAAACGTAAATGTGCATGTGATCTTTAATCACTCATTTGAATGAGAGAGCCTATAAAACGCTTGTTATGACTATCAAACGTATCAATCATAACGTCTTTATCTTAAGCACATTATCAAAACGCTTGGTAGCTTTAACAAAGCCCATTTTTTACATTTACGAGCATTGGTTTTCAAAACCATCTCTCATAAGACAATAAACAACCGATTTTATCAAACGCAAGGCTTTAAAAACTGTTATAAACATCAGTTTCAAACGTTTAAAACGTGCATTTAGAAAAGCTTTCATAAGCGTATTTTCATTAATTTTATGTTTTTATCATGTGATAACAATCCAATCTTTAAAACAAGATGTGATCTTTAAACGTATGTTATCGATAATTCCAAACAATTAAATTTTAAAACAATGTAATTTGTGCTGTGATAAAAACGTATCATAAATTTATAAACTGTTATGAATGATATCTGCTTTTCATTTCATTTGAATGACACATGCGTTATAACATTTACATGATGATTTGCTTTTTATGGTCTATTCATACATGGCAATCTTATATAAAAAATAGTCAAATGAATCATGCATAAAAGTGTGGATTCTTAAGTGGATTCTTATAAAACAATTGCACACAAACTATTGACTTTATTGTGTTTTTATATATAATGCGTTATTATCATCGTCCAAGGTTCATTCTTAGGAATGCGTAATTTAAACCGGTGATAACGATTGCGTGAACGTCCATGATAAGCGCCCGTGACATACGAACACACCCTCTCCTTATGCCATGTGATCGGCGTCTGATTATTGCGAAGACGACGTTCTCCTATGCTTAAAAGACCTTGTGTCGTATCAACTTCGGCAAACATTTTCGTAATAAAGTTAAAACTTCCATCCGGTGCCCCCATCTCTTGTGAAACAACCGTTGCCTCCATCGGGGCTCCTGTAAACATAACAAGCCGATTATTTTCATCAAAAGCACCAAGCATTGGAGCGCCACTTTGCCAACGAGGGCTGTCTAAAGAAGCCGGCAATGCCTCAAGATTGATCGAAATCTCATCTAACTGTTCTAAAGTATAACCTGTTGTAAACACTGGAAACAACGTGAAAGGCTTTCCCTGTAGCGTCGACCATTTCTGCAAGCCCCAATCATAAACAAAGGTGGTTTGTTCGTTATTGCCTCTTTTTAAGGACCAATAAATCCGGTTATCAATGGGGTCTATAACTCCTTGCATCTCATCAAGAGCAAACTTATCAAATGTTTTAAAAACCGTTCTATCAACCTTTTCAAAACCTATCGGTAAAAGTTGACCATCTAAACTCATCTGATAAAAACCACCATCACCTGCAAAAAAAGCGTCACTCCCTCGACATGCTATAGAGGCTGCACTGCGGGCTCCTCGCTTGTCTTGTATCTTTTGAAACGTAAACACAATCTTAGAACCCGCAACAAAGGTTCCAGCATAAATAGCAGAACGCATAAAAATGAGGGGATTGGTGGATTCTGTTGCCCCTTGAACATATTCTCCATCCGGAAAATCTTGAAAATCGCAATCTTTCTGCTTAACTGTCCAATGGGTTGCATCTTCCAAACCAGACCAATGAATGCGATTGGGGTGATCTGTCAATTGCATCAAACAAACAAAAGGTCCCCAAACCTTCACCAAGCCTGCTTTCGGCGGATTGCCTCCTAAATCTTCAAATCGTTCAGAACTATGGGTATTAAAAACTTGTGGTTTATCATTTTTATTGACCGCAATAATTCTTTGACCAAACAGAGCAAATGACCATTGATTATCCTCATGCGCATGATAGGTCACACCACTTTGACTTATGTCTTTCCAACCCTTCGTTTGACTATCATAACTGTAAAGTTTTTGCTTGCCTCCTACGATTATCTTAACACCATTACCGCTTCTAAAGGCGATTGAACCCAAGGGCTTTTCTTCCAAAGGATTAGAAACAACCATTGCACTAGGCATGGGTATGTAACCACCATCTGCCGGTAAAACATTCACAAGGCTATCCGTAAAACTGCCGTTGACAACCGCAACATCCGGTCTGTAATCGGCTATAGGAAAATAAACCATGCTAAAAATCCGTTGGTATTATTCTGGTCACGTTATGACGTTGAGACGTCTCTGCACGCAATTCATTCAACTGTTCGTTAAAGTCATTGTAAGCTGCCGTTGCACAATCGGGGTCTTTCAAGATATTCTTGTAAAGTTCGTATTTTGCACGCGCCTTAATCAAATCAAACGCGTGCACAAACCATGGATGCTCCTCATCGACACTCTCTATCTCTGATAAACGCAATGGAGAGAGAATGAGTTGAATCTGATAGGCTCTATCCGGCGTGGGATAAAGATGTAATTTCCTATCAAAATAACTGTAACAAACCGGCGTTCCTTGCTGCTCTGATGATAACAAAGGCTCTAAAGAAACATGGTCCTTACACTCCAATGCAAACTTATGATGTTGATCAGAGCTTAGATAAACGTTTTTTAGTTTAACAGCTGTTTCAATAGGGCGGGTAGTGCTTGCATCATAAACACCTTGTCCAGCCCGTGTCTCAAACACCACATCACGGCTTTCGTTAAAGTAAAAGGTCTCCCGTTCACAAAAACGAATGGCTGCAAAAATGCTTTCTTGGATTTGATGAACATACTCATCGGCTATGTCATCAATCTCATCTTGAATGACCGACACTAAGTGCGAAAGTGTTCTCTTATGACGATAAACATCTCGCTTTACAGGTATCGGTCCTCCGGTTTTAACCCGAATATAATGACGTGTCATCAGAATACCTTTTAGTGAAATAGAAAAATTGAAACTAACTTGACATTACACACTATGTGTATTATAGTGCACTAATGGTAATCATTCATAAAACTATAGAATTTGATACTTGGCTTAAGAAACTCAAAGATAAAGGCGTTAAGGCTATTATTCTTCAACGTGTTGTACGCTTAAAACAAGGACTTTTAGGTGATGTTAAATTTTTTAATGGCATAGGTGAATTGCGTATCCACTATGGTGCCGGTTACCGGATTTATTTTACCCAAAAAGGCTCTGATTTTATCCTTTTGTTATGCGGTGGAGATAAATCAACGCAAAAAAGGGATATTGAACAAGCGTTAAAATTAAAAGAGGAGTACAGTGATGAAAACAACCCCCTTTAAACCAGAGGAATATCTTGAAGACATTGAGGTACAAAAAATGTTTCTCAATGAAGCCTTCAAAACAGGTGATGCTGCTCACATAGCGGATGCCCTTGGTATTGTTGCTCGCGCTCAAAATATGAGTGCCTTAGCAAAAGAAACCAATCGCGAACGCAGTGGATTATACCGTTCTTTAAGCAAAACAGGTGATCCTAAGCTTTCAACCCTAGTCGCTGTCTTATCTGCCCTTAATTTACAACTCTCTGTACAGTCTTCTGCTTCATAAACTAAGAGGGAGTTAATAAATCTCTCCCCCCAATCTCAGTGATTGGTCACGAATTCAACGACTATACTTGCTTGACCAGCTTGTACTGTCTTGTCCGCTTTAGCATAGAGAGTAAGTTCTTCATCATAAGGGACAAACTCTTTTTGATTAGTAGGTTTAACCTCTTTTACTGCCTGTTGTTTGATTTCTACTTCACCAAACTCAGTCCCTCCAGCAGTGCTGCCTATTTTGACCTTTGTGTCCGAAAATGCTGTCTTAACAAACACTTTAATTGAAGTAATCAAAGCACCACGAGGTAGCGTACCTATTCTCATAGCGTTTTCTTTATCTTCATAGCTAAAATTAAGCCGCAAAAAGCTTACCTGCTGGGTATGAAGATTTCTCCCTTGCAAGGGCTGTGGTAAATAATCTGCCATGTCTTATCCCCTTAATGATTTGTCACAAATTGTACGACCACAACACACTCACCAGCATCAGTAGTTTTGTCTCGTGTTGCATAAAGGGTCATCTCTTTATCCTCTGGAGCAAAAACCTTTTGGTCTGTTGGTGTAAAATCTTGCGTATTTTGGGTTTTGATCTCTTTTTCGCCAAACTCATTGCCACCGTAGGTACTGCCAATTTTCAATTTCGCCTCAGAGAACGCTGTCTTAACAAACGCTTTTATCGAAGTGATCAAAGCGCTACGTGGAAGCGTGCCTATTTTTCGTGTAAGATTTTTATCTTTATGCGAGATATTCAAACGCAAAAAACTCACTTGTTGCGTAACCAAATTTCTCCCTTGTAGGGGCTGTGGTAATTCTTCTGCCATGTTTTATTTCCTTTCTTTGAAAATTAAGAAGGCTTTTCGCCTGTGCAAGTTGAAACAACAACGGTTCCAAAATCTTGCGCATGTTGTCCTCTTCCAGACATTTGGAAACGCGTTTTTTTCATCCCTAGGATTGTTTTCGCTGCAACCCCATATACCCGTTGATAATCATCAAGCTCTTCAACCAATTTATAGCGCGTATCTTGATTTTCTGCTCCAAAGGCAAGCATCGCACTTTGTGCACCCAGTAAAACAGCACGGCGTACATTTTCTTCAACACTACCATCGGATTTTACACCATGCGTCACATGTTCCGATTCACGTAAAATCACACCGTTATACATGCCTAATGAACCATCAAAGATCGGATTCTTCGCACGCGAACCTGAATAAGCCGCCTTTTGTATATCAAGCCACTGACCAGTATCTGTATTGGTACGCAATTGCATAACTTGTATGGGATGAAGATACATCACGTAAACATTGGAACCACCAACACGTACTGGTCTGATTTTGGGGTTAGCCAACTTTGCAACTTTAACAGCTTCATCAATCAGCTTAAGACTAAAACCGTGTTTTGCCAGCTCTTTTACGTCTTCATCTTTCGTTTTGGCTTCTGGTCGTACAATGCGCTTACTACTTGGTGCCAATGGTGCATTAAAACCATAATACAATTCATCTAGTTCAATCTCACGCCCTTCAAATTTCATTGTAGGTGCTGTGTACCCACACACTTGCGTGAAAAACATCAAACTTAAACGGTCCGCATACCAATCAACCAATGACTTGTGTGCTTCGTCGCGTAAACTAAACAAAATACGTTGTTGATCAATTGTACCTTTATTCTTCGTCGAAACTGCATGATTAAGTTCATTGATATATAATTTGTCATGAAGAAACTGAAGAGCTTCTTCATTACCTTTAAGTGTCTCACCCTCACTTACACCACGCCCCATAATCTGTGCACGTAAGCTAAAAGTAACACAATCTCCGCCTTCTTTCTTAAGTTCATTCTTGACTTGAATAATACTATTAGAGTCTTCTCCCATTAACGGTTCAATATCAAGCGCTTTGGACGATTCATAATTTAATCTCTTTGACCAAGCTTGCACTGCAAGTGCATCATTAATAGGTATACGTGTTATTGCCATTGATTTAACCTTTCTTTGCTGTAAAAAAACCGGCTTAAAGCCGGTGGAAAACCCGCATCAGAAGCGGATTACGTTATGCGCCTAGACTATATTCAGCCATCGCGCCCCATTAACTTATCAAAAATGATTTGATTTTTAGGATTGCTATACCATTCTCCAAATTCTTTATCAGACATATCACAAATGGTTTTTAAAGTGATTGGTCCAACACTCTTCCCTCCACCAGATGCCGTTAAGGTTCTCGCAGAATTCTGACGGCTTTGAAGCGCTGCTACTTGATTATTCGCTTGTACTGCTTGGTTCTGATAGCCAAGATTTTGCGCTATCCTATAAATCTCTTCTGCCGGATTGAGATCTCTTTGTGCACAAGTCGCTACAAGAGCATGCAATTGATCTCTTATAATCGCATCTATTGTGTTTTGTTGTCCATATTCAGGATAAAGTGATGACCAAGAACTCAATTCTTTTGCACGTGCCTCATAAAGAAAATTTGCCGCGGCATCAAAATCACTGGATTTATTTTGAAACGACTTAACAGAATTATTAAAAAATTCACCAAGACGCATATCGTGCTGCTGCTGTTCCTCAGCTTGTCTTAGCGCTTCTTTCTGTTCCCTAATATACGCATCTTGCTTTTGAATCTTATCTAACATCCACGCCACTAAACGAACAGGGTCCTCACGTAGGTCTGGAGGTCCGCCTTCACCTTCAACCATTGGCGTCTGGGATTGGGGTTCATAAAACTTGACAAGCGCTTCACGAGCTTGTTTGGCTTGTTGCTCCACACGCTGCTGCTCTATACTAGGAACAATCTCTGAAGGTTTTTCAACGGGCTGTGCAACCGGCTCTGGAGACGTGATGTCATCATTATCAATCGTTTCACCATCATAAGAGCCAGCATCAAAAGAGCTCTCATCATCAAATACCGGTGCTCCAACTCTATAATCTTCATTCATCGCTTCATTCATCGCTTCGTTCATTTCTGCATTCATTCTCTAACCTCTCTCAAATGCTTCTTCCTCTGTATGTTGCCGCTCTTTCACGCATGATTTGATTTTGCGCTCGTTCATTAAGAATACGCTCCCGTTCAAGCTCATGCTTCTGTTGCATCAATTCCGCTTCCAATTCTGCTCTCTTTTGACGCATGACCAATTCAATCTGCTTGCCTTGTAAATCCATCTGTTGCATCTGACTTTTAGCCGCAATATCTTGCTGCTTTTCCTGCAACTTCATTTCTTGTTCCGGATTCATTTGCTGTTGTTGGGCTTGTTGTGCCATTTGCTGCTGTTGCATCTTCTCACTCACACGATTAAGCAATGACGCAGGCAATGGTGAATAACGAAGTAGATCAAGCATAATATCCGGCGTAATCGCATTTTGAAGCAATGGAAGCAGTTGTGTGATAATACCGAAGGTGCGCTCTTTTTCGTTCGGGCTGGTTGGGGCATCATCCACCACAATGTCATACTCGACACTCGTTACTTCTTCACGCGTCAATGGAATATATTGCGCATTCTCTTCACCAGATATCCGTACCAAACGCCCATCGGACAAGTAATTCTGTATCAAGTGCAAAATAATCTTACCTTGCCGCTTGCGATACAAACGTAAGCCATCAAACAGACAAGCAAGCAGATTTAAACTGGATTGGCGTCGTTGTGCCTCCAAAATACCCGCTTGTGTCACTTCCCTTGTGCCAATGAATTCGGGCGATAAACCCGTCACCTGATTAATCGCTTCCTTAGCTTCATTAAACAACTGGAAAAACCCCGTTGGAAATTCTGCTACGGGTTTGGGTTGGATCTTTCCTTGTGCAAGGGCGCCATCTTCAGCAACTAGCAACGCATCAGACCGCGCCCAATCTTGCATAGCCTGCCTGATGTCCTTAAACGCCCCTTCCTCGACAATAAGCCCCCCTTTGGATTGGCTATTAAGGATATACATCACTTGACTGAAATATTTATTCGCCCACCGTTGTGGATCTTTTGTAGGACGTACAACCCCATAAAATTGCCGTTCTATCTTGTCAAAATACCCCGTTATACACTCCCAACCCAATTGACCAGCTGGAACCAAAGGTTGATCTGGGGATTCAAGCAATTTCCTCCCTAAAAAAGCACGCCTTACAACCTTTTTATTGAAAGCTGCCCCTTGGATATCGGGCATCATGCATTGGAGCTGCTTAAATTCCTCTTCGCTATAATCACGAAGTTCTCCAGTGCTTAAATCGGGCGCTTTGTAATACCTCTCGCTTTCAAACCAACGGCATTCAACAAGAGTGACCATCCGACGACCGTTTTCAACATCAATGCTCCCTTCATCACTGTAATAATCAAGATCATTATGGTGAACACCTTCATGAGAGCTCCCATCCCTTGCCCAATCTGCACTCAGTTCACTCCAATGGGCTTTGGGAAACATCTGCTTGGCTACTTCCAAAGGCTTGCGGTCCACATACCACAAACGTTGCGCATCGGTTAAATTCGGTTGCACTGCCGCACTATCCCAGACCACTTTCAGTGGGTCTAAACGCGTAATTACCGGTTCACCATCGAGGCTGTTCTCATAATCAAGCCGTGTATCAGTCCACCCCATGCCGCAGATAACCGCATCTTGGAAAGCGTCACTATCAGCGTATTCTGCATGCGCCATGTCCCGAAACCATTCTGCCGCACCGGTAAGCAATTCACTTGGCAATGCCTTCCCTACTTGACGGGGAATGAATTGCACTTCGCGCTTATTATTTCTCTCTGAACCCACAACAGCATTTACAAGCGGAGCAATACGATTAAAGGTCATAACGGGGCGGCGTTGTTTTTTTAACGCCGATAAATCTTCTTCATTCCATTGATCACCATTGTAAAAACCAAAATCCTCCCGTGCATGTTCACGCCATTTATTCACATGCTCCACATCTTCTTTGTACCAGCTCACAAGCTTACGAAACAAACCTTCATGAGAGAGATCAGATACGTTGCTGTCTTTCTCTAAATGTTCATCATCATGCATCATTCTGCCATCCATGAGGTACTCTCATATTCCGTTCTGCCGCTATAAGCTGGTCGCTTTTGTATTTCTTTTGGTGGTTTGTATGAAATACACATCAGTCCAAAGGCATCTGCCCCATGACTGGACCAATCGTGCTCTGCTCCCAAGCCAATATTGCGCTTCTCATCCCATTTCTCGTGATACCAGTTCAATGCCTTGCGTCCTGCTACCGTCGTCTTTTCATTAAACCAAACAGAAGGCAAAACACGGCGGACTGTTTCTATACGTATCTTAACAGCCCCTGCTCCCTGATTAGGGATAACTTTTGTTTGAAAGCCTGCTTGTTTAAGAGCGCTCTCAAAACTCACATTGTGCACACGATCTCTGGTCGCACCATCATGGGGCAAAACCATCAGTGCCTTCTCATAACCGTTTTGACGCAACCAGCCTATATGTTCCGATAAAGGCTGTCCCTGTGCTTCGTAATAATCAAGCACTCTGATCTCTCGCCCCACAAATTGCGCTATCCATATCGCTGTGGCATCTGCCTTAGCACCCGTGCCCCCAATATCCCAAAAGGCGCGTATCTGCATTAAAGGATCACGAGCAACACGCCCTATCCGCCCCTCCTGCTCGGCTGCCAACATTTCCTTTTGATAATAAGCACCTTGAACCGCTGTAAGATAAGCCCCTTCCCAGATATGCTTATAGGTCTCTGGACGGTTTCTCAGATCATCCAATCGCGCTTCATTCAAAATCTTGGGAAACTTCGGATTGTCTGACCAGTTGATCTCAACACGCTTGATTGCCTCATTGTTTGAAAAGCGAAACCGCTTCTCAACGGGAGCATTCTCTCGCAATGGATTCCATGTCACCCATAACTCTGCCCGCCATCCTTCTCCCTCTTCTCGCAAAGTCGGTATAAGCGTTTGCCAAGCCGTCTCTGTCACCGGCTCCGCCTCATCAACCCAACAAAGCAAAATACGCCCCATAGACTTGATACTAGCTATATTGCGGTCAAGACCAGAAAACTGAAAGGCTATACGACCATCTATCGACTTAATCGACGACTCCCCAACCTTGTAATAGTCCTTTAAAAAGTCATGCGCTTCAATGGCGCGCTTAATTTCCTCCAATGAACTTTCTGCCAAAGAATTCTGAAACTGCCGTGCACAAAGTATAGTGCCCGATATCCCTTGCATACCAAATTGATAGCCTTTTAAAGCAGCCATCAAGGCAAATGATCTTGTCTTTCCAGACCCTCGTCCACCCCAAGCCGCACGCACCAAAGCCTTATCTGTAAAAATCGGTATAAGCTTTGGAACAATATTAATCTGTCGTGTTGTCATTGACCAAAGGCGCGATTTCTACACGCGTTATCACCTTAACGGCTCCCCCATCTTCCCCAGTCACCTGTAAAGGCAACACCTTACCAAGCAACGCTAAATAAGCCGCTGGACATTCCATAGCCTGCTTTTCCAAATAGGAGATCAAACCATCATTGCCAATTTTATTCCCAGCATTCTCAGCAGCCTTAACCACTGCTTCTTTTAAAATGCGCGTCATTTTATTGGGAATACCTTTGACACGCCCTTGACCTGCCTTTGGGGGTATACGCTTTTTAATGGGTTGTGGAGCCTGCTGTGTATTTTCTGATGTCATAAAATACGCCCTCCAGATAATAAAAAACCCCGCATTTGCGGGGATTTCAAACTGCACTGCCCCTCGTCTAGATACAGTACGACCAGTGCCGTATTTGTCATTAAATACGATTTGCAACACATTGTCAACACTAAAATGACACACATTGATACATTAAAAGGGAATCAATTAAACTGCAATGTAGAAATATTAACAATACACATGGTAGTACGTAATGATAGTAAATGAAGATGATTACTATGGAATTCTTGGTGTAAGCTACGAATGCAATGATAAGCAGCTAAAATCTGCTTTTCGTAAGTTAGCTATGCAATACCATCCTGATCATAATTCCAGTAACGACGCTGAACAAAAATTCAAAAAAGTTTGCGAAGCTTATGAAGTTCTTAAAAATCCTGAAAAGAGAGCTGCTTACAATCAATTCTATCATGAAACTTTTAAATATAATCACAAAACTTTTGCAAGTAATAAAAGCCGAGATAATATAGGTTTAGTGTTAATATCACCTTTTAAAAAAATAGCTTTCTTTGTCATTGCTCTAATACTATTTTTCGTAACATATGTTGGCGGTACCATTATTATATTTCGGTATTTTGATTAGAGGAACTTAATGAAGCAATGATAATAGAGTGGTCTGTAAATGTCTCTTCCGATTAACATACTCTGGCGATTTAGGTTAAAGATTCCTGCGTTTTTATTTGCAATAATGACCACCTTAGCTGTTATTGCCATTCCCTTCATATTCTATTGATAGTTATTTTTGCAAAAAGTGCTTCTGAAGCATATTGAGAGCAACGCGCAATGAATTCACAAGGTGGGGTAGCATTTGATCTTCTATAACGAGGTACTGTAGCGCAGCATGAAGATTATACTGTCTATAGAGGCATTGGGCTTCTTTTACTGCCTCTTTCACGGCTTGATAGTGATTTGTTGCTTTTTGAACCCATTGTTCAAAGCTATCTGGATCTGAATTTGTAGACACATCATCATAAATAGCATTAGGCAAGCCCTTTGCACAAAGGTAATTATTCCTTATCTGTAGATATTGCTGGGCGGCGTCATATTGCTCTTGAGTAAGCACACCTTGCAAACAAAGTCGCCCTATGTAAGACCCAGAAAGTGGATTTTTTGCCTCTTGTAGCGTTAAACCGAAGCGCTTTGCACGCATTTCTATTGCCAATTTATCAACGGCTTCACGTAGTGCTTTTGCACGTGATATACGTCCATTTGGTTCTCTTACCTGCCCTGCTATTTTAGGGCGTCCCCTTTTTTTATTTCTTTTCACAGATAACCTCAGACACCTGTTTAACGTTTTCCCAAATTTCCTTTGAGTTTGACCGTGTCTCTCCACCCAAAAGCACTACAAATAACAGTAACGCTATTGATATACAAATGACTGGTATTTTTTTCCAATCATCATCATCACGTATCATCCACCCGATGATAATGACCATCATTACAATTAGAAAGCCTGCTGATATATTACAGAGTGTCTCAATCTTATTATTATGTTGTAATGATTTTATCTCCTGATCTGTAATAGTATAGTTATAAACTGGCTTAGATTTACAGATTGCACTAAAGGTATGGAGCGGCGGCTTATCAGACATTTAAATACTCTCTATTAAAAAGGAACACTGTCATTCATAACGGTATGGGGCGTATCAAGAGGTCTGTAAATGCTTCTGTCATAAGCAGATGATGACGGCTCTTGATTATCATCATTTTTGCCATCTAAAAGCTTTAACTCGCCTTTGTACTGAGGCAATATGACTTCTGTTACATACCGTTCAACACCGTTTTTATCTTGCCATTTACGAGTTTGTAGTCGCCCTTCGATATAAACTTTGCTACCTTTACTGAGATACTGAAGTGCTACTTTTGCCAAATGTGGATTAAACACCACAATGGAATGCCATTCAGTTTTGTCTACTTTCTTATTGGTTGCCTTGTCTGTATAGCTCTCAGACGTTGCCATTCGAAAATTGACCACCTCGATGCCAGATGACATTGTTTTGCTTTCTGGATTGGCACCTAAATGACCAATTAAAATCACTTTATTAAGCATTTGTTTTCTGTCCTTTAATGGAAAATAGTACTTAGAACAAAACAAACTCACAACTGATGATAGTATAACACATTATGGGGTGTAATTACAAACGAAATTTATTATAACCCACTGAATCTAAAGAATGAATCTCATTTTTATTTTACTTAACAGCTTGCGTTTTGATACGTTTTGTGCAATAAGGAGACGTTCTTTTATATTTCGATTGGTTACTTTAATCGTTTATTTAGATCGCTAGCTGTTTTGATCATAAAAGCCGTGTCTTAAAGGACGCGGCTTTTTTTAATTCTATCTTTTAGAAGCCGCTTTAGTCAATTTATCTACAGTCTTTATCTATCTACAAAAGGATATTAAACCTGTAGAAATCTCTTTTTTTCCTGTAACCCATGCCCCCAAAATAAGTTGCGTATCTCCAAAAACACGCGCCCTGCCACCAATAATTGCCTTTCCATAAGCACGTACATTACCGTAAACCTTCGCAAACCCATTAACACACGCCTCATCACAAATTATTGCATTTTCAAAAACCTTCGCATGCCCCCAAACCATAGCAGCATTATAAACCTTGGCATCATCACCAACCCAGCAATTGCCATCATGTGATAAGTTGTATTCACTTTCAATAAAGCCCCCTAAATCTCCTTTTTTAACACTTCCAAAACTTCTTAAAGCTTTAATGCGATAAAGTGTTCTAACTCTACCATAGAGATGGTCTTTAACTTCTGTAGTTTCATTAGTAAGTTCATATTTTTTGGATACATTTTTAGTGGTCATAGGTAGCTCCCTAATCTAACATTTGAATAAATTTTTGAATGAAATGGTTATAAGGAGGCGCCCCCGCACCGCCCTATTGTTTAATTAAGCAGCTTCTTTTTCATATTCTAATTCACATTCTAAATCGTCATCATTTTCAGATTCAAGATCAGCATCATAATAGTCTTCAAAATCATCATAATACTCATGACGATAATAATCATCTTCACTACCAAATTCGGGATATGCTTCATTCCAAATATGATCATCTGCTGTTAAAGAAGCGGCGCTATGAACATAAGAATCTCCTGAGATAAGAGCACCACATACAACGGCATCATCGAAAACACGCGCGTCATCACAAATATGAGCAGCGCCGCTTATTTTTGCATTGCCTCCAACATGAGCATCATCACAAATGACGGCATCATCAGAAATATGAGCATGATCAGTTACATAGGCATTATCATAAATCTTTGCATTGCCTTCAATTACAACAGCACCTTTAATATGAGCATTCCCATAAAGACGCGCATTGCCTCCCATAAAAATAGCTTCAAAAATAGCATTCCCATAAATTTTTGCATTCCCACAAACGTCTACAAAAAAGCTTCTTACTTTTGCATTCCCAGAAACGCGGGCATTTTGAAAAACGCGGGCTTTATCATATACCCAGCACGTACCATAATGCGATAGGTTGCTTTCATTTTCTATAAAACCACCTAAATCCCCCGCCTTGACATCTCCAAAATCTTTTAAGGCGCGTATACGGTATAATGTGAGACCAGTCATATGATCTATTTCATTAGTCAATTCATATTTTTTGGATGGTTTTCTCTTTTTAACTGTAGCACTCATGCTAGTAATCCTATTCGTAAAGAAGGTTTCTATTGACACCCTATAAGGGCGTCGGGCGCTAGAAACACGGCGAATAGTCCGCTGTGTGCTTTCCCCTAAAAAGGGTATTGTATAACACACTACACCCGACAAAATCGTTATATGCCAATGATAGCATAAAAGAAAGTCAGTATTTTAAAAAGCATGGGAGAGGCTGTATCGTAACCTATCCGCTATTCGCAAGTGTTTCTACACACTTGACGCTTTCCTAAACGAACCTTTCTTTAAAGTCAATACGTATTTTTTATTTTTTTCACTTTTTTTCATTTTGATACCTACATGTTTGAATATCAAGTGCTTTCTCTAGTTCACTGTCTATATCGTCATAAGTTTTCACTACTTTCACTGTACGTTTTTTGATTTCCCTATTAATCTCATCTATTAAAGGTTCGCAACTCAATACGCTTTGCGGAATACCACCCCCATAAACCCAAGCTTTCACTTGAGCCTTGGTACTGTAATCAACTTTACAAGGCATCTCATGATACTGACCACCGTCAAATTCTTCGTATTCTCTTGTGCCATCATCATATTCGTAAAGGTTATAAAAATACTCTGCTACCCCTAATCCCCATGGTGCATGCCCCACCGCCGTTGCTACAAATCTTTTTTGCCCTTTCTGTTTACGTTTTTTTAAAAACATCTGGTTTAATATCCCCTATCTAAATCCATAACTTTACCAATGGGTTTATTTGCCTCAAAATGGACTGTACAGAAGCGTTTTTAATTTCAATGTGGTTTTTATCATAAAATCTTTAAATCGCTCTGTACGGTACCTTTCTGTCAATTTAAACGCATCTCTATTCTCAAAATCATCAGCAAATTTCACTACTTTGCTGTTTATCATCCAATGCCCTTTAAAACTTCTTCAAGTTCTTTTTGAAGCTTTTCTATGCGTTCTGATGGCATCGATGCCTTTTGATTTGTTCCCTTTTCAGGCTTTTCAAGGCTCCTAAGAATGTACTTTGCATGAAAGCGAATATTGCCTTCAAGCGTCTTACAATAACGATAAAAATCTGCTGTTGAGGGCATAAAGGTCGAATTTAAGCCCTCGGCTTTGCCTTTCAAAGCGTTCTTTGTTGCCGTTTGCAATACCCAGCTGCTTATGCCTTCAAGAGCGTAAAGATACGCAAGCGCTGTCGCTTTTTCATCTGATCCCATGGGGCTCTTAAGTCCATTTGAAAGGACAAGATACGTTGTTTGAATTTCTTCTTCAGTCGCTTTCTTTTCAAGCTTTTGCAACGCATCATTGACTAATGAGGTAATTCTCTCCGCTTCTGCAATCAATGGTTTTTGCCCCGTTTTCCAAAGGAATGGTGGTTCGGTTGTCATCCTCGAATAAAAATTTGTACACACTATCTGAATTTTTGATATTGGACATGTGCTGTGCAACGCGATAACTCCATCCACGCTGCTGTTCTGTTGTTTCAGTGCTTGGCTTTCCATAGTTTTTTCCTTTCTGTAAATCTTCAATTGCCTTGCGTACCCAATTGCGCCATGTTGCTTGCCAATCCGTTTTGCATGCGTCCTTACCTGCCTTGGCATTCCAATAATCTCTAAATTTTGCGATTTCGACTTTCACACGCTCTGGAGGCAAGCCCTCTCTAATCGCAAAATCGCAATCGGGTTCAAAATCCGCAGGCAATCGACAGCCTCTATCGGTTTTAACCCGCTTGGCTTTCTTAGGAACGCTTGTCTGCTCGTGAATGGGAGGTTGGTTTTCTAGTACCGTTTCGATTTGCTCTGATTGGCTTTCAACATCACACTCGATTGGCTCGTCAACCAAATCGATTGTTTCTAAATCTTCAAAATCAATTTCTTTTTTTAATAAAACGTTAGTTTTATTTTTTTTATATATGTTAATGTTATTGTTAATGGCATTGCGTTCGCATTGCGCAACACTATGCGCATCGTATGCGCTCTGCATGCAATCCGCATATGCGTTTTCTTTTATATGATTATTGTCATTTTTACCTTTTGTTTTATGCCATCTAGAATGAGCTGCTTTTGTTGCTGCTTCTGATTTCTCTTTGCTATCATTTAATTCTAATTCAACATCTGGGTTCCACAACCGACCATCTTCTAAACAAATGATATGTCCAGTTTCTAATAAAAGATCTAATGCCTTCTGAAATTTTTTTACTGAGCAGCCAGCCAATAAAGATAACACTTTAAAATTATTCGTAAGCGGCTCTCCTGTGCGAAGCATTTGAAAGCGCAACTTAACATATATGAAACCTTCAAAAGCTGGCAAATATGCAAGATCAAGTAGCCACTTGTCTGCAAAAAGCCTCGTCCATGGCAACTTAGTTGACATACTTCACCTCCCTTTCTTTATTATTATTGCAAGTGAAATTATCTAGCTCTTCTTCACTGAGACTGTTGAGTTCTTTTTCAACTTCTGAATTCCACAACCCACCATTGTCTAAACGTATGATGAATCCACCTTCAATCAAGGAATTCAAAGCTGTTTCAAACTCTTCTACTGGATAACCAACCCAAAAAGCTAATACCCTTAAGTCCTTTAAAATAGGCTCACCAGTATGGAGCATTAGAAGTCGCAACATGACATAGATACATTTCTCGGTCGGCGACAAACAACCAAGAGTAACAAGCCATCTGTCTGCAAAAAGCCTCGTCCATGGTAATTTACTGGACATACCCCAATTCCCTTTCTTTAACTAAATATAAAATTGCTAAAGCATCTGCTTCGTTGTCATCACAAGGCGCATGACCTTTGGAACATATCGCCTTAATCATCTTCTTTCGACGCATTCCCCTTGCCTGTCGTCGCTTTCTTAATCGTACTTACTGGTATCCCCTCATACGGTATCTGATGATGTTCACACCACGCCGTTAACGTTGCTAACAAACCACCGTAAACATGCGCTGCATCTGTACCAACATGCCGACGCACCTCTTCAAAATACACCGCGTCAATTTGACCTGCTGTCTGCTTTATTTCTGATAGCCATTGTTTAAAACGCAAGTAACGCATTCCACCGCCTTCAAAACGGCGCGATTGAAAATTCACGGTACCACTGAACATGTCACCACTTGCACCACGTATCGCCCACCCCGTTTTGGTGCCTAGATCAAAACAAAGAATCGTGTTATTCACCGCACCTCTCCATACAAAATGTGTTTTAGAAGATTGCTCTTTTTACGAAAATGCTGCCGTAGATCCTCAAAATCCACCAGAAAAAGTGAATTTTCCCGTCCACGATATTCAATACTTTGAACCAGAACCAGAACTCTTACAGCTGTTACGTTCAAAGAATAATGGTTTTCCAATTTGAACAATAACGCTGTTGTTCCTCAATACTTTTTTCAGCCAACTCAGCCCATGTCAGTGGCTTTGGCCTCACAAGATGAAATAATAAATATTGCGATCTATCCCATTTATTAACTTCTTCAATTGTAACGGTTTTTTTTGCCATAAACCATGTATGGACATCGTTAATAATTTGAATTGCTTCATTCTTTCTCTGTTCATCCATCATCAATTGTTGCAATATCTTTCGTGCTCCATCATCATCTTTTTCATCACTATATTCATTTATAATTGGAGCTTTGTTTACAAACTCTCTTACAAGCGCACGAACATCTTCAGGCTCTTGAAGATTGTCATTAATATTTTCATATTCAGTCAAATATTCTTGCTCTTTAGATTTCTTCTGTTCAGATTCCAACAAACGTTCTTGCACTTCTTTTTGTAATTTTTGTAAATGTTGTATTTTCTCTTCATTTTCTGCTAGCTGTCCTTCCATCAACGCTTTTTGTGACGCTATTAACTCATCTCGTTCTTTTATCGCTTGTCTAAGCATTTTTATGTTTTTAAAATTGGTATAAACCGCATAACATGAACACAAATTAGCAATACAAGATATAATAAGTGCAATTAAGCCCATCCCTCTCTCCTCACTTACCCTTCTTCTTACTCTTCTTATTCTTATGAGCCGGCGCTTTTACTACTTCATCACGCTGTTTAAGCTCTTGTGTTAGTCTTTGAATTTCCGTATCACGTGATTGAACATCTGCTTTTAGTGCCTGTATCTTTTCACTTTTCCGTTTAAACTCTTCTCGGTACGCATCTATCTTTTGCTTAAGTTCTTCAATTTCCTCGTCACGTTCTTCAATTAGCTTGTCGCATTGTTCAAGATCCGCATCACATTGATCAATTGTCTGCTTGCTTTCCTTTAAATACCTAAACTCATTCTCTCTCATTTCTTTCTTAAGATCTTGAACCTGCTCTTTAAGTGCTTTAACTTGATCGCGATAATGCAATGCAATACGAAACATCACTCCGCTTAAGAGCAAAACTGAAACCACTGCTATCCATAAAATCTCATTCGAACTCATCTTTATCTCCTTTAATTTTTATGAGGGCGGTCATCATGACCAATCTGTTGTGCTTCGCATTCCATTAAAAAAAGAATGCAACAAGCCGCATGTGCCAAGTGTGATAAATCACTCTCAGCATCCTTATGCTCTCCACCAAACCATGCTAATAAATGACGTAAGGCAGCACCGTGAAACCTGCTCCAGTGCATGCCATTACGCCAATTGTTTGCTCCATACTTCTTTGCCCCAAACTCTAAAACTTTACCGATTTCAATCAGTGCCAACGGCGGGATTAGTTCAACACGCGACTTGCCAGCATCATCCTTATGCGCTTCCCTTAAAGCCATGATCATCTCCTTAAGGCTGCAAAGTTTCACCCGCGCTATCAACGCCGGAACTTTTTGCAATTGTAGTCATTGGGGGGTGTTGCTCTTGCATTAATCTCTGCAAGCGCTCGGGATAAAAAAAATCATCAGGACGCAAGTCTATCCCATGCTCACGTGCATAGTTCAAAAGCATAATTTGATATTTAGCTGGTATAATTCCGCCTTTACCCTCTAGTTTTTTTAAAGGATAAGTCCATTTATAAACAGCAGACACATGACATTGAGAAATCAACGACACACGTTTCGCACCGCCTAAATATTTTATAATCGTACCTGCTGAATTTTTGATATTCATTTTAATTTCTCTATTTATCAAATGGGCATTTATTCGATTATAGAAAAAATGTCAACATTTTTTCTAAAATAGAAATGTTGATATTTTTTAAAACAACAGGAATATTGGTAAGTATGGATATTCAAAAAGAAATAAAAATTTGGGCAAATGAAAAACTTAAAACAATGGGTCATGGGTCCCGAACTGAATTAGCTAAACATATGGGACTTCATACATCTGTTGTATCTAAAATGCTTTCTATCGATGATGATAAAGAAAGTAGAAGTATATCTGCTGATGAACTCGTTAGATTAACTTCATTTTTTAAAGCTCTCCCCCCTCATTTTATACCCGATAATTGTGATGATTATTTTTTAAAATTATATTCCTCGGCAAAGCCAGAACATAGAAAAGCTGTCATTTCTTTTCTACGATCTTTGCAAGAAGAAGATGAAAAATAACCACCCGTTTTTGCTCATTTGTTAATGACGAAAATATTTTTAGAGCTTTTTTAGACTGCTTCATACAGAATTTTCTCCACATTGAAATGAAAATTAAATTACTTTTTTGTGTAGACTATTTGTCTATCACTAAAAAAATTTTTTTCTGTTTTAGAAAAATTATATTGACTTATTCTAAAATCGAAAATATATTCACTCCATATCTTAGAAAATAACTTTTGCCAATAGGCTCTATGGAGGCATTTGTGACAAAACCAGTGTTTATAAATTCTGATGAAATTCTCTTAGTGATGTGCGAAAATGAAGAGCAAAATCTCGCTAAATCTGGTCCTTTCTTAGAAGAAAGTGACATGATCAAATTTATCGACCAAGCCGATAATGCTGTCCAAATTTTGCGCGTAGAACCAACGACTAATCGTTGCGAAGATATCTCTGAAGATATTGCCGAATTCTATCTTAAAGAATGTGAAGAGCAGTGTTTCAACGGAAACATTCCTCACGACTTTGTTACGCATAGTTCAGCATACGGTTTTTTTTTAGATGATATAAAACAGCGCGAATATGATGATGCAATGTATGGTTCTTACGAACAACAACACCGTTTGCGTCCTTGTGATGTGCTTTAAATTCTAAGGGCGCATTTAAAAGACGCCTCCTTTTCAAAAAATTCACCACACAATGCAATGCCGTTCTTTTGCAAGAACGACAAAGGCAGAGTCTAACTTAAAGGAGTAAAATAATGGAAAAAAAATACGAATTTACTGATGAAACAATCGAAGTTGGGGGCAAAACTCTCCACCGCATTCGCGCATTACGAGACTTTGGAAACGTCGAGAAAGGTGATTTAGGAGGCTATATCGAGAAAGAAGACAACCTATCGCATCGTGGTAATTGCTGGATTGGGGATTATGCAAAAGTCTATGGTTATGCCAAGGTTTTTGGTGATGCCTTGGTTTACGAAAATGCACAAGTTTACGGTTATGCACATGTTTACAACAATTCTCGTATTTATGGCAAAGCAGAAGTTTGCGATGAACCATGCATTTACGGTGATGCAGAAGTTTACGGTGATGCATATATTTGCGGTGAACCGCACGTTTTTGATAATGCAGAAGTTTATGGCAATGCACAAGTTTACGAAAAGGCATACATTTATGATAGGGCGCGTGTTTACGGCAATGCAGAAGTTTCCGGTGATGCGCATGTTTACGGTCATGCAAAAATTTACGGTGAAGCATGTGTATGTTGGGACGACTGGATTGATGGCGATAAAAGAATCTCAACTAGGTAACAAACCAGATGAAAAAATACGAATTTACTGATGAAAAAATTGTGTTTGATGGAAGAACTCTTCACCGAATTAGAGCATTAAGAGACTTTGGATATGTCAAAAAAGGTGACATAGGCGGTTTTATAGAAAAAGAGAGCAACTTAAGCCATAAGAGAGACTGTTGGATTTTTGGCAATGCACAAGTTTACGGTAATGCCAAAGTTTATGATGATGCGCGGGTTTATGGGAATGCACAAATTTATGGAAATGCACAAGTTTCTGATTATGCCGAAGTTGGTGGTGCTTCTGTTGGAGATAATGCCAAGGTTTTTGACTATGCGCGGATTTATGGGAATTCTGTTATAGGGGAAAGTGTACACGTTTACGGAAATGCTAAAATTTACAATCAAGCATATATTTGCTGTCGTGTAGATATTGCTGGAAATTGTAAAATTAGTGGCTCCACCGTAATCGTAGAACGTGAGAAATAGTAATCATGGAAAAAAAATATGAACTTACTGATGAAACAATTGAGTTTGATGGCAGAACTCTCCACCGCATACGTTCATTGAGAAGCTTCGGAAAAATCAAGAAAGGTGACCTAGGCGGCTTTATAGAAGGTGAGAGCAACTTAAGTCATGAAGGAGACTGTTGGGTTTATGATGATGCCATGGTTTATAGCGGTGCAAAAGTTTACAACAATGCCAAGGTATTTGATAACTCAAAAGTTTGTTATTTTGCAAATATTTATGAAAATGCAACAATTCATCATAACGCAAAAATATATGGTGGTCGTATTTTTGGAAAAGCACATGTTTACGAAAATGCAAGTGTTCATTGCAATGCAGAAGTGTATGGTAACGCACACATTTACGGAGATTCAGAGGTTCGTGGAGGCAGTATTATCACAACGAGCGAGAGAAGATAATTATTATGTATAGATATGAAATTAAACCTACTTTGTGTTCGCAGTTAGTTGTGAGAAATACCCACAATCCAGGTGAACTTTGTATAACGATCTCTGGAGATAAGGGCGAGCCCTATGTAGATACCATAATCTCTAAAGACAAAATAGATGCCTTCTTAAGTGAAGAGAATATCGTGCCAATGGAACTCATAGGATCGCAATGCTTTGCATTTTCATACGAATTCAGACCGTTTGCATGCACTAGATTTGAAATGATACCACCCAATTCAGATGAATCTTTCTTGTTGACGCTATATTCTGATCATTGTGCATATATAAAACGCATTCCAATTGATCGGATTGTACAACCTGTAAAGACAAAACTCTAACACCCCAAAACCAGCCTTTTAACAGATGCGTGATTCACGCCACGGGTGAATTGCGCGCAATGTAGGAAATCAAGATGACAAATTCCACTTTTTTAAAAGAAATGGCAGAAAAATATGGATTTTCTGCTGAAGAATTTCGAGCCACAATCATAAAAACTTGTATTGGAGATAAAAATGCTAATGTCATCACTGATGCAGAATTTGCCGTTTTTCTTTTTGTTGCCAATACTTATGGACTTAACCCTTTAACAAAAGAAATCTATGCATTCCCTAAAAAAGGCGGCGGCATCATACCCGTTGTTTCTATCGACGGTTGGATAAAGATCATCAAATCAAATCCTGACTTTGATGGCATGACCTTTCAAGATCAACTCAATGAGAATGGGAATATCATTGCTATCAAATGTGCTATTCGTCTCAAAGGGATTAAAGATCCTATCGAAGTCACCGAATATCTCAAAGAATGCGAACAAGCCCACAGTGAACCTTGGAAAAAATACCCCGCACGTATGTTGCGCCATAAAGCCACTATACAATGTGCTCGCTATGCTTTCGGGCTTTCCGGTATTTATGAAGAAGATGAAGCCGCACGTATCCATGAAGCAAACCATAACGTACAAACGAAGTTAGTTTCTTATGACGTGCTTACGCAAATCAAACAATTAATAAACATCACTCAAACAGAAGAAGAAAAAGTGCTTGAGTATGGACGAGTCCAAAAGCTTGAAGATCTTCCTGATGAAAGAGCACAAAGGATTTTGGATGTTTTGCAAAAGAGACAGCATGAAAAAGAACAATCTTTCCTACAACAAAAGCAAATAGAAGCGCCTATACAAGATGCCGAATATATTCACGTCCAAGATATAGAATATGCACCACAAGAACAAAGAACGGTGGTGTGAGATGGAACAAAGAACAGCAGAATGGTTCCAAGCACGCTTGGGTAAAGTCACCGCATCTAATGTTTACAACATTATCAGTAAGACAGCAAAAGGATTGCCTACAAGCAAATATGAAGACTACAAAATCAAACTCATAACAGAGCGCTTAACAGGCGAAACAAGCCCCTATTATGAAACTGAAGATATGAGATGGGGTATCGAACATGAAGATGATGCCTTGAGAGAATATGGCTTCATTTATGATGCCGATATAACAAAGTGCGGCTTTATCCAACACCCCACAATAGAAATGGCGGGGGCTAGCCCCGATGGTCTCATTGGAGAAGACGGTTTAATCGAAGTCAAATGCCCGAGATCAGTAACACATATGCGCTTTTGTATAGGTGACGAAATCAAACCAGAATATCACGCACAAATGCAATTCCAAATGGCTTGTACAGAACGAAAATGGTGTGATTTCGTAAGCTATGACCCACGTTTTACGGGGGAATTCTTTCACTTACGCATGAAAGTCAAGCGTGTTCTCCGTGATGATCAACAAATTGAACAGATCAATCAAGCTGTTGAAACCTTTTTAGCAGAGATAGAACGAGAGATAAAACAACTCTCAACAAAAGCTGCTTAACCTTATGGGGGTGTTTTGTTCCCCGCATATCTACGAGCACCCCCACCCTTTTACATAAGGAAATTAAACGTGTGTAACATCAAACATATTATCATACAGCCTGCTAAAGATGAGGAATTTTGTTTTTTTACCATTGGCTATGAAGGTAGGTCCCTTGAGAATTATCTTAAGAGTCTCATAGAAAACAATATCAAAACTTTATGTGATGTTCGTAAAAATCCAATAAGTAGAAAACACGGATTTTCAAAAAGACAATTAGAGCAAGCTGTAAGCAACATTGATATTGAATATATGCATATGCCTGAACTTGGAATTACTTCTGAAAAACGAAGAAATTTGAAAACACAAAAAGATTATGACCGCCTTTTTGAAGATTATCAAAAGACAACTCTCAAGAATAATTCTTGTGCAATAAACAAATTATATCAAATTTTTTTAAACAAAAAGCGTGTTGCAATCACCTGTTTTGAAGCCAATGTATGCATATGTCACAGAGGACAACTCGCATTAGCTCTCACTCAATTGCCTGATTGGAAATATGAAATTAAGCACATCTAAAAAATAAACTTACAGATTTTTTACATATGGGGGTGCTTCTCTTCACAAATACCTCCTAGCACCCCCACCCTTTCCTAACAACTTTCAACACAAGCGTGATTCACGCCACACGTGAATTGCATCTCAATGTAAGGAGAAAAAAGATATGGCGCCTCGTCCAGCTGCTATAACGCAACCAGCCATTGCACGCGCTTTAAGAGAAGCTAAAAAACAAGGATGTGAACTCGTAGAAATCAAACCTACCGGTGAACTGCTTATCTATCTTAAATCCGATATCCCAATACCAAATTCAGTTAACCACCCAGACAAACTTTTAGATTTGTCAAAGAATGAATATTACGAAACCGCGCTCTCTAAGATGTAAAATTGATTATGCCAAAACCACGCCCTCCTCATCTTGTCAAAGAAGTCACACGCCATGGTAAAATTATATGGTATGTACGTATTGGTCATGGGCCACGTATTAGAATACGCGGCACCTATGGAACGCAAGAGTTTGTTGACAACTACAAAAGCGCACTTGCCGAGTTACAAGGGCTTATACTTCCTAAATCCAAAACCGGTAAACTTGTTGAAGGGTCATTTGCATGGCTGCTTAAACAATACTTTAACAGCTCCAATTGGCATAGCCTTTCTAAAGTCACCCAAAAACAAAAAGAACTCATCCTTATGAAGGTATGTGATACCATAGGAAATATTCCATATCAAGCAATCGAGAAAAAACATATCATAGCCGGTGTTGAGAGGCGTAAAGAAACACCAGCAATGGCTAGAAACTTCCTGAAAGCCCTTAATGGACTTTTTAATTGGGCAATTGATCAAGGTCTTTTGGAAAATAATCCAGCTTTAGGAATAAAAAGACCACCCCTCAAAAACAAAGAGGGATTTCCTGTTTGGACAGAAGAAGATGTCGAAAAATATTATCAAAGATGGCATCATGGTACCCATGAACGTGTCTGGATTGATGTTCTTTTATATACGGGCTTGCGTCGTGGTGATGCAGTACGAATTGGTTGGAAAGATGTCAAAGATAATATCATTCACCTCAAAACAGAGAAAAGTAAATTCCAAACAGATGTTTTTCTTCCTATTTTACCGGAACTAGCAAAAACACTTGAAATTGGTCCTATTGGAGAAAAAACATTCATCTGTAGTAAAATGAATCAAAAATTCACCAAAGAAGGCTTTGGGAATGCATTTAGAGACGCTTGTAATGCGGCTGGAATTAAAAAATCAGCCCATGGATTAAGAAAATTAGCAGCAACACGCGCAGCTAACTCTGGTGCAACAGTATCACAACTCAAAGCAATTTTTGGCTGGACAGAAGATCAAATGGCATCTCTTTATACAAAGAGCGCAGATCGTAAAAGACTAGCTCTTGAAGCTATAAAAAAGCTCCAAAAAAGTTAGGGATAGAGACAAAAAAAACGTAATAGAATCAAAATTCATTAATTCCCTTATATTCTATATAATTTTTTGATTTTATTTACTCTATACCCGCCCCTTGGGCGTACCATCATCCTTTTTTCTATGTATAATATATTCATTTTATTTGTATTTTTTAAAATGAGGAATGCATAAATAAAACGAGGGAATAAAATTTTTAAGGGGGTCTCTTCGTAAAAAAGATACGAGAATCATTAGATGATTAATTTCTTTGTTTCATTTCGAGAATAGTGCTTTACTGCGCACAGTTTATAACAATAAAAATTGATAAAATATAAAAATTAGAGGATTCTAGCTCGTTATACGATAAGTTTATAAGCCATATTCTCGCGTATGCCGTTAATTTTTAAATTAAAACCAGCCACATCATTTATACGTTTCTTCCAACCTTCAAAACTGAAATTTACCCCAAAACACATTTTATATGAAGAATTTCTAATTACAGTGCCTTTGTATCACATTAAACTTTTCTATAAACAAACAGACTGTAATCTTAGAATTGAAATGCGATATAAAAATAGATTCTTATTCACCTAACACAACAAATCAAGAAACTATAATTTAGAATACGATCAACTTATTAAATGGAAACTCTGATAATAAAAATGCATAATCCCTGCCCCCCAGTGATCTAACTAATTTATCTATTAAACAGATTCTTCATCAATCATAGAATAATTATAGATTTGCAAACACATCACTTCTTTTCAAAAAACTTCTTTTCAAAAATTAAATCCTCCAATAAAATTTTACACTCTATTGATAATATATTCTAAAAGCTCATATTTGAATGCTTTTTTCCCTTGTTTTTACTTTTCATTATAAACTTTAAAGTGCTATAAAGCAGTATCGCTAAAAAAAGGACTTCTATAAAAAAAGGACTTCTAATGGTAAAGATCAAAGTAGAAAACCCCGTTGTTGAACTTGATGGGGATGAGATGACCCGTATCATCTGGAAATATATCAAAGATAAATTAATCCATCCCTATCTCGACATTGATCTCAAATATTATGATCTTTCCGTCGAAAATCGTGATGCAACCAATGATCAGGTAACAATCAATTCTGCCAATGCTATCAAAAAATATGGAGTTGGTATAAAATGTGCAACCATCACACCTGATGAGGCACGCGTTAAAGAATTTAACCTAAAAAAAATGTGGAAATCACCCAATGGCACAATCCGCAATATTTTAGGAGGGGTCATTTTTCGCGAACCCATTATCTGTAAAAACGTCCCTCGCCTTGTTCCTAACTGGACAAAGCCAATTATTATCGGACGTCACGCTTTTGCTGATCAATACAAGGCAACAGATTTTAAATTTCCAGGAAAAGGGAAATTAAGTATTAAATTTGTAGGTGATGACAATCAAATTATTGAACATGAAGTTTTTGATGCCCCAAGCGCAGGGGTTGCTATGGCTATGTATAACCTTGATGAGTCAATTCGTGATTTTGCCCGCGCATCCTTTAATTATGGACTACAAAGGAATGTTCCAGTTTATCTTTCAACAAAAAATACCATTCTAAAAGCTTACGATGGTCGTTTTAAAGATATCTTTCAAGAAATATTTGATACGGAATTTAAAACTGAATTTGAAAACCGTAAATTATATTACGAACACCGTCTTATTGATGATATGGTTGCTTCTGCATTAAAGTGGTCGGGTGGATACTTATGGGCATGTAAAAACTATGATGGTGATGTTCAATCTGATATTGTTGCCCAAGGCTTTGGTTCTCTCGGTCTCATGACTTCTGTTCTCATGACACCTGACGGTAAAATTGTTGAAGCAGAGGCAGCACACGGCACCGTAACACGCCATTATCGCCAGTATCAAAAAAATGAAGAAACATCAACAAATTCTATTGCATCTATTTTCGCATGGACGCGTGGACTGGCACACCGTGCTAAACTAGATAACAATGAGAAATTAAAAAACTTTTCCACGACTTTGGAAGAAGTTTGTATTAAAACCGTCGAAGAAGGTTTTATGACTAAAGATCTCGCACTTTTGATTGGGCCTAAACAAAAATGGCTTTCTACAACAGGTTTCCTCGACAAAATTGATGAGAATCTCAAAAAAGCAATGGGCAATTAAGTTATTACTTAAATTAAAATTCAAAGCTCTAAACAGAGCTTTGAATTTCTCTTGGCAAATTCAAAGAAGTACCTTATAAGTAAAAAGAGGATGAATTTTTATTAAATAACAAAAAACAGTGAAAAAACAAAGCTGGTCTGCGCTTTTATTAGGTAAAAATGGTCTTTGCTTTTTAACGTTTACAGGTGGTGTTGTATTACATGCCACCAACGTTTATATCGTTATTACTATTTTACCCTCCCTTATAAATCATATTGGCAATGAGATATATTATTCTTGGGTGGCGACTGTCTTTATTATAGCTTCACTCCTTGGTACTTCACTTGCAACAAAAATATTAGGAAAATTAGGTCCTCGCAACGCTTATGTTATCTCTGGACTTATCTTTACCCTAGGCACTTTCCTGTGCAGCATTTCTTCATCTATGTCATTATTTTTAATAGGACGCTTTATTCAAGGATTGGGAAGTGGTTCTTTGTTATCTCTATCCTATTCCATGGTACGTATTGTTTTCAGCCCATCTTTATGGTCACAGGCATTAAGTGTTATCTCTGGAATGTGGGGAATATCAACCTTATTAGGGCCAGCGATAGGAGGAATTTCTGTATATTATGGCCTATGGAGAGCATCCTTTTGGATCATTGGCGCATTAGCTATATTCTTCTTACTCATAGCCTTTAAAATTTTACCTAAAAAGAATGAAAACTTTATTCCAACATCCCCCCTCCCTCTTCTCCAGCTTTTCACACTCACCTTATTGATTTTTATCATTTCTGTCGGAGGAGCTATGGACACAACAATGGCAAAAATTTGCGGATTAGTTATCGGACTTAGTCTTCTCTTTGTTCTAGCAAAAATCGAATCATATAGCTTTCATCCTATGTTGCCGCACAAATCCTTTTCTTTCTCTTCTGAAATTTTTCCCGTTTACGCATTAATACTCGTTATGACAACAGTCGTGTACAGTATAGAACTTTATTTACCACTTTTTCTTCAAGAACTTCATGGACAAGCTCCACTTATAGCCGGTTATATAGCAGCACTTATGAGCCTAGGGTGGACGTGTGGAGCCCTCTCAAGTGCTGCTGTCTCCACAAAAAAAATTCGCAACATCATTATATACTCACCCCTATTTAAACTGTTAGGCATAGCGATTCTTTTATGGCTCATCCCAACAGAAGTTTCCACACTTGAATATATTTTTATTATTTGCTTAGCACTATTTTCTATTGGAATCAGTGCGGGCATAGCATGGCCACATTTGCTCACACGGATCTTACAATGTACAAATGATGAAGATTCTCTACGTGCCAGTGAATCCCTTACCTCCGTACAACTATTTTCAGCTGCATTGAGTGCAACTCTAGCCGGAGTTATCACCAATCTTGCCGGTCTCTTTAATCCTGGAGGAACAATAGGAATGATCTTAGCAGCAAAAACTCTTCTTATAGTGCTCATTGGCTTTTTATTTTGTTTTGCTATTCCATTAGCGCTGCGCATTTCTTACTGCATATTAAAAAATCCAACAGGACATTCCAATAATTAAATAAACATAAAAATACCTTTTTCATTAAAAAAAAATGAAAAGTATTAAGCATGCTCCTCCATATACCATGAGACGCAAAAAATCATTAATCCACACAAAGTTAGAACACTTCCTAAAACAGCTGTATATTCATAACTATAGCCCAATTTTAAAACTAATGCTCCAGATTCTGCACCAAGAGCGTTAGCAATATTAAAAGCAGACTGCATTAATGCTCCTGCCAAAATCTGTCCCTGTAGTGCAACATCCATAATTTTTGTTTGTATAGAAGGCATAGCAGCAAAAGAAGTTCCAACAAAAAAGCATCCTATTGCTGCTGTTAACGGAGCATAGGACAAAAATAAAAAAACAAAAAAAACAAATACACTCCAAAGCATAGAAAAAAATATCATCGGCGAAATACCAATTTTAACAGCTAATTTAGGCCCCAGGAGATTTCCTACCACCATTCCCAATCCAACTAATGGCATGATAAATGGTACCCACTCAAGTGAAACACCAGAAATATGCATTAATGTTGACTTGATATAAGTGAAAACAGAGAATAATCCTGACGCTCCCACCGAAACCATCAACAAAAGAAGCCACACCTGCTTTTGCTTTAATGCACCCATTTCGTGCAAAGGATTCGTTTTTGGAAAACTTAAATCACAAGGCAAAAAATTCCAAATAAGCAAACAACATAATAAAGCAATCATACCCACAAGGACAAAAGCAATCTGCCAACCAATAAGTTGACCAATCCAAGTAGCACTGGGTGCTCCCAAAACGGTTGCAATTGTTAAGCCAAGCATAACATATCCAACAGCTTTAGAACGTTCTTTCATTTCTACCATTGAAGAGGCAACCATAGCCGCAAGTCCAAAATAAATTCCATGAGGAAGTCCACTGAGAAAGCGTAATACTACTAATATGCTAAAATCAGAAACAAAGGCACTAGCAATATTTGCTAAGGCATAAAAAAGCATCAATCCTATCAAAACAATTTTGCGTGATACCTGAGCTGTTGCCACAGCTAAAAGAGGTGCTCCAATCACAACTCCTAATGCATAAGCAGAAATATATTGACCAGCGGTAGGAATATCAACATATGAACTTCGTGCCATCTCTGGCAATAGCCCCATTGCAACAAACTCTGCAGTACCAATAGCAAAACTCCCCACGGCAAGAGCTAAAATTATTAAACGCCGTATTCTCGAATCAATTCCCAATACAAGAACCTTTTGTTTATAAGAATCCCTCATATCATCACTTCTGGATAGGAGTTTTAACTGTAGATATCTGTAATACACACAAACAAAAATTCAAAACATTGTTATACGCATGCCCAATAGTCTCCACTAAAGTTTTAGAAATATTTTGATATATAAAGCATTTTATGAAGTTTTAAGTAAGATTCTTTAGTGGAAAATCTTTGAAACCCTCGAGATTATAGACGTATTCACCTATTTTTATCGGATCTGCCAGATAATAAATTTTGTCTCCTATTTTCAGCAGTTCCAATTTTACAGTGAAAACTTTATTTTGCAACGATATACTATATCCTATAAATAATTCTAAACTTTGTCGAATAATGCACTTCAAACAAGTGAACCACATCTCACCATTATCTTGATACAAAGATCAAACTTCTCCCAAAATTATTGTTGCATTATTTTTGTTATCTAAATGCAGATCCTCCAAATTGATAAGCTATAATTTCAACTTTACGCCATTCTTATAAATTATTATAGAGTTTTTTAAAAATCCTCATGATAATAGTGCTTGGTTTCTAGAGTTATTAAATATCCTCTTTTAGGCAGCTTTACCCCTCCCTCCTCTAACAGAGGAATCGCATCAGATATCTAACTCATTATCTTTAAATTAAAATATTCACGTAAATATATTATGATTATTTTCAGATAAATTCTATAAACAGAGCAGAAAAAATATAATAAGTTTTATTTCAATATATATATTTTATAAATAATACTTACTATTAAGATAATAAAAACTTAAAATATACAATTATAATATTTAAAATGTTGTAATATTATTTTATTTTTATTTTAATATACTAAAAAATTATCTATTCGGTTGTATGTAATCCATTCTTTACCTTTAGTAATAAAAAACACAAAGTAGCTCATAAAAATACAATTTTCATACTTCTTTAAGAGTTCGCTAACGCCTCATTAACATTGTTGCTTTAAACAGTCATCAGAAACAGAAATAAACTGTTTTTCTCCGGATCAGGTAGCGCGTACCGGAGTAACAGTTTCTGTTTTTATAGTAATTAGAAAAAGAATATATACCCTATAAAACCGCACTGTTATATCTTAGGATAGTGAAATTTATAATTTTGGAAGGTGTTTCTAATTTCATATTTTTAACTAAATTTGTAAGTACAAGAATAAATTCAATAAGAAAATGAAGCGCCATAGTACGATTAATATTTTAGCGTCCTTGTGCCCATAGAGCACGCGTTTCAGCGCAAAAATCCGCATAACAGCCTTCTTCAATGGCATCACGAATTCCCTGCATCAGTTGTTGATAATAAAAAAGATTATTCCAAGTCAACAACATACCCCCAAGAGATTCACCAGATTTGATCAAATGATGCAAATAAGCACAACTATAATCATGTGCTGCTGGACAAAGTGACTGCGGATCAAGAGGATGTGGATCTTCTGCATAACGCGCATTACGCAAATTAATTCTACCAAAGCGGGTAAAAGCTAAACCATGACGTCCTGCACGCGTCGGCATAACACAATCAAACATATCAACACCACGAGCAACACTTTGTAAAATATCATCAGGTGTCCCTACCCCCATAAGATAGCGTGGTTTATCCTCTGGTAAAATCGGACAAGTAGTATCCAATACTGCTGTCATAACACTCTGCGGCTCACCAACAGCAAGCCCTCCAATAGCGTAACCTTTTAAATCCATTTCTTTTAATGCTTGAGCAGAACGTTCACGCAGTTTCATATTATCACCACCTTGAACAATCCCAAACAATGCTTTATTGGGCTGATCTCCAAAAGCTGTTTTACAACGCTGCGCCCACCGCAATGAAAGTTCCATAGCTTCTTCCATTTCTTTTTCAGTTGCAGGTAATGCAATACATTGATCCAACTGCATCTGGATATCCGCACCAAGAAGTTCTTGAATTTCGATAGAACGCTCTGGACTCATTTCATAGTAAGCTCCATTAATGTAAGAGCGAAAAATCACACCTTGTTCAGTAATTTTACGGATTCCCGCCAATGACATAACCTGAAAGCCACCAGAATCGGTTAAAATAGGTCCACTCCAGCGTGAAAATTCATGTAATCCTCCCAAACGCGCAACACGTTCAGCTCCTGGACGTAACATTAAATGATAAGTATTCCCTAAAATGATATCTGCACCAAGATCACGTATCTGATCCATATACATAGCCTTAACGGTTCCTGCCGTTCCAACAGGCATAAATGCGGGTGTACGAACACATCCTCGCCCCGTTATAATTTCGCCTCGACGTGCATACCCATCTTGAGCAATTTTTCTATAATGAAATGTCTTTATCATAACTCTCGTCTTTTTGATTCCATCAATGCATATCTCTATAGAAAGAAAGAAGATATCCCCTTACGAGCATTGTCATAAGCTTTATGAATTAATTTTTGATTCGCTCAATATTGTAACCAGCATAAAAAATTAAACGAGATAAAAGAACATTTCTTGTTAAGAAATCACCATAATAAAAGTGATAATCTAGCTCCAGAAAAATAGTAAAACCCTTATAATATCATACCTCACAATACCTACGCTTAACGCACTAAAGCCTTAATAGAACTGCAAAATTATTATCACAATAATCTCATCTTCACATACTTCCATAAGCAGTAACTTTGTACGCCTAGAAGAAAATTCTGAACGCATTGTACGGCCTACAATATTGTTTACTTTTACAGATAAAAAATTTTCATCTACTGGGCACGGCGATCCTCACGCTTAATAAAAGCGGAAATGAGCATAATCATTTATCCACTCACAATATTGTGATAGCTCTTGGCAATTGAGATAATTCACAAAAGAAATTAATGTGTAAATAAAAACACTTAAAAAAACTAAAAATGCTTTTTGTAAAGATTCTAAAATACCAAAAGCTCTATCGTAACATTAGAGGCTGAAAAAGCGTATGACGGTCCCCACTTGCTCCTTCACAAGCTTTAAAGATGGTGGTGCATAATAGATTTATACTATTTATAGCTTTAAAACTATACACGCCATGAACGTCATTATGGAAGTGAATGTTGATATGTACTGAGAAATGCTTCTTAAAAAACACGTAAATATGCAATATAAGTATATTCCGTTTGGAGCGTTCCTCTATTAAAAAACGAGAAAAATAAAAGCGTAAGACTATGCATAACCTTCATTGTTTAAATGACATTGCTTTAGATACTTTTTAAAAAAGTAAAGCTGAATTAAAAAGAAGATGACAAGACTAGCCATTTGTTTCACCTCTGCGCCCTTACATTCTTCTAAGATTAAACTGTTTTCTTGTTTTAAAGATGACACCAATGAGATATACATAAACGCTGGTTTTCCACCTTGCCAGGCAAAACTGGAGCAGCTAGTAAGGCTCTTATCCGTATTAATATGTGTGCTGCTACATTAAGATTGGATGTTGATTTACAAACAGCAACAAAAGCACACGCTCTCTCAGGAAAGTAACATCATAAAACCATTAATAGACCGACAATGAATTGAAGAGAAATGCCGAATTTTTTATAAAATACTTTTCCAAACAACAACCATAACACAACAGACTTTGCGTTTTCTTATTCTGACAGGTGTTTGTACAAATCCTTTGCATTATACTCTTCAGGAAGATCCTATTGAAGAAAATATATGGACAATTCTTAGCTCAAAATTATAAAAGGTAAGCGTGATACTACAAAAGAGTTTTGTATGCCTTTATTGATCAGAAAAGAGTATTTTTTCTTAGAAACTTACAATTGAAGCCAGTATAATTTATACTATTTTGCATCCGCAGCAATAACGGCTTTGGTAATTGAATCTGGATCTGCAACAGGTTCACCACGTTTAATTTTATCAACATTTTCCATACCTTCAACAACCTGTCCCCATATGGAATATTGACGATCAAGCCACGGAGCATCTGCAAAACAAATAAAAAACTGAGAATTAGCAGAATTTGGATTCTGACTACGTGCCATAGAAACTGTACCACGCTTATGAGAAAGATTTGAAAACTCTGCTGTTAAATTTGGTTTTTCTGCCCCCCCCATACCCGCACGGGATAAATTGAATTTTTCACTATCCTTCTTTCCAAATTGCACATCCCCAGTTTGCGCCATAAAACCATCAATAACGCGATGGAAAATAACATTATCATAAGCACCTTCACGTACCAATTCTTTAATACGTGCAACATGTTTTGGCGCTAAATCAGCCAAAAGCTCAATAACAACTCTGCCCTTTGTTGTTTCAAGAATTAAAGTATTCTCTGGATTTTTATTCTCAGCCATATGGAAAGCTCCTTTGATTCATTTCTCAACTTGTAAAGTAGCAGCATTAATAACATCAGGATTTTTTACAGATCCATTATTACTTGTCGTACCTTTTTTTATTTTATCAACAACATCCATCCCCTTTATAACCTCTCCAACAACCGTATACTGACCATTTAAAAAAGCAGCATCATCAAAACAAATGAAGAATTGAGAATTCGCGGAATCCGGATCTTGTGACCGTGCCATCCCAACAGTACCTCGCTTAAACGGCTGCTTTGAAAACTCTGCCGGTATATTGGGATAATTTGAGCCACCCATACCAACGCGTTTCAGATCAAAATCTCTACTGCCTTTTTTTCCAAACTTTACATCACCAGTTTGTGCCATGAAATTAGGAATAACGCGATGAAACACAACATTATTATAGGCCCCCTCTTCTGTTAATCTTTTAATTTGCGCAACATGTTTTGGCGCCAAATCAGAACGCAAACGAATAATGACATCACCATCTTTGAGAGATAAAATAAGAAGGCTTGCATCACTTGCTGGACTAGAATTACCGGTGACAGCGGACAATGAAAAAAAACAAAACACACATATCAAAACAGCAAAAATTCTACGAAACACAATTATTCTCCCCTAAAAGATTGGAATTTCGAGCTCAAAGCTTGTACAATATTGGGCGGTACAAATGGTGTCACATCACCTCCCATAGAGGCAATTTGGCGTACCAATGTAGAAGTTATCGCACGCCCAGAAACGCTTGCCGGCAAAAAAACAGTTTGCAATTCAGGAGCCATAACGCCATTCATCCCTGCCATTTGCATTTCATAATCAAGATCAGTACCATCACGCAATCCACGAATGAGAAATGAAGCACCAACTTCACGCGCCTTCTCAATTAGAAGGTTGCTAAATGAAAGAACCTGTAATCGATTAGAATCCACACCAAACAAGTCTTTCCCTACCTGCGTAATGAAATCAACACGCTCTTCAAAGCTAAAGAGTGTTTTTTTGTCAGCCTGTATCCCTATAGCGACGACCACCTTATCAGCTAACACAAAACACCCCCTCAAAACATCAAGATGACCATTTGTAAGAGGATCAAAAGAACCTGCGTAAAGAGCAATTTTCATGATTTTACTCCATCCTCTTCAAAATTATTTTTCTTCGCTCATATCAACTGTATCAGAATGCTTCTCACCTTCATCATCTAATGAACTCGTATCATCTTCAGGTTCAGAAATACGTTCAACCGATACGACTCTTTCACCTTTGGCTGTATTAAAAATTGTGACTCCCTTAGTTGAGCGCCCAGCAGTACGAATTCCCTCAACAGGAACACGAATAAGCTGTCCCCCATCTGATACCAACATAATTTGATCTTGCGCCTTCACCGGAAAAGCCGCTACCAATTTACCAATTTCAGCTGTTTTAGATGGATCTGTTGCACGAATCCCTTTTCCGCCACGTCCGGAAATCCGGAACTCATAGGACGAAGAGCGTTTACCATAACCAAACTCACTCACCGTCAAAAGCATTTGTTCACGTGCATGAAGTTCTGCATAACGTTCATCTGTTAACTCTGTTTCAGCACCCCCATCGTCCTCATCAAGAGTTACAATATCTTCAACATCAGCATCTGCACCAGAAGCACGCCGTTCATTCATTACACGTTTAATATAAGCAGAACGCTCAATGGACGTCGCCTCGACATGCTCTAAAATTGTCATCGAAATGACTTTATCGCCTTTAGCTAAATTGATACCACGAACTCCCACAGAATTACGCCCAGCAAAGACACGAACATCAACAACTGGAAAACGGATACATTGTCCATTGGCTGTTGTTAGAACAACATCATCATATTCTGTACAGGTTTCAACAGAAAGAATTTCATCTTCTTCATCAAGTTTCATTGCAATTTTACCATTACGATTAACTTGAACGAAATCTGATAATTTATTACGACGCACAGTTCCACGTGTTGTCGCAAACATAACATCCAATGCACTCCAGCTCGCTTCATCTTCAGGCAAAGGCATAATCGTTGTAATACGCTCACCTTGTTGTAAGGGAAGCATATTGATCAAAGCCCGCCCACGCGATTGGGGTGTCCCCAGCGGCAATCGCCAAACTTTTTCCTTATAAACAATCCCACGCGATGAAAAGAAAAGAACCGGAGTATGCGTATTGACAACAAACAATCGCGTTACAAAATCCTCATCCTTCGTGGACATACCAGAACGCCCCTTACCACCACGTCGCTGTGCACGATAGGTATTAAGAGGCACACGTTTAATATAGCCACTATGGCTCACCGTTACCACCATATCCTCTGGTGCGATCAGATCTTCACTCTCCATCTCAGCGCTACCAAAACCAAAGACGGTACGTCGCGGCGTTGCAAATTCCTCACGAAGAGCACTCAACTCATCCTTAACAATACACATAATGCGTACCCGTGATGCCAAGATATCAAGATAGTCAGCGATATCCACGCCAATTTTATTCAATTCATCAGCGATTTCATCACGCCCAAGAGCTGTCAATCGTTGCAAACGCAATTCTAAAATAGCACGCGCCTGTTCTTCAGAGAGATTATAAGTACCATCCTCATGAATAATATGACGAGGATCATCAATAAGTTGAATCAAAGGCGCGACATCCATTGCTGGCCAGCGTCGCTCCATTAACTGTGCACGTGCTGTCTGCGGATCAGGAGCTTTGCGAATAAGTGCTATAATTTCATCAATATTGGCAACAGCAAGGGCAAGCCCAACCAAAACATGTGCTCGCTCACGCGCCTTACGCAAAAGATATTTTGTTCGCCGACTGACAACTTCTTCCCGAAAAGAAACAAATGCACGAAGCATATCAAGCAACGTCATCTGTTCTGGTTTTCCCCCATTCAAAGCAACCATATTACAACCAAAGGAAGTTTGTAGCGGCGTATACCGATATAATTGATTTAAAACAACCTCCGCAACGACATCTTTCTTCAGCTCAATAACAACCCGATATCCATCACGATCAGATTCGTCACGCAAATCAGAGATTCCCTCAATGCGTTTATCGCGCACCAATTCGGCCATTTTCTCAATCATCGTTGCCTTATTAACTTGATAAGGGATCTCACTCACAATAATTGCTTGTCGACCACTGCGAATTTCTTCGATCTCAACTTTAGCACGCATAATGATTGAGCCACGCCCTGTTTCATAAGCTGCACGAACACCAGAATGGCCGAGGATAATACCCCCTGTAGGAAAATCCGGACCAGGAATAATTTCAATTATTTTATCGAGCGTGATATCGGGATTATCAATCAAAGCGATACAACCATCAACGACTTCACCAAGATTATGGGGAGGAATATTGGTTGCCATTCCCACAGCAATCCCCCCTGACCCATTAACCAAAAGATTGGGAAAACGCGCTGGTAAGACAACAGGTTCGCGCTCACGCCCATCGTAATTATCCTGAAAATCAACAGTATCTTTATCTATATCAGCTAAAAGTTCTTCTGAAACTTTTTCTAAACGACACTCAGTATAGCGCATGGCCGCGGGTGGATCACCATCAACGGAACCAAAATTTCCCTGACCATCAATCAATGGATTTCTTAAAGAAAAGTCCTGCGCCATACGCACTAAAGCATCATAAATTGAAGCATCACCATGGGGATGGAATTTCCCCATAACCTCACCAACAACACCAGCAGATTTACGATATGACTTATTGAAAGAAAGACCCATCTCATTCATAGCATGAAGGATACGTCGATGAACAGGCTTAAGACCATCACGAACATCAGGGAGTGCACGTGAAACAATCACGCTCATCGCATAATCGAGATAGGAGCGTTGCATTTCATCAATAATACTGATTGGTTCAATACCGGTTAGCACATCACGTTCTGGGTGTGGAGTAAGATCGGTCACAATTTCAAAACTTTCAAAAAAGAATCATTTCACTTTAATTTATATCGAAAAATACACTAAAATGCTAATTTCTCCCCCATGACAAAAAAGAAATTTAACAATATTTTTCAAGATGTTATTAATTTATGTTAAAATTACCAATAATAATCAACAATTTCCACTTCGCTAAACTTCAAAAATCTGAAACAAACAAATCATAAAGTAATCATAATACTACAAGTAAAGACTCTTAAAAAGGTACGTCATCATCTAATTTGTGTGAAAAACTTTCTCCCAATTGATTATTATTTTGACCAAACGTATTTCTCTGATTTGAGTTACTATCGGCAAAGCCACCACTATAACTTCCCCCTTGCTCCCCGCCCGCGGCTCCCCGCCCATCAAGCATTTGTAATTCGCCACGGTACTTTTGCAAAACAACCTCTGTTGTATAACGATCATTTCCATTTTGATCTTGCCATTTTCGTGTCTGTAACTGCCCCTCAATGTAAATTTTGCTGCCTTTTTTTAAATATTGCTCTGCAACTTTGACAAGGTTTTCATTAAAAATAACAATATTATGCCACTCAGTGCGTTCTTTTCGCTCATTTGTATTCCGATCACGCCAACTTTCTGAAGTAGCAATACGCAAATTTGCCACTTGATCACCAGAATTCAAACGACGGATTTCAGGATCCGCACCAAGATTACCAATCAAAATAACTTTATTAAGGCTACCAGCCATCGCATAAACTCCAAAATTTTAATTCGTAAAATACTCTGTTTTATAACAGTTATAACCATCTTGACCTTCAATTTACATGTCTGCAATTGACCTTCAATATGGATATTGCTATCCTTTCCCAATATTGTATCCGTGCAATTATAACAAAAGATGATAAAGACGCATAGTTTATTCCACCACGAGAGAATAAAAAGCTGCTCATTTGTATTTTTCTTTTCACAAAACTTATACCTTCTTTTAGCATTAAAGCAGTTAAACACATTGTAATTCTAAAAAAACAGATTTATTCCATTTTAGGTGCTCAGTTTTTGTTACATATGCCAAGGATAAAATATGACTTATCAAAAATATATCTCCATTCGCGGTGCACGTGAGCATAACCTTAAAAATATTGATCTCGATCTGCCTCGTGACAAACTCATTGTTATAACAGGACTTTCTGGATCAGGGAAATCATCCTTAGCTTTTGATACAATTTACGCTGAAGGACAACGCCGCTATGTCGAAAGCCTTTCAGCCTATGCACGCCAATTTTTGGAAGTCATGCAAAAACCCGATGTCGACCGCATAGACGGTCTCTCTCCAGCTATCTCCATTGAACAAAAAACAACCAGTCGCAATCCTCGTTCAACGGTAGGTACCGTTACTGAAATCCACGACTACATGCGTCTTCTCTTTGCACGTATTGGTATTCCTCATTCTCCTGCGACAGGACTTCCTATTGAAAGCCAGACAGTAAGCCAAATGGTCGATCAAATTATGTCCTTACCAGAAGGAACACGAATTTTTATTATGGCACCCTTGGTGCGAGGACGAAAGGGAGAATATAAAAAAGAGCTAATAGAACTTCTAAAAAGAGGATTTCAACGGGCTAAAGTCGATGGCGAATTTTATGAAATCCCTGACATTCCACCTCTTGATAAAAAGTATAAACATGACATAGATGTCGTGGTAGACCGCATTGTTTTACAAAAGAATATCACCTCTCGCTTAGCTGATAGTATAGAAACCTGTTTACAACTAGCAAATGGACTTGCCATAGCTGAAATGGCAGACCAACCCTTGACACAAAAAGAAACAACAAAGGAATCTGCTCATAAATCAAAAAATGATACACACAAACGGCTCATTTTTTCAGAAAAGTTTTCTTGCCCTATATCTGGTTTTTCTATTCCTGAAATTGAACCACGCCTTTTTTCGTTCAATAATCCTTTTGGGGCCTGCCCTCTCTGCGATGGATTGGGTATAAAAAAGGCAATGGATCCACTGAAAATTGTGCCAAATAAAAACCTTACCCTAAAGAATGGAGCCATTGCTCCTTGGGCTAAATCGGATTCACTTTATTATAGACAAACCTTAGAAGCATTAGGAAAAGCTTACGGTTTCAAACTCACAGATCAATGGTGTGAACTCTCTAATGAAGCACAACAGGCTATTCTCTACGGTACAAAAAAAGATGAAATTTCTTTTATCTATAAAAATAATTCTGGTTCGCATAAAACAACCCAACCTTTTGAAGGAATCATCCCCAATATGGAGAGACGCTGGAAAGAAACCGATTCTGCTTGGTCTCGAGAAGAAATCGAACGTTATATGTCTTCTTCGCCTTGCCCAGCTTGTCATGGTTATCGTTTAAAACCAGAGGCACTTGCTGTAAAAATCCACGGAATGCATATTGGGCAAATATCAGATCTTTCTATTCTAAAGGCAGATGATTGGTTTGCCAATATTCATCAATATCTCACAGAAAAACAACGTAATATTGCCATACGTATTTTAAAAGAAATTCGCGAACGCTTAGCTTTTTTAAATCATGTAGGATTGGAATATCTTACCTTGTCTCGAACTTCAGGAACGCTTTCAGGTGGAGAAAGCCAACGCATTCGGTTAGCATCCCAAATTGGTTCTGGTCTTACAGGCGTTCTTTATATTTTAGATGAACCATCTATCGGTTTACACCAACGCGATAATGAACGCCTTTGGGAAATGCTACGCCATTTACGCAATCTTGGCAATACAGTTATTGTCGTTGAACATGATGAAGACGCTATTCTCACAGCAGATCATGTTGTCGATATGGGCCCTGCCGCGGGCGTTCATGGTGGAGAAATCATAGCGCAAGGGACACCACAGGAAATTATAGAAAATTCAGCCTCTCTCACAGGCCAATACCTTTCAGGAAAAATGGCTGTTAAAATACCTGCCAAACGACGTAAAATATCAAAAATGAAAACACTTAAAGTCATCGGCGCCAAAGGAAATAACCTCAAAAATATCAATGCGAACATCCCTCTTGGAACCTTTACATGCGTAACCGGTGTTTCTGGAGGAGGAAAATCAACATTTCTTATTGAAACGCTTTTCAAAGCAGCATCACATCATATCATGGGCTCTCATCACAGCCCTGCCAGCTATGACAAAATTGAAGGATTAGAATTTCTTGATAAAGTCATTGATATCAACCAGTCCCCCATTGGACGCACCCCACGCTCTAATCCCGCAACCTATACAGGCGCTTTTACACCGATTCGTGAGTGGTTTGCCGATCTTCCAGAATCAAAAGCCCGTGGTTACAAAGCTGGGCGTTTTTCATTTAATGTTAAAGGAGGACGTTGCGAAGCATGTCAAGGTGATGGAGTCATAAAAATTGAAATGCACTTTTTACCTGATGTCTATGTTACTTGCGATGTCTGTAAAGGAAAACGCTATAATCGAGAAACACTAGAAATAAAATTCAAAGGACAGTCTATAGCCGATATTTTGGATATGACAATTGAAAAGGCAGAGGAATTTTTCCAAGCTATTCCCGCTATTCATAATAAAATGGAAACTCTCATTAAAGTAGGATTAGGTTACATAAAAGTAGGACAGCAAGCAACCACACTTTCTGGTGGAGAAGCACAACGTGTAAAACTTGCGAAAGAACTTTCACGTAAAACAACGGGACGTACACTCTATATTTTGGATGAACCGACAACAGGTTTACATTTTCACGATATTTCCAAACTTCTTGAAGTGCTGCATGAACTAGTCGAGCAAGGCAACACAGTTATAGTCATTGAACATAACCTTGATGTTATAAAGACAGCCGACTGGATTATTGATTTAGGACCAGAAGGTGGAGATCGTGGTGGCGAAATTGTTGCAATTGGACGCCCTGAAGACATCATTAAGGTTCCCGCTTCCTACACGGGAAAATTTCTAAAAGATGTTTTACTGCGCCCCTCTCTCTATAATTCCAATTCTTAAAAACGCTTTCCATTGTAAAATACAGCATACGAACAAAGCCTGTACTTTTATTTTTACCTGTAAATACCAACACCTAATTCCAGTGGTGCAACATGTTTAAAGCAAAGGCTGAAATAATTTAGCGCTTTATAAGCTGTTTCAGTTTTCGTATTTCCAATAGGAACGCGCGCATAATTGCGTATTTATTCTCTGTTTTTTTAATATCTGAAACGACCAAACAGCCCAATTTGGAAAGAATACGAAGCTTTAAGGGTATAAATAAGTTTCTATCCTTACATCTCCTTTTAATTTATCTTTACGATTTTCAAAGGCATCCGCAGCAGTATCTTATAATGAAGATTGCCTATTGCTTCACGCTTTTGTTTATCGCGTTCCTTAATGGAATCACATTCCTCACGAAGAGACAAAACGCCCCAAACAAAATATATTTGCGTTACCAATTCACACATCTGTTTTAAAGAAATATTCCTCAACGCTCTCAAGCCCATTTCACGACGGAACCTAATGCTATAATGATAAATCCATTATTGTATACCACCATCTTTACGTTTATGAAGGAGCATAATCGGCATCACCACACTCTTTTCCAATATTTGTCTCCCCCTACTCCCTAATATTGCAAAACCTTTAGTTATCGAAAGCTTTCATAAAAAGCATTTTATTTTTTCAAATGTTTTTATCCACACACTCGTACTATTCATGATATAAAAAGGTATCGTTTTGATTGATTGACGATAAAAAGATCTAAAATGAGAAAATCTTACGCTATTAGAGTTTTTTACTCAGTATAGAAAACGTCTAATTATCCTTATAAGTCAGCGTATTATCTAATAAAAAAGAAACAAAACTCTTTTTATTATATTATTTTAATTCTTGTACAAGAATTGTAAGATTTTTTCCAAAAAAACAGTATTTGACTTTATTCTACAAAAGAAACTCTCCTAAAAAGGCATAGAGTGTCATTATTTTCGACTTTTTGTGCACAAAGTATCTGTTGGACATCTTACAGTTGTCAATATAATGTGATGCAGTCTAAAAAGACAAAATAACGTTGGAGATAATTTCAGCATGAAAAAAATTGAAGCCATTATAAAACCTTTCAAACTTGATGAAGTGAAAGAAGCGCTTCAAAAAATTGGGTTACATGGCATTACAGTAACAGAAGCGAAAGGTTTTGGTCGTCAAAGGGAACATACAGAACTTTATCGTGGCACGAAATATGTTGTTGACTTTCTACCTAAAGTAAAGATTGAAATTGTTGTGTCCGATGAAAAACTGGAACAAACTGTTGATGCAATACGTAAAGCAGCTCAAACCAAACATATAGGAGATGGAAAAATATTTGTCTTTTCCATTGATGATGCTATTCGTATAGGCACGGATGAAACCGGTATCGATGCCCTTTAATAAATAACGAGAAAATTCACTTTTTTATCCACCTCAACGCCATATTAAGGAAATTGAATATGACAACCGCATCAGATATTATCAAACAGATTACAAACAACGAAATCCGTTTTGTTGATTTACGTTTTACTGATCCACGAGGAAAATTGCATCATATTACAATGGATATCGCAGAAATCAGCGAGGATACTTTTAGTGATGGTGTCATGTTTGATGGTTCTTCAATTGCTGGTTGGAAAACAATTAATGAATCTGACATGGTTTTAATGCCAGATCCAGAAACAGCACATATTGATCCTTTTTTTGCTCAATCTACTTTGGTCATATTTTGTAATGTACTTGATCCTGTCTCTGGTGAATTTTATCGTAGAGATCCTCGTTCTATCGCCAAAAGGGCTGAGGTTTATATGAAATCTTTAGGCATTGGAGATACAATCAATGTAGGTCCAGAAGCAGAGTTTTTTATCTTTGATGATGTGCGCTATAAAACGGATCCTTACAACACAGGATTTAAACTCGATTCAAGTGAACTTCCCTCCAATGATGATACGGAATATGAAACAGGCAATCTAGGGCATCGCCCACGAATAAAGGGAGGCTACCTTCCTGTTCCGCCGATTGATTCCTGCCAAGATATGCGTTCTGAAATGCTCACAGCACTCAAAGATATGGGCGTACAGGTCGAAAAACACCATCACGAAGTAGCAGCAGGCCAACATGAATTGGGTATTCGTTTTGATACACTCGTTCGCGAGGCTGACAAGATGCAAATTTTTAAATATGTTGTACATCAAATAGCAAACAGTTACGGGAAAACAGCAACCTTCATGCCAAAACCAGTTTTTGGTGATAACGGTTCTGGAATGCATGTCCACATCTCCATTTGGAAAGATGGCAAACCCATTTTTGCAGGAAATGAATATGCCGGACTATCAGAAACCTGTTTATTTTTTATCGGTGGTGTTATTAAGCACGCAAAAGCAATCAATGCTTTTACAAACCCATCCACAAACTCCTATAAACGTTTGGTTCCTGGTTATGAAGCTCCTGTTCTTCTTGCCTATTCAGCACGTAATCGTTCTGCATCTTGCCGTATTCCAATGAGCTCCTCACCAAATTCAAAACGCGTAGAAATTCGTTTTCCAGACCCAACAGCAAATCCCTATTTGGCATTTGCAGCCCTTTTAATGGCTGGTCTTGATGGCATCAAAAACAAAATTCATCCCGGACATGCTATGGATAAAGATCTTTATGATCTTCCCTTAAAAGAACTCAAAGAAATCCCTACTGTTTCAGGAAGTCTGCGTGAAGCGCTTGAAGCACTTGATAAAGATCGTGGCTTTCTTAAAGCCGGCGACGTTTTTGACGATGATCAGATTAATTCCTTCATTCAAGTAAAGATGCAAGAAGTCTTGCGCTACGAAACAACACCCCATCCTGTTGAATTTGATATGTACTATTCTGTTTAAACAATCAATACGCATTCTTTTGATTTTTAAAATGGAGGCAAAAGCCTCCATTTTTGTGGATATTCTTCTCATGCAAAAGCGCAAGAGGCTTTTGCTCATCTGCTTTTCCTTTATAATGTGTTGAATCTCTTCAAATGAATTAACAAGGTTTCTAATGCCGCGAATTTGTTTTCTCGTTCCCGTTCTTTTATGCATTGTCTTTATCACATCAACAACTCAAGCACATACAATAACCAATCAAAAACTCACTGCCCTTGAAAAAGCGACATCCGCTTATAGTAAAGCACTTAAAAATGCCGATGCAAATGCCATCTTAAATGCTATTCCTCCCCAAATCATCAACCGCTTAACCGCCAAAAAAAATCTTAGTCAATCACAATTTCGACAAATCATGAAAAGCCAAATAGAACGGTTGGCAGAAAGTTACAAGATTGAAACAATAAACATTGACCAAAAACAAAAACGTGAAGGTATACTTGATAATGGCACCCCTTATTTTGTTATACCCGTGGAACTTGTAACCACAACAAATGCTGGAAAAAAATGCTCTATTCAAACTGAAATTATTGCCCTATTTCACGATAACCAATGGTATTTTATCCGTGGGAATGACGAAGCGCTCTTAAACATAACCAATGAACTATTTCCTGGACTTGAAAAAGTAAAAACCAATCCTCAAAAAGTCACCAAAATACTCTGAGCAAAAAGAATGCACGTAAATAAAAAATTTAACCCCTATAAACAAGTTGTAGCAATTGTAGCAGCAGCCTTAAATTCAACTTTTTTATGAGCACGACGCACCATTGTTTCTTTATCTATTCCCCATTGTTCCATCATCCAATCTTCATCTAAATGGGCAATAGACCAAGCATGATCAGCATCAATGTTTCCCGCAGCAACAGCAAGAGCAATAAGAGCAGATCCCGTTAAGGTTGTCATCATATGAAGAGCAGCAAGCATATAAGGAGACTCAACGCTACGTAAATAATGACTCACAGCTTGAAGTGCTTCTGGTGATTGTTCCACATGCATCAGCCCTTCTGTCAAATAAAACCTTGCACCCAGTTTTTTTTCTGCCCAATCTAATAAAGGATCCCATTGCTCAGATTGTTTTTGCACCAACTCTTTAGGAGTCTGTGCACGATAAAAGATCATATCACATGCAACGAAACGCAATAAATCTTCAAAAACCACCTGCATATCATCAGCAATACCATCAATAACAGTATTAACCAAACGCGTCATCGGCATTTTTGCAGGATCAACAACGTGCTTTTGGTTCTCAAATTCCTGAGCAACGTACTCAGCAAACACTTCTGTTGGCACATGAAAATGACGCCTTGCGGGCGTTTTTACGGGACGTCCATCCAACAAAATCGTAAAGCCGACCTCCTCACACGCAATCTTCACTTGCTTATAAAACCGTTTTGGATGTGATTGGCATGTAAGATTTTGAATCTTTTGAACAGAACTCTTCTTATTCAATGGCATATCAAAATGATCCAAAATCTCACGCATATTGTTTACCTCTGATCTTTTCAAAAAAACGACTGTTTCTTTAGGTTCTGTAGCTTCAATAAGGTTTAATCTGACCTTCTTAACGATTCCAAAGAAGAAAAAAGACTTTACCACCCCCCACTCTAAAATTTAAGAGTTATATTTCATGTTTCTTTTACAAACAAGACAATGATGATTGCCTTTTATATATTCAATACAATCATAATAGTAAAGCAATTTTTAAAAGTATTATCTTAATTAAGATAATTAAATATATTGAGTTTTATAGCAAAGATGTTCACGCCTTACCAATTTGCTTATTATTCACCTATAATAGTATTATCAATATGAACAGATTCAAAAACGCTTCTCATCCAAAAAATGATAGAGCAGTACGGTTTACGTGTCATTCACCTTCGCTTAACCATTCCAATCATTCGTCTAACATATCCAATAAATACCCTGCATAGAATTTTTCTGCTCAATTACTCCCCTAAACGACGCTGTTTTACGGCATGATAGAATAATGAAAAGACAAAATTTATCGCAAATTTGTTTTCACATATACATATATTTTGTAAAGCACTAAATTACTTAACGTATTGTTCTTGATATACTCTACATATTGCACTAGTTTAAATTTAGGCACATAATTAAAAGAATAGAGATCATGCAATCTGAAAATAATACTTTTATCTATACACTTGGCCCTGCAGATACTAACTTACACAGCAGCAGCACAGTGGTGGCTTGACAATCACAATCAAAATATTTCTTCCACTGACTCGAGATCCCGTATTATCTTATACGCAACTCTTGAAGAAGCATTTAATGAACTTGCTCAGAAAAAGGATGGATATCTCTTAAGCTGTGCTGCTTACCCTGATTTGCATACACTCATATTTACCCGTTTAGGTGATATGCAATTATTTGACAGCTTTATCATGCCTACTCACTCTATGGTTTTAGCTAAACGCAATAACGCTGATGAAATTAAAACCGTAGCGACTCATCCTGCCCCACAATCTCTGGTAGCTCATCAATATGACAAAGTATTTGCCAACAGCAATGCTGATGCAGCCGTTCTTTGTAAGGCTGAAAAAGCCGATGCTTGTATCACAACATCGGTTGCGGCAAATCGCTATAGGCTGAGTATTGTCGAAAATTTTGGACAAGTGCCAATGGCCTTTTTGCTCCACTCACTAAAGTCAACTCATCATGAAAAAATCTGAAGCGCTTCTTTCCATTGTTAACTTAGTTGACAAATTCCGTATGCGCCAAGAACGAGATGGAAGCATTAAAGAACCAACTTCAGCAGATAATAATATGATCAATGAATTGATCACTCTGCTGAACCACCATGCCAATATTCTTGACGGATTATCTCCAAAACTTTTAGCGACCATTTCTGATGATCTTCATCAGTGGATGATCAGCGGTTTAACGACCCCTCCTCAATTTGATAACACTTTGGCTGCTTTCAAAGCCCCATTACCAGATGCGCCCTTGTTTTTCTTGGCTCCAATGCGTGCAACAAATGGACCTGATCCAGAAGGATTCCGGCTGGAATTAGTTACAGGATATCGTCATGAAACGGCCTATCTTGCTGACGCCTCAAAATATACAAATAATTATGTATCACCTTTTCAATGTATAAAAATGGGAATAGCATCAAGAGGTTTTTTAGAAGGCAATTGCATTGTTCTATTCCCAGAATCTGTAGCGGCTGCTCAAAAAATTGATAAGCAAGCATTTGCTTTGTTTTTTTTTCAGTAAATTCTTTGATATTTACAACAAGCAAACAATTGTGGAAGCTGAACGTTTACTCGGTCGAGATAGTAAATTCCTGTTCGGTCAATTGCATAGTCGTAACTTATCTAAAGAAGACATTTACGATGCTCGCTGTTTGTGGGGCTATTATCATGACTATGCACATCATACCGGACCGCGGCCATTGGATAAAAATCTGTATATAAAATTAAATTGGTTCACTGGTCTTCTAGAAGAAACTAAAGTTGATTTAATTACAGTCCGTATTATGCTACAAAATCATCCAAAATTTTGGAAAGAAATAACTGAATTTGTCCTATTAGAACGCATATTCCGTTATCCAAAAGATTCTGATCAGCATATGACATTCGATGCTGGTACAGGGATCTTGCTTTTTGAAATATTGATGCGGAACAAAGCATTGATTGAAACAAATCAAAGTTATCTTCAATTTGATTTGGAGCGTCTTGAAAAAGTAATAGTATTGATGATAGCAGATATAGAAGCACTTGAAACATTAGATGATGACGCTTATTTGGCAGGAGCTAAGGATTATATCCAAAATAATCTTGGAAAACCACAGACCTCAAAGTCACGATTTAATTTTTCAACATCATATTATGCACAGCGAGTGATTAGAGGATTAAATCATTGAGTTTTATAAAAGGACGATTACTATTATTTACTTTTGCCATTCTAGCATTGTTTTCCATAAGTTGGTTATTATCTAAGAATTTGGTTAGCAATATACCCGTCTTGCATGCGGTTGGACTTAGGTTGTTTGCCACCGCTGCCACCTTATGGCTGATTGCAATATTTCGTGAGAAAGCTGTTTTCAGATCCCTACCATTGCTTTCCATGATACCTTCTTTTTTAATTCTCTCAGTGTTAGGATTCTCCCTGTATTTTGTATGCAGCTTTGGTGCATTGACAAATGTCCTTAAATTCTCATGGCTGAAGCTTAGTGGAGTGATAATTGTCAGTGTAGCAGCTGTGGCATTCAATATAAACAGTGGAGAAGGTGGATACAGCCTAATAGGAATAGCTCTTGCCTTAACAGCAGCACTTTCTTATTCTGCTTATGGCTTATTGTCTAAACGTTATCTTAAAAATTTACCTTTGCTCACCTCATTGGCTTGGATCACGACAATTTCTGCAGCATCATTTATGCCATTATTTATTTTTGATCCTGCCCCACTCTTATATCTTAAGTTAGAAGATATATTTAAAATATTGATTTTAGGAACTGTTTGCTCGGCACCAGTTTACGTATTATATCAAAAAGTTTTAGCCGAAGGAGGCGTATTATACGCCAATACTATCGGCGTATTATCTCCTTTTGCAGTGGTTGCATGTGAATGGATAATCGGCTCGAGCCCTTCTCTCAATATTATCAAAATAATTGCTATGATTGTAGTTGTTATAGGGATGACACTCTTATTTATAGATGCATCAAAGGTATCTACATGGCAACAGAAACGTCGTGTCCAAAATTCCAAATTTAATGAGGAAACAAAATGAAAAAACTCGCGTTAGTTTGCCAGCGCAATGCAAAACTACCATTTATATTTGAAGCAGCACAAGCAGCTAATATCGAATTAGTAATGATCTATGATACCGCTGAAAGCGCTCCCTCTCAACACCCCGCAGCAGTCATTTCAACTTGGCAACTTCCTGTTTTTGATAACCCAGAGGCAGCTTTAGACACTTTTGCAACAGGAGCAAAAGAACGCAATATTGCTGGGGTTATGACCCTTCGCGAAGAAGCCATTCTATGGACAGCTTTGGCTGCAAAAAAAATCAATACTCCAAGTATTGAACCAGAAGTAGCAGCATTAACCAGAAATAAATATCTCATGCGTCAAGCTTTTGCTAAAGCAGGCTTAAGAACACCAGGATTCCTTTATATAGATAATCCAGAAGACCTATCACAAGTACATGCCTTAGACTATCCGCTCGTTATTAAACCCGTCTCTGGATGGGCAAGTACAGGCGTCATGTTAGCTAAAAATCCCGCTGAACTTTCTAATCTCATTAAAGCCGTATGGAATGTTCAGCATAAAGACATGGCACGTTTTAATGATAAAAATAAACCTGTAGGTTTAGTCGTAGAACAGTATTTGCCAGGAAAAGAGTTTGTCGTAGAATGCTTTGTTGATACAACAGGTGTACACGTTCTATCCGTTGGAGACAAGGGACAGCCTGAGGGACCATGGTTTGAAGAAACAATTTATCGTCAACGCTGTGATATAGATGATCCTTTAATTATTGCTTTATGTGAGGCTGCATGCTCTGGAGTTAAAGCTCTTGGTATAAATATGGGGGCTGCCCATGTAGAGCTACGCCTAGATGCTAATAATTTACCTTATGTCATTGAGATAGGCGCTCGTATAGGTGGATCGGGTGTCTCCCATTTTATTGTTGAGCAAGGTACAGGAATTTCATTTGCAAAACTATGTATGAATGCCGCTTTAGCTGAAAAAAACTTAGACCTTCCCGATATACTCCCAGCTAAAAAAGTGGCTGCAAATTACATTATTCCTCTTCATGGTTATGGACGGTTTTCTGAATTTTCAGGTCTAGATAAGGTTGCACAGCATCCTCAAACCGCCAGAACTATCATTTTCTTTGAAACCAATCATATTTCACTACCTCCACCAGCATTTGGCGGATATCCTGGTTTTATTTTCTCTGTTCATAACTCAAACGAAGAAGCACACAATTACCATAAATGGCTCGATGACACCTTAAGCATCATATGGAAACACCATGTTTATCAATAGTCCGATAAAGATATTTCTACTGACGCTCAACTTTGATATAAATCTTATCGATATACAAACGAAGTCACAATGAGATTGCCTAAAACTTTGCAAACATTTTTCCATTAAAGATGCATATTTCAAAAAACAGGAATTCAGGAAAATATAATCTACTTTTACACCCCATTTTAATAAAAGCTCTTCAATGTTTCTGTATTGGAAACAATAATAAAAACTTCTAAACGACTTTTTTGATACGCTCAACCTCTTCTCCCCACGTCTCAAAGAAGAAAAAAAGATCTTACCTCCCCCACTTTGATTTAAAACTTATATTTCATATCTATTTAACAAATAAGACATGATCTTGTTTATATATTCAATACAGCCATTAGACCAATTTTTTTAAAGGATTTATTCTTATAAGAACGGAAGATATTGAATTTGATGGTAAAAGTGTTCACGCTTTACCACTTTTCTTATTATCCACCGACAACAATTCAAACGATACAAACAACTTCAAAAACGCTTTTTGCAAAATTTTAAAGCAGAAAAATGCGCATCATCCACGAAACGATAGAGCTGTATATTTTACAAATCCCCTCCTTTGCTTAACAGCAAAAGCTCTTAATCAGCAACCAATATCTCCCTGCCTTTCATAATTGATATCAGCGACCTCAAATGACAGTACTTTACAGCATGATAGGATAATAATGCTACTATTTAAAAAAGCTTATGACGAATACATCCCAAATATTTATAGCCAAAATAACACAAATAGATTTACAGTCTTATTGTCAATTTTTTTGAAGCATTTAAGCATCCCTATCAACCAGATAAAAAATAAATCAACGTGATCCTTTTATACTTATTAAAACTCATGATACCATTATTAAAAGAAGTGATTAAAATTCTGCACCATCAATGCTTTTGACCCCGACAATAAAACAAAACTTTAAAAAGCACATTCATTATTTTTAAAACGATTTATTAAAAATGATAGCGCAAACCACCAGAAAAATGAACTCCAGAAAAACCAGCCTTGGTTAACCTATGCTGATAGCTAAGATCACTGTAAAGTGTAACTTTAGAAGAAAACTGCGCATTAATACCCAAACCTGTTTCTAAAGAAGAACCAAAAGAACCCAACTGGAAAACATCTTTAAAGTGAACAAATTGTTTTTTACCAAAACGATTAGAAAGATGAATATTACCATAAAAACAAATAATATGATCCTTTTCAGATTCTGAAAATGTTTTATTTAAACGCCCACCAATACGCATCAACCATTGACTCATTTTTTTCATCTCAACATCAAATCCATCAATATCACGAAACTTATCAAATTGAAGATGTTGATAAATAAGCTGAATCTGCGGATCAAAAATAAGACCTTCATGTCCTATCATAAACACTTTACCAGCAGAAAACGAAACGTTCAAAGGATTTGCTTTTAATGTCGCCGTCTTCCCCCAAGTATGGGTAAGCACATCCCCTTTAAACAAACCATAAGATAAAAGACCATGTACATAAAAACCAGTGTTGCGTTTCACACTACCGTATGTCGTAAATGACCATTTATTAAACGTACTCTTTTGGCTTTGTTCCACGTTACGAGGTTTTAAGGAAAGCTTTCCATAGGTTCCCATAATCCCAAAAGATGTTGTACTATATGCGTTCTCTATTGTTTTGAGCAAAATGTTTGTTTTTATAGCGTTATAATCAACATTACCATCGTACCCATATTTAAGTGTAGAAAGATCTGAAACATAACGATAACTCCCACCATAACCGTGGACAGATAAAGCAAAATTCCCTTCAACTTTTAATAAGTTGCGAGGAATAGACTGCATAACTTGCAATTCTTTTTGTTGATTACTGATATCCATGAGTTCAATATGAAACAAAGCATTTGGTAACAAAAGATAGGTTGGAACTTGTGGAACAACCTCTCTGACCTTTAACTCAGAATGAGGGATAACAGACATTCCCAAAGAAGGCTGAATATACTTACGTTCAAGGCGAAAATCCCAAAAATCTCCATTTCCTTCAACCAATCTTTGAGAAATTTGTGCATTTCCAAGAGTAGAATCTGGACCATAAGCATGAAGATAATATTGGTAAGGCAACCCCTCTAATGCAATATAAGCACGATTTAACTGAAAAGAATCTTCTGCCGCTTTTCCAGAAACCTGAATAAGTGAAATACTATGAGCATTTTCACTGATTGCTATCTCACCCTGATTTCCTACAACAAATTGCACATAAACTGTCGTTTTTCCAGAAACATCACCATGTATCAAAAGCCGATCAGTCTTTTTATTATCGAGCAAACCATCACTACTGAAATATGTATTGAGATAAATATCTGCCCTATCTTGCGCACTATAAACTTCTTTTTCTCCATTCCCAATATAAAGTGTCTGATACTCCTGAAACATTGGAGTCTCAAAAGCAATAAAACTATCAGAAACTTTCACAAATGAAATAGACGAACTTGTACGGTTTGCAACTTGCAAATCTATCCCTCTTCTTTTTGTCAAAAACCATTTTGATCCCCCTGTCAAATAAAGCTCAGCAATAGAATCATCGGCAACACGAGTCCCTCCTATCAATGAAGAAGAATCAGCCAAAATCGCTACACTCCCCCCTTTTTCAGCTGTTAATAATAAGTCACCAAAAATTTTTGTACCTTCTGTTACTCCAATATAACTACGACTGTTATTACTATGAACGGCTGTTCCATCTGGAACCTCAAAAATCGTCCTTTTCAAAAAGACAAGTCCCTGTTCATACGCATCATTTTCCCCATCCCTCTCAAAATACATACCATGTTTGTTACCTATTGCTTTAATTGTTGAATCTTCAATATTAACCCGCGAAATTAAAATATTTCCTTCCCTGCCGTTATTGGATGGCGTGTTAGAATCTTGTCCAACTGTTAAAACATGAACATCCGTAGAAATAATATTCGTATTTTTTAAATAAACAGAGCCCTGATGTTTTACATTGAAAACTGTATGTGCAATTTTTTCATTTTTATTGTCTTCCATTTTTTGATATTTTGAAGTAATGGTGACACCATTTAAAATCGCACTCCCCCCTCTCTCCACATAAAGCGCAGCAGCATCATTCACATCAATAAATCCACTTTTCATCTGAATACCCGCATCAGCCCTAACGAAAAGAGCACTCTCTTGACCGATACCCAAACCTTCCACTTTAATTTTTGTATTCGTTAACGTAACAGATGCTCCTCGCTTCTCTGCATAAGCAGCAATCTGAGAAGCCTCAATTGTTCCACGATTAACCTCAATCATTCCACTATCAGCTTTAAGACCTATTGATACATTTTTAAAAGCTGAATCGCTCAAAACAATTTTTCCCCCTTGTGATACAAAAACACCATAAATATCTTCTATACCTGCAGTAGCTTCAACCTCTACACGCATTGCCTGAATAACTGTATTTGGCTCCTGCACTACTATAGCAGCAGGTAACATGAGAGAACGACCCTCCCCATTCTTCTCTTTAACAGGTGCCGTGAATTTATATACTTTATTACTAATTGTATGCTTTGAACCATCACTGCATTCATAAGGTAATTTGTTTTTGTCACATGACAGTGATGTATATGAATGAGAATGTGCCTCAATATTTATATTTAACAAAAAAGAAAAAATAGCTGCTGTAAAAACGCACGAATGCAAGTGATTGTTAGATACCTTGACTATCATTGTTTTTTAAAACTTTCTTTTTTCAACAAAAACAAAAAATGCTGGCAAAAAAATAAACCACAAATTAAACACAACAAGAATAAAATAAACAAAATTATTTTATTTTTTATGATAAATTACAGAATTTAATAATATGTTTTGTGTTTTATGTAAAGAAAGAACACAAAGTTTTAAAATACCATTTAGGATAACAATCCCTTTAAAGAAGGCATCTCAAAACCCGCTGAAAACTGTAATTACAAAATGCCGAAAAACCAATCTTAAAAAAACGTGAAAAAATGCGAATTTTGAAGAGATATACTATTCAATTTATCTCACCACCGAAAAATAAAAATACAACAAAATGAGAATAACTTTTAAGATTAAACAATTAAAACGTTTTAATAAAACACAGCACAAATAAGATACAGTATACGAAATCTATAACCGCATCATCTCTTCAACCACAACAAAAAAACAAGAAATTGCACACTAATATATAAGCTAATGTACACAATTTCTATATTAAAAATGCTAGATAGCTAACAAAGAAATTTGAATAAATAAAAAACTTCTCCTAATACCCTATCATCAATGATTTGAATTAATTAAGTGTAATACTTTAGAAGATATTATCTCAAAAAATTATCATACAATGAAAAGATATTTATATAAAAATTACTTTCATAATATTTTAGATCTTTTGATAAAATCTAAAATACAGTAAAACACTCACCATCTTGAAATAAAAAAACAAAATAAAATTTCATCAAAATCAGTTCCAAGAAAGCTATCTGTTTATTATCGTTAAAGCAGATATTTTAGCAAAGCTATTATTTGCCATTCTTTATATTGAATAAATTTCTCTAAACAACAACTCACTATCCTCCGCTATCATCATCTGACAATAACACTATTGCTGATCTCGTAGCTGATGAATATAACTACATTGGAAACAAAAGAGCTATATTTCTCTCTTCTCCCGTTTAATATTTTTATTCAATTATTGCTTTACAAATCAACATTCTACTGTTGATGATCACTTGTGCAAAGCTTTTTTTATTTTCTGGCGCTTTTTATCATTTTCAAAACGTAACATCAAATCTCGCTCTTGTTTTGTCGAATTGGTTACACCAAAAGTATCATTGTCCATAACCTGCTGATACCCCGCTACCATTAAATTGACTAAAAATGAATCACTTCGCGGTGCTGATGAAAAATAGATTCCCTTTGAATCTTGTAATTTGTACCGATAACCTGCTTTAGTCATGCACTCATAAACTGCTGCAAAATCACTTGCACGCGAATCCATATTTTCAGAAGAAGCGTAGATTGGTTTCCAACCACATTTTGACAGTGCTTGTTGGACCATAGACTTACTGACACCGGGCTTTTCCCATAATTTCAAGGTAGATGGGGGAGGTTTGCTAATACACCCAGCAGAGCTTAATAAAATTATAGCACTCAATAATTTCAATGTTTTTTTCATTTCCCCCTCGTTCAATATTTACGACAGAAAGTCTGCTAATATTTGCTCACACGCAAGATGACTCTCGTTAGCATATAGATATTAAAGAAACAATCCCCCCATGCAAAAACAAGAATGTAAGGATTTTTGATTACAGCAGTCTCAATACTTAAGGTTGACATTCAGGTTGTTCTTTATGCTCTTCACAATGAGGACTATTCAAACGCCTCTCTACACTTCGTTGAGGAATAACTGCATCAGGCTGACAAATTGGAAGATTTTCATATTTCTCACACCACTTCATTCTTCCCAATTTATCTTGAAAACCTGCTTGAATCATGCATGCATTCACAGACTCCTCGGCATTGAATTTCTCATCAGTACTTATTTCTGTATCAATACGACCATCAAGATTCTGTATTCCACATTCTAACAGAGCTTTTTTTATCTCAAGCTGATCTGCACCGGATTTTTCCCATGCATCTACAGCTGTTCGAGAAGGCTGCTCTGGGTAACATCCAGCCATAACAAATAAGGTTATCCCGCTTAATAATTTTAAAATCTGCTTCATTTTCCTATCCTTGGGTAATTTTGATATTACGAAATAATCTATAAATTATTTTACACGCTGTTTTTTTATTTCCAAAAAAATGATGGACATTATCAACCTTTATTCTTTTTATCTTTCCGAAAATTATACCATTATTATTATATCAAAATACAGTAAAATTATTACTAAAATCATATTCTATCAACGGCATGCTTATAATTATTATCAATATTTTGATTACAACAAAAATAGATATTTTTATATTATTGCGCCTACAGTTGTAGTACCCATAAAATAAATAGCATTGAAATGGTGAATTAAGGACGTCCCCGCACACAGGCATGAGAAACATGAAGGTAGGAATTGTTGATCATCATTAGCAAAAATTAAGGTTGGCATTCAGGTGCGGTTTTATATTTTTTACAAAACGAGCTGTTCAAACGCTTCTTGACACTTCGCTGCGGGATAACAGCACTAGGACGACAAATGGGGAGGTTTTCATCTTTATTAAGTATAACACCAATATAGTCCTCCCCATTTGTAGTGGAATTTTGCTTGGGTCATGCAAGCATCAATGGAAGCCTCTGTATTGATGCTTGACTTTTTATTTTCTGGAAAGACATCATAAGAGGTTAGCATGCCACATTCTAACAGTGCTTTTCCTACCTCAGTAAAGTCTGCTCCAGGCTTCTCTCAAGCACTCAAAACTCCTAGTGGGACTTGTCGATGTTATATCCAGCGATATTTAACAGAATGAGACCACTTAATAATTTTAAGATTTGCTTCATTTTTTTCTCCATAAATAATCTAAATTATCTAAAATCGAATAAATTAGCATAATATGAGGCGCTCCATAGTGCCTTGCACACGTATAACGCGCATGACTATAACAATTCTAGGATCATAGCCGCCTAGCGCTCTCCCCTCCTTTCGCATGGGAATTGCTGGTGGAAATAATACATAGGGAAACTCCAAGGGTACCTTATAAAAAGTAGGTGGATTGTGACTAAATCCTATACCAATAGAGTTAAGTAAATGATTTTGTAGGTAGACATGATCTTTTTCGCTATCATTTACGACATATAATGGATTCTAATGGATTCGCTATCGATAAAGCCTTATCAGCTGTTCCCAAAAGATAGATATCTGTTTTCTTTGCTATATTGTGGATGCCACGCTTTTTAAAGTCACGTAATCCTTTACCTACTGTTATGGCACCTTGGGCTATGTGCACGAACAATCGCTACTGTATTGCCATTTAGTCCGTCAATTAAACCATTGCCGATTTCGTGTTTCACATCCCCATGAGCAAAACATTTTGCTACATCTCTTGTATCTTTTATGGTACCAAGAATGCTCACATTGACAAATCCTGTCACACCAGCAAAGGACTTTTCAGGAATCTCTTGTATCTTAGAGATGTCCTAGTTTTCCGAAAGCGTGATATTATTGCCAGCATCAACGTTGACATCACACTCTGCCGAAACATTTGTCGGGCTTGCATGTTTACATCATGATCAGCAGTAATCTGCACATCTCTGCGCGCTTTAAAATAGGATTGAACAAAGCGATTTCCTATTGATCGCCGGTGTCTTTCGCACTAGCAACCCCAACACTAACAGAAACACCGCTGCTGCTCTTTTCAAACTAAAAGCCAAAGCCTGTGCGCTCCTCCTGTGTACTTGAACTATGATTATTATGACCCACAAACACATTGACATCATGCGCAGCCGAAAGAATAATATCCTCCCTGCAAGATCAAAGTCTACTACACTCACATCTTTTTTCTTGATCGTAATATTGATATTACAGAGAGAAGAGCCTTAATGTTCAAAACTCTCTTCATTTTCTGTCTTTGTTTCGCTCCCGTATATCGAAACAAAATTTTTGCCTGAACCCACATCAAAACCTGTTGCATACGTCTGTGAATGGCTGCTATGATAATCTGTCATGTCAACAATCGTCATACTTTCTCCCATTACATTGATATCTTGACCAAAAATCAGATGAGAAGCAATAATCATAGCATCTCCTTGTACATCCATGTCAACTTTGCCCGTTGCCTCAAGGATAGAGGAAATCGTTATGATGTGCGTTTCAGAGCTATTGGAAGATTTCTCGTGTAAAAAGCCACTTTCCGATGATTGTTTTTGCTGGTCGTAGTGTTCTTGAGCGCCTTTTATAATAATATTGAATAATTTTGCACTACAATACAGCTGCGGAGTGCATTTTGTCCTCCTCCACTTGTGATAAAAATTACCCTCGTATCAATATTATAAAAAATAAGTTTTATACTTGCTCTTTTGATCGCAATAACAACAAGAATCGTAAAACTATCACACGTTCATTGTTCTCTTTAATTTACTCTCCTATGAAATTTTATTGTGATACCTTGCTGCTCTTTATTGAAGTTTTTGCAAACACAATGATACAATGACTTTATTATCCACTATTTTGTACCAATGCCAATCCTCTTTGAGAAAAAAACTTCTCCCTTTTACCCCATAACAACCAAGATATCCTTTTAAAGGATACAGAAGACTCCAACTCTTCTTTTCAAGAAAATACATCAAAAACTTTAACTTCACTTCTAAAAGCAATAGTAGTTTCTTAAACAACAAAATTTAAAAAACCAATTTTTATAAAGAGCTTATAAAACAATAAAAACAATTCTTACAATAACTTCTCTTGTGAAACAGAACTCCATTAATACGTTTAGAAAAAGATATCTGCCTATAATCTTGTATCTAGTAAAATCTATTTGCATTGTTAGGAATTTTAACATGAAAAACTTATATTGTTTGCAGGGCTCACAATCAAAAAACGCCTAATATTTATATGATTTGATCATGACCATAAGCAATGGCTCACAAAAACTTCCAAAGAAAAATAATAACGAGCAGATTTTTTTTCAATCTAAATTGTTCTAATCTTTAGAGAATAACAATCAAACAACTGTTCTCCTGATGACATCAGCTATTTATTTTGAGTTTAATCTCTATTCACATTTTATTGCAGTTTCTTTTGCTTTAAATTATAAAGTTTAAGTGCATAGAAACAAATAACAAGCCAAGCAATCCAACTAAAACCTATAATTAAAACTGGTCGTGTTTCATCAAAATACCATAAGAGAATAAAAATAGAAACCATAAATAAAATAGAAAAAATCGATCCTATTGGCCAAAATGGAATTGGAAATTTTAAACCATTCTGTACTTCTTTAGGCATCTTAATTCGCATAAAAATTTGTGAAAGTAGAATCATCATCCACACAAAAACTGTCGCGAACGTTGCCATTGCAGCAATAAGAAAAAAAAGCTTTTCATGGTAAAAATAATTAAGGACAGCACCAAGAAGAAAAATACCAAAGATCATCAAGATAACAAAAATTGGTATACCATTTTTTGATAAATATTGAAACTTCTTTAAAGCATAACCTTCCTGCGATAAACCATGTATCATGCGACAAGCACCATACATTCCACTATTCATTGCAGAAATAGCCGCTGTAACAACAACAATATTTAAGATATTTGCCGCATATGAAATCCCAAGATTTTCAAAAATGGATACAAAAGGGCTGTCCATAAGACCAATCTCATTCCAAGGATAAAGTGACATTAAAATAGCTAACGTCATGACATAAAAAAGCAAAATACGAACTGGAGTAGAATTAATTGCCTTTGAAATTGTTTGATGAGGGTTTTGAACTTCCATGACTGCCATCCCAATGATTTCTATACCACCAAAAGCAAAGACAACAACACTAAAGCAAGCTAAAAAACCAAACCAACCATTAGGAAAAATACCACCATTCTTCCATAAATTATGAATAGTAACAGTAGAAGAAACTGCACTTTCACCCCAACCACAAAAAATAATTACTATTCCTAAAATAATCATTGCAATGATAGCAATAACTTTAATAGAAGACAGCCAAAACTCTAGTTCACCATATACTTCTACGGCAGCTAAATTAATACCCGTAATAATTAACGTAATACTCAAAGCCCATATCCAAGGAGCAACATCAGGATACCAAAACCCCATATAAGTCGCAAAAGCTGTAATATCAGCCAAACCAACAAGAATCATTTCAAATACATATGTCCATCCCGTTAAAAAACCTGCTAATGGCGATATGTAATTTGCCGCATAACGTGCAAAAGAACCAGGTAATGGATTATGAATAATCATCTCTCCTAAAGCCCGCATAACCATAAAAATAGCTAAACCAGCAATACAATAGGCAATCAAAACACTTGGACCCGCAAGCTTAATTGCCTGTGCAGACCCATAAAAAAGACCTGTTCCAATAGCAGAGCCAAGAGCTAAAAAAATAACTTGGCGCTTACTCATACCTCGTTTCAGTTCATTTCGTGCCATTACTTTCCTTCTTTATTGAAATGTTGACGAAAATCCACACCACAATAACAGCTTTATGATAAATAAAGCCTCATGTTTCTCTTTCGAAGATATACTTTAAAAGCATTGAACAATAGCCTTCCAGACGCTCTATCCTAGGCAATGAAAAATACTTTTATTGCGAATGATTCAGCTTTTTATAGCCTAAGTTTTGTATCACTTTATTGAAATTACGTGATAATAAAATTTTTTATAATTGTCATTTAACTCATTTTTATATTTTCTATTTTTCTGCAGAAAATGTGGAATTGAATGCAAGATAATATAAACATTTTATTCATAAGGATAATTTATTGTTTTATATATTGGATTGGCTCCTCAATATCATAAGATTCTCTCTTTTCCAAACCTGTTCATATTGAAGCAATTAAAACTTTTCGTTTACACATTATAAGCGAGATTGATGTGTGAATAAAAAATACGTAAAGAAAGAAATAAAAATGCCTTTTAATAAACTGTCTCAAGTGCAAAAAGCTGTCACAACTCGGAAAATAGATTATCTGATAGTATCAACTCGTATCTTCGTAACATAAAAATAATGATGCATTATTAATCTTATACATTTCACAAGAGTTTTTAGATTATACCACCCACGGATGCAACCCTGACATGTAAGCTTAAGTATTGAGGAATATTTCCTTAAAACAAACCCGTTAATGCAAAAAACAACACTGTTTTGCATGAGGGGCATATGCTTTCATTCATCATATGTGTTTTTCAAGGCTATAAATAAAAAACTTAAATTGATATCATCATATTCAAGAGGAACATGCGTTAAACTTTCCATTAATACCGTATAAACTTTCTATACTTTTTAGCTTGTCACATCATCATAAATTGCATTCAACACCACGTGCACTCATTTTTTTAACCAATTGATATAGCTTAATCAATGATAATACGAACCTCGCCATTCCTCAAAGGCGTGAGAAATTTTAGCCCCAGCCCATCTTTTAAAAACTCCAGCCGCTTTAAATACAAGCTTTCCAAGCAAAAGAGCAACTGCGGCAAATATCATCTTTTCAACCTTTGGTCCAAAAAGAGAGCGACTATTGTTTTCACTTCTTTGACCTATGAAACATTCATGATCACTCCCCTTGTTACCTGGACAAAAATATCTTTCTCCTGTGCCCATATAGCAACACCTCCCCTCTAGAGACCTTCCTCTCCAAAAATTCGCGTAAGCCTCCACAATTTGCGAAAAACAAACAATAATTGTCATTAAAATACATAATAGACGATTTTTAGATATTTATTTCCTCTTTCTCGTGATTTAAAAGCACAAAAATTATAAACTATCTTTTAAAAAGAGAAATGCTCAATAAAAATATTAATTTTAGTGAGTAATAATAAATATAGTATGCCCATTCATAAACTTATCTAAAATATTTTATATCACAAGACAAGATAAGATAAGATAAGCGTATTAAAGAGATAATTGTGAGTAAACACAATACATAACAGCCAATAAATGGAAAAATATTTATTAATTATTATAAAGATATATTCATCATATCTCCAATTTTTGTATAAAGAAATCTTATAATTAGCTCTCTCCTTCTCTTTTAAACTCAAAAATAAATATTATTTAGGTTCTAGTGAAGGAAAAATTGTTTCTGGTAAAACAGATAATAAGTGCCCTTCACGCACAAGTATATGCGCTTGATGAAGATCTGGAGCCAGATAGCGATCTTCCTTAAGAGAAGCAACATTTTTGCGCAAACATTCTATAACAGATTGCAAAAAAGCACTTGTTTTTAAAGGTGCACGATATTCAATTCCTTGTGCTGAAACAAGCGTTTCAATGCCAATAAGTGTAAAAAGATTTTCGCTCATTACCAATAACCGACGAGCTCCATGGCAAGCCATTGAAACATGATCTTCTTGATTAGCTGAAGTTGGTGTTGAATCAACGGAAGCAGGATGGGCCATTTGCTTATTTTCAGACATTAAAGCTGCTGCTGTTACTTCAGCAATCATAAAACCTGAATTAAGACCTGCATTATGCGCTAAAAAAGCTGGAAGTCCATAAGAAACTGCTGGATCAACCATCAAAGCAATACGCCGTTGAGAAATAGATCCTATTTCACATAAAGCAAGAGCAATCTGATCAGCAGCAAACGCTACAGGCTCAGCATGAAAATTCCCACCTGATACAACTTCACCATTCCTTAAAATCAATGGATTATCTGTAACAGCATTTGCTTCAATAATCAGTGTTTTTGCTGCTGCTAGCAAAATATCCAAACATGCCCCCATGACCTGTGGCTGGCAACGTATACAATAAGGATCTTGTACACGCTCATCACCACGTAAGTGTGCTGCACGAATTTCTGAATCCTCTACAAGCCTTTCTAATGTTTTCGATACAGCAATCTGCCCATAATGTCCTCGTAAAATATGGATATCAGGATGAAATGGCGCCGTTGATCCCATGATGGCATCTGTCGTCAAAGCCCCTGCCAGCAATCCACCACACAATGCCCGGTAAGCTCGAAAAAGGCCGGCAAGTGCAAGAGCTGTTGATGTTTGAGTCCCATTAATAAGAGCTAGACCTTCCTTTGCCTCTAAAATAATAGGTGACAATCCCGCTTTCTCTAATGCAACCGCTCCACTCATACGAATATTTTGAAAAAATGCTTCTCCTTCTCCCATCATAACAGCCGCCATGTGAGCAAGTGGAGCTAGATCACCTGAAGCACCAACAGACCCTTTTTCAGGGATGACAGGAATGACGCCCTTTGCAAGCATATTTTCCAGCAAATTTACCAATTCTAGACGAACTCCTGAAGCCCCTCTTCCTAAAGAGATAAGCTTTAAGCTCATTATCAAACGCACAATATTTTCAGCTAAAGGCTCTCCTACCCCACAACAATGGGACAAAATAAGATTTCTCTGTAAAACAGCGACATCGTCCGCATCAATTTTAATGGAAGCCAACTTCCCAAAACCAGTATTAATACCGTACACAGGCTTACTTCCAGCAGCAATTTCAGCAATGCGCTGAGCCCCTTTCTCGATAGCTAAATGCGTGTCATTATGAAGTTTACTCACTTCACCATTAAAATAAATAGCTTCAAGTTCACTAAGCGTCACCTCGCTCGGTTTTAGTATAATAGTCATAATTTACTTTCTTTTTTAATCAAAGTGTAATGTTTAGCATTATTGATCCTTCTATAAAACAAAAAAACTATAACGACTCTTTAAAACGAGAATGCTTTCTTAAAGGCATTCCTTACGATGGGGTCATTATCCAAAAGTAGAATAGTTGACGATAAATGAAAATGAAATATTGACAAGCACAACCAAAGTCATGGATTTCAAAAATAGATAACGCATTAATTTATAATCATAATCTAAAATTATTTACATTGAATGAGAGAGCCGAACATCTTAAGATTCTCCCATTCTAAATCTGTGTATGTTGAATCAATCAAAAACATTCGCTTGCACATCATAAGCGAGATTGACATATGGATAAAACTGTAAAAAAAGGACTAAAAACTCCTCTTATGAACCGTCTCAAGGGCTGTCGCAACATTGGGAAATAACAAAGTGTGTGATGATGCAGACTTGTTCTTGTGTATGAAGCGTAAAGATGGAGGACTCAATGAATTTATCATTAAGCTATTCCTACTAAACTTATAAAAATCTTAGATAGATAGCTGCCACAATCTATCATGATTGCAAAAATTTAACTCTATAGAAAATTAAAAAACTTATTTAATCCATCACAACATAGAAGAAATTAAGCTTATTTGCCACTTCTAAAATTGTATTTAAAGCGCCAGATTGAAACCTGAAAAGCACATCTTCAATAAAACCACACAAGACTCGATCTAACCCGTTATTTAAAATAAAAATAAAAGAAGTTTTCTTATATCAAAAAATTTAATTAACATATTGTTTTTATATTATATCTTTAAAAAAGAGAAATGCTTCATATAACATATTTATATTTTACTTTTTTGCTATATTGAATATGAATTTAGGGATAATTTCAAAAGTAGTTGTTTTTTAAAGGTTCTTCCAAGTCATTACCCTTTTTACTGCAAATTTCTGATTATGATAATTTTGTATTTTTTCAGTTAGTTTTGTTAAAATTTAAGAACTCTCATTTAATAATAAAAAATAATCGTAAAAACAAAGAATTATCAAATATTTCTATTCAATCTACCTCTTCCCCTTTTATAAAATAATCTGTTGTTAAACTACAGTAAAGAAAGCGCTCCGATGCTATAATGCAGTTCATAAATTTTCTATTTAAACTCTCTCATATCAAGTGAACAATGAAAATAAGATGTCAATTTGAATGCTGAAGAAGAAAAAACTCTCCCTCCTCAAAATCTGCCTTAATAATGCGTTAATCTCCTGAAAAACGCCTACTCTGATGTGCTAAAAGAGCAAAAGCAATCATCGATATCAGATTATCCTGCATACATATAGAGCTCACTTCGATACAAAAGCTCCAAATTACCTTGCACTTCATATTTCTTTATCAATGTAACCAATTGCCGCAAATATTCTTGCCCATAGCAAGCAATAGCGCGTTGCGCTTGCGTTGAAGAGCGGCTCATTCCAATAAAAGATTCAGATGGGATCATCATCGTCCAATTGTGCGTATGGAAAAAAATCTTTTCTGGATCTACCCCAAAGCCATCACTCATTTCCTGTAAAAAATCAAATTTACGATAATACCGAGAATAGTTCGAACTCATTTTCTCTAACAATGTCTCATAAGCCTCTAGAAATTCGCTATGCTTGAAATCGCGATTATTTTGAATAACAGCCATGACACCATTGACTCGAAGTTGATCTGAAACAGAACAAAGCAACTTAGGACGATCCATCCACTGAAACGCTTGTGCTGCAATGACAAGATCGACCTCACCAATTTGAGGCAATAGGTCTTCTGCACGGCCCTGATACCACTGCACCGTAGGAAATTTTCTTCGCCCCTTCTTAATCATATCTGCCGATACATCGATAGCATGATATTGGTGCTCATTTCCTAAAAATTTAACAATTCCCTCTAATGCGATACCTGTCCCAGCTCCCACATCCACAATGGACAAATGCTTTTTGTTCTTAAAAGGATGGAGCATGGTTTTAAATAAAGTGAGAGGATAACGAGGACGATAACGATCATAATCATTAGCCAATCCATCAAACTTTTCACTTTGCCGTTGAACACTTTCTATCACAGGATTTTCCCCTCTTTCACAATTACTACCATACATAATTAAAAAACCCTTTTTTATCCGATGTACTAAGAATAACTTCTAAAGGAGGGAAAATAAGAACTGCCCTTACCGTCTATCTTTCCATAAGATTGATGCTTAAATTTTTCCCGTTTCCAATTATTATCTGCACGTTGTGAACCACAAAAAATACTACAAAAATAATATAATTTTCTGTAATAATAATTGATATGAATATTATTGATCTTTTATAAGATGACATCTATATAACCATTATTATTTTAATATCAACAAATCACTTAAGCGTGCCTAAAACGCATAGAGTTGTCGATTTGTTGATAAATATACCTGTTTATAAAATTCAAAATACTTTCCACAAAGAAGATAAACCCTATATAATACATAAAATATCTGTGGAGACATCTTTATGTTAAATGTACAAACTTCTTCAATGTTTAAAATATTAAAACAATTTCCAATCGTGATTTTTTTGGCATGGTTAGTCCCATTTTTAAGTGGGTGCGGATTTAATACGATACCAACAAATGAAGAAAAAGCACATGCAGCATGGAGTGAAGTGCTCAATCAATATCAACGTCGTACAGATCTCATCCCCAATCTTGTAGAAACAGTTAAAGCTTACGCAGCTCATGAACAAAGCGTTTTCACAAATGTAATTGAGGCACGTGCCAAAGCAACGCAAGTCAACATTAATGCAGATATGTTGAATAATCCAGAAGTTATGCAGCAATATCTCAAAAATCAAGAAAATTTATCAAGTGCCCTTTCACGGCTTATGGCTGTTGTCGAAAACTATCCGGATCTTAAAGCAAACCAGAACTTTCTTGCTCTTCAATCACAATTAGAAGGAACAGAAAACCGGATTTCCGTTGCGCGCCGCGATTATATTGAAACAGTACGTGCCTACAATACTGCACTCAAAACAATGCCGACGATGATTTGGGCAAAGCTATGGTTTCGTGATGCTAAGCCTATACCTACTTTTACCATCGATACTGATAGCCAACAAACACCAAAGGTTAATTTTAATTAATGAAAATATTTCAACACTCTATACAACGTCGTACTTTTCTACGTTTATGGGTTCCTTTGAGTATTCTATATTTGATCATTGCATTGGGGAATGTCACTTACGCACACACTAAGTTTCCTCCTTTAACCGGCTATATCAACGATATGGCTCATTTACTTGATCATGCAACACAAAGAAATTTAACGGAAAAGCTAACTACACTGGAAAAGAAAACAGGAGATCAAATCGTTCTTGTGACGCTCCCTACTCTTTCGGGCAATGATATAGAAACATACAGCAATTCTCTTTTTCGTACATGGAGATTAGGCCAAAAACAAATCAATAACGGCATATTAATCGTTATTGCACCAAATGAACGCAAAGCACGTATTGAGGTAGGCTACGGTCTGGAGGGAGAACTAACAGATGCCATTTCCTCTGTCATTATTAATAGCTTCATGATTCCTAATTTTCGTGAAGGAAATTATCAAAAAGGAATTGTCGAATCCGTTCACGCAATTATCAAAGTTATCACACAAAGTGATGCTGATTTTTCTTTTCGAATCAATCAAAAAGCTAAAGCTGTTGAAGAACAACGCAAACAAGCTGAAAAAGAAGAAATGATTATAAATACAACCATCTTTCTCATTCTCTTTATAGTCATTGGTTTGCCCATTCTTGCTATGATTTTTGGTAAAAAAATAGGTCCACGAAAGTATCTTTGGCTAGGTATTGTCTTCACACCTTGGTTTTTAAACTTAAATGCGAGCGGTAGAGGTTCTGGTGGAATCTTTGGTGGACATTCAGGGGGAGGAGGATTCAGAGGTGGTGGTGGATCATCAGGTGGTGGCGGTGCAACAGGAAGATGGTAAAACGAGCATAACGATTTTTTTAATAAAATTCATTGCACTTCTTATGAACTATCTCTTAATTCTTTTTTATTTTTCTGATTATAATACAAACTCAAACATCAAGATAAATATTACCAATGACATTTGAATTAAAACATACAGATCGTAATCGCTTATCACATCATTTTAATGCAATTTTAGGAAATCCACCCGTTGAATGGAAGATAAGTAATCATCTAGTTGAGTATCCTGAAGCTCTGCGTTATATGCAAGAACGTGTAGAAAAAATTCTTGCAAAAACCGCGCATGAACAAGTTTGGCTTCTTGAACACCCTTCCCTTTATACAGCAGGGACGAGTGCAAATAAAAAAGATCTTTTGGCGCCTAATTTATTTCCTGTTTATGAAGCAGGACGTGGAGGTGAATTTACATATCACGGTCCAGGACAGCGTATTGCTTATATCATGCTTGATCTTAAACGCCGAAAACAAGACATCCGTGCTTTCATTAGTGCATTAGAAGAATGGATCATACAGATGCTTGCAAACTTTAATATTAAAGGTGAACGCAGAGAAGATCGCGTTGGTGTCTGGGTTAAACAGTCTCATTGCCCATCAAAACAAAATGATCTTTCTTCCGAAGATAAAATTGCAGCTATTGGCATTCGAGTGCGCAAATGGATAAGTTTTCATGGAGTTTCTATCAATGTTAATCCTAATTTAGCCCATTATTCAGGAATTGTTCCTTGTGGAATTACAAACCACGGTGTAACAAGCTTTCTTGATCTAGGTTACTCTGTAACAATGCATGATATTGATATTGCTCTCAAACACGCTTTTGAACAAATTTTCGGTCCAACAATTGATGTTTCCTAAGTGCATTGATTTTTAAATAAAAAACAGGCATAAAATTACTTTAATAAATATTTTATTTTATGAGGTAGATAGTTAACCGCTATGAGCGATAACAAAAAGGATCTTTTTAGTGTTTTAAATAAAGCCCAATCTCGGGTAAATACAAAAGAAAACACTCTGCAGTCTCCAATGAAATCAAAAGCGATGATTTCAAAAAAAAGTGCAAAAAATACGCAAGAAGACGACTATAATGCCCTCTCTATTCGAGTGCTTGAGGGTTTAGAGCCCGTACGTTTACGCCCTGGAATGTATATTGGTGGAACAGACAGTAAAGCGCTCCATCATTTATTTGCCGAAATTATTGATAACGCGATGGATGAAGCTGTTGCGGGTTATGCAGATTTTATTGAAGTCTCATTAGATAGGAGCGGTTATATAACCGTTACAGATAATGGACGCGGTATTCCTGTCGAAAATCATCCTCAAATGCCTGAGAAATCTACTCTTGAAGTTATTATGACACAACTCCACTCAGGAGGAAAATTTGATGGAAAGGCTTATCAAACTGCGGGGGGACTTCATGGAGTAGGAATTTCTGTCGTCAATGCTCTTTCTGATGATATGGAAGTTGAAGTTGCACGAGAACGAAAACTTTACCGCCAACGTTTCTCACGCGGTATTCCTCAATCTGGATTGGAAGATCTGGGAGATGTTTATAATCGTCGTGGTACGCGCGTTCGCTTTCATCCTGATCGTGAAATTTTTGGTGAAAAAGCAGCTTTTGATCCAGAAAAAATCTATAAGATGGCATGCTCCAAAGCCTATCTTTTTGGTGGCGTAAAAATTCGCTGGACTTGTGATCCCGTCATACTTGAAAGCGCAAAAAATATTCCTGAAAAAGCTGTTTTTCATTTTCCCAATGGGCTTAAAGACTATTTACTCTCGTCACTAAAAGATGAATATAGAGTAACGTCAGAAATTTTTTCTGGCAAAACACAACAAAATAATGGCCATGGCTCCGTTGAATGGGCGATCGCTTGGCATGGTGGTGATTCTTGTGTGCAATCTTATTGCAATACGATTCCTACAGGAGAAGGCGGAACACACGAAATAGGATTACGTCAAGCTCTTTTGCGTGGATTGAAATCCTATGCTGAGTTAATAGGAAACAAACGCGCCGCAATTATTACGTCTGACGATATTATGATTTCAACAGCCGCAATACTTTCAGTCTTTATCAGTAACCCTGAATTTGTTGGACAAACAAAAGATCGATTAGCAACTATTGAAGCACAGCGTATCGTTGAGAATGCAATCCGCGATCCTTTTGATCATTGGTTAGCAAACTCCCCGCAAGAAGCAACAAAACTTCTCGATTGGGTTATTGAACGTGCTGAAGAACGTGTTAAACGACGCCAAGATAGAGAAATAAGTCGAAAAACTGCTGTCCGTAAATTACGTCTGCCCGGTAAACTTGCAGATTGTAGTCAGAACCATGCTGTGGGTGCTGAACTATTCATTGTTGAAGGAGATTCTGCAGGAGGATCTGCTAAACAAGCAAGAAATAGAGCAAACCAAGCAATTTTACCTCTTCGTGGTAAAATCTTAAATGTCGCCAGTGCTGCACATGAAAAAATGAACTCAAGCCAAACAATTAGCGATCTTATCCTTGCTCTTGGATGTGGAACACGCTCCAAGTATCGTGAAAAAGATCTCAGATATGAACGTATTATCATCATGACAGATGCTGATGTTGATGGTGCCCATATTGCGTCACTGCTCATTACCTTCTTTTTTCAAGAAATGCCTGACCTTATTCATCAGGGACATTTATATCTCGCCGTCCCTCCCCTTTATAGAATATCGCAAGGAGGAAAAGTTGCTTATGCTCGTGACGACATTCATAAGGATGAATTGCTCAAAACTGAATTTACTGGAAAAGCTAAAATCGAAATCGGGCGTTTTAAAGGGCTGGGTGAAATGCGCGCTGAACAACTTAAAGAAACGACTATGCATCCTCAAAAACGTACATTGCTTCGTGTTTCTATTAATGCCGTGGAAATGCAAGAAACGAAAAAGACTGTAGAAAGTCTCATGGGAACAAAACCAGAAGCACGATTTCGTTTCATACAAGAAAATTCTACTTTTGCTTCTAATCTAGACATCTAATGTAAAAATATCCCTTTCAAACCACTGCGGCTGCGTCAATCACGCGCAGTTGCGGATTGGTCGTTCCATTCCAATAATTCAAACTAAGATGACCAGCTAAATGAATCATTTCACCAATATTTTCAAAAAGAAAATCACCAAGCGATGTCCCTACAGCACGAAAAGCTATTCCTTGCAGTTTTTTTCCTTCAACATTAGATACAATGAGGCGAAGATGTCCTTTACCAACTTCAGATAGATTCACCAATCGATGAGAGGGAAGAACAAAAACAGGTGTTGCATTCCCTGTCCCAAATGGCCCTGCTTTTTCAAGCAACTCAAACAGCGCTTCATTAACACCAGAAGCAGAAAGAGAACCATCTATACTAAGAGACTTTTTAGCATGCAACTGTGAGACCCTTAAAGAAACTTTTTCTTCTAGCCATTTTCGAAAGATTTCAATTTTTGTTGATTGAATTGTAATTCCTGCTGCCATACTATGTCCCCCTCCTTTTTCTAATAAATTTAATGTAACAGCTTCACGGACGAGTGCTCCTAAATCTATACCATTAATTGAACGTCCCGACCCTACGCCATTTCCATCTTCTTTCAAAGCAATAGCAAAAACAGGACAAAAAAAACGCTCTTTGAGACGGGAAGCAAGAATACCAATAATTCCCGGATGCCATTCTTTATGAGAAATTACAAGGGACAAGGGTATTTCTTGATCTTGATAAAGAGAAGCAATGTAAGATTCCGCTTGTGCTAATTGAATGTTCTCCATTTCTTGGCGTTCTTTATTAAGCCGATCTAATTGTTCTGCTATTCTGTCCGCTTCATCTTTATTCTCACAGCTAAGCAAACGTGCTCCCAAAGCTTGATCACCAATGCGCCCTCCTGCATTAATTCTAGGACCTAACAAAAAACCTAAATGAAAACTATTAAGCGGCTCCCCTATTCGTGCAACCTTTGTTAAAGCTGTTATTCCTGGATTATGCATAGAACGAGCAACTTGAAGCCCTTTTATCACAAAAGCACGGTTAACCCCCTGTAATGGAACGACATCACATATGGTTGCCAATGCAACAAGATCAAGCATACTTAAAAGATCAGGTAGCTGCCCTTGGAATTGTTTTTTCCGCAGCAAATGATGAACCCAAGCTAACGTAACAAAAACAACGCCCGCTGCACATAAATGCCCCTGTTTAGAAAAATCATCAGGGCGATTAGGATTAACAAGAGCAACAGCTTCTTGATGGATCTCTGACATTTGATGATGATCTAAAATCACAACATCAGCACCAGCAAGCCTCGCTGCTTTTACCGCATCTGGACTGTTTGCGCCACAATCAACAGTGATAATTAACCGAGCACCTTCTTGCACAAGCATCCTCATTGCTTGTTCATTCGGACCATAGCCTTCAACAATACGATCAGGAATATAAATTTTGACTTCAATACCAAAATAACGAAAAAAACGCGCTATGAGTGCCGAAGAACAAGCACCATCAACATCATAATCACCAAAAACAGCAACCTGTTCTTGATTAAGAAGAGCCTTAACAATACGCTCTGCAGCGCATTGCATATCCCTAAAACTTTCTGGATCAGGCATAAGCGTACGTAATGTCGGATTAATAAAAGCAACAGCCTCAGCTTCATCTACATCTCTTGCTGAAAGTACTCGAGCTAACTGATCTGGAAAACCAAATTTTTGAGAAATAGCGCGCGCATTATTTATTCCTTGAACACCAAGGGCATCTAACCAAGCTTGACCACAAGCAGAAGATTCAACATTGAGAAAATAACGAGACCACTGCATTATTGCTTATTTTATAATGAAGAAAGATAAAATACAATCATGCGGTAAAGATAAAATAGTCTTTTGCAACATTCATTTTAAGTTTAAATTGTCCACAAACTTCTTTTAATGGGGTATTATAATACCATTCTTATAACATATTGTTTTATAAAGTTTTTATTTTCTCTTGACGTCAATCAAAAGACATTATATCAGAGCAAGTAGTATGCGTTAAATATTTCGCTATGGTAACAATTTTCAACGCAAAACAGTAAAAATTCCCTTATATTAAAAGGGTTCTTATAAAGGATACTTCTATGGCAACTTTTTCACAAAAGCCAACTGAAGTGGTGAAAAAATGGGTTATTATTGACGCAGAAAACCTTGTTTTAGGTCGTCTTGCCGCATTTGTTGCTAACCGCTTACGTGGCAAACATAAAGCTACATTTACTCCACATGTTGATGATGGTGACAACGTTATTGTCATTAATGCAGATAAAATAGCTCTCACTGGCAAAAAATATACGGATAAAAAATATTATTGGCATACCGGTTATATTGGTGGAATCAAACAACGTACAGCACGTCAACTTCTTGAGGGGCGTTTTCCCGAACGCGTTATTGAAAAAGCGGTAGAGCGCATGATTCCTCGTGGTCCCCTTGGTCGCCGTCAATTGAAGAATCTACGTGTTTACGCTGGAAGCCAACATCCACATGAAGCACAACAGCCTGAATCTCTTGATGTTGGTGCTTTAAACTGCAAAAACAAAAGGATTGCTTGATTATGGCTGAAATTAATTCTCTTTCTGAGCTTAGCATAGTAACAAGTATTACAGAAACACATGAAAATGTTGTTCCTGTCCACGTGCAAAAGCTTGATTCACAAGGACGTGCTTATGCAACAGGAAAGCGTAAAGACGCTGTTGCGCGCGTATGGATTAAACCAGGTTCTGGAAAAATCACGATCAACAATAAGGAATTTGATAAATATTTTGCTCGTCCTGTTCTTAGAATGATTCTTCGTCAACCAATTGTTACAACAAACAGAGAGACCCAATTTGATATTATTGCAACCGTTGCAGGTGGTGGTCTTTCCGGGCAAGCCGGTGCAGTACGCCATGGCATTTCCAAAGCTTTAACCTATTATGAACCAGAACTTCGTTCAATCTTGAAAAAAGGTGGTTTTCTTACCCGTGATAGCCGTGTTGTTGAACGTAAAAAATACGGTAAAGCAAAAGCACGTCGTTCTTTCCAATTCTCAAAGCGTTAATTTCAATTTTTGTACAATACATAAAGCCTCGGACAAAAACGGGGCTTTTTTTAACTGCTAAAACAGATTTTTAGTAAAGAAAAATTTACACCTGTTAGAAGAAAACAAGAATGCAAAACAACCCCGTCTCCTTAGACAAGGACTAAAAAAGTAGATCAAAAAATTCAAAACCTCAGTTTCAATCTCTTAAAACTTATATTTTGCTAATAGACCTACCCACATATTAGTAGAATACAAAAATATCTGCAATATAACTTTAGTTATCTCATAAGGTTTTCAATGTCTTTTTCTATCATTATTTAACAAGCTTCAGTCCAAGAAATGCTTTACCATTGTGATAAAATGCGGGACAGAAATAGGTTTTGACATATATTCTTCACATCCACTTGCACGAATTCGTTCTTCATCCCCTTTCATAGCAAAAGCTGTTACAGCAACAACGGGAATCGATCTTAGTTCTTCATCTTCTTTTAATTGTTTAATAACATCTATTCCAGAGACCTCTGGCAACTGGATATCCACAAGAATAAGAGATGGCATTGATGAACGCGCCAAATCTAATGCCATAAGACCATTTCGCGTTTCAATGGTTTCATAGCCACTCGCTTCTACGAGATCACGGAATAGCTTCATATTAAGCTCATTATCTTCCACGATCATAACTTTTTTTGACATTAGTATAACTTCCATCTTTCTTAGACAAAATAGAAATGAATTTACATTCTCTTTGCTTAAGATAAAATGATAAAAAAAATTGTAAACCACAAAGAGACTAAAAGATTCCAATAAAAATTTTTTTACGCAAACATTTGTAATACTCATCACTATGCTTTTTCATTTCATAAAAATGAACCCCACAAATAGTCGTAAGATTGTATTATCGTATATTTTTTGAGTTGATCTGCAAAGTTTATGGATATCTCGATTAATGCATTCGCGTTTTCATCATAAAAAAATATCAGCCACAAACTTAGCTCAAATACGTATTTTAAAGAGGAAAAATTTAAGTAGCCTTTAAAATAGCTGATTAGTTAAATTCAATGTGCCATATATTGCCATCCCCAAAATAATATCTTAAGAATAAACATATCAATATCATTAAGAGTAAAATATGAATAAACCGTGATTAAATATCACGGTTTATTCATATAAAATATTCAAGAACAGAATAATTCAAAGTTCATCAAGTAAAATAACTTTTAATTCAAAGCCCATGCACTATAAGCAAGAGCATCGAATGCTCTTCCACCTGTCTCTCTGCTAGGACTCGGCGGCTTTCTAGTAAAGAAATATACAAAATATGCGATTAAAGCAAAAATCGCTGTCTCGATCCCCATTAAACCCGCAACTTTTTGGACATTTTTCCCAGCCCCTTGTCCTCCAAATTGGCTAATAATCATATCAACAGCTTTAATAACTCTATTTTCCTGTGTCATTACAGAAATGAAACCAGCATTTTGAAATCTACCATTTAAAGAACCGGCATTGGCTCCTAAAACCTGTGAAAAGAAAATAGCGAAAGCAACCACACATACTATACAATGCTTAAATATTTTCATCATAACCACCTAATGTTTAATAAAATAAATTTTCTTTACCACCCCCTCTAAATAGAAAACACTACATCATCTATCGATAAAGTATATTTATATACTTATAATAAAAAATATAATACAAAACTTTAATTAATAATTTTATTTTAATTATTATTTTTATATTATATTACATTTATAATATATCCGTTACATATTTATCTTAAGTTTGTCAATTGTTTTATTTGTGTTTTTATATTATACAATTTAATGCTAAAATTTATTAAATTAGAATTATTTTATTGTTTTTATTATAATTTTAGCTTTATTATCATAAATATTATTATAGTATTACAGTATAAAAATATTAATGTGTTGTTTTTTAGTTACACATATTGTTTTTATTTTTTGTATAGTACAGCAAGATAAATATTTTTAAAATTTACAGAAAACAAAAAAATACTTTATTGAAATATTCTGATAAAATTATTTTGCATTATTATAAATTGAGAAGAAATAGCTGTCCCAGTAAAAAAATTAGCGTAAACTCCAGCTTAGCTCTTTGATTGAAAAAGCTAAATCAGATACAATAAGAGATAACTTTTGGTGAACGCGCCAAATCTAATGCCATAAGGACATTACACATTTTGACGATTTCACAGCCTCTCGTTTCTACAAGAACTCGGAATAATTTTAATAAAGTTCTTTAATAAAGTTCATTGTCTTCCACGATTATAACTTTCTGACTTTTATATCATCCCCCTAATCCATTAAATTTACGAATTGTTTTCTTATAACTTATGAAAGTCATGGCAATAAAAAGAAAAGTACTCAACAGAAGATATCCAATATTCCATTCATTTTTACCAAATAACAGTGAAACGGGCAAAGAAGCAGAAAAAGCCATTGGCAGCAGAAACAAAAACCATTTCACGATGCTTGAGGGATAAATTGCAATGGGGATATATGAAAGTTCATAAACCATTGTATGAAAATATTCGACTGGCATCTTACGATTAGTAACAAATGTTATAAAGTTGAACATCATGCAAAAACAGATATTGATGATAAAGACACAAACTATTGCAACGATAAAAGAAAACCATCCCATCTTAATGCTTGAAAGATCCGGTAATGAAACAAAAAAATACGCACTCACACAAAGAACAAATAAATTTATCAGACGAAGAGGATTGCACCAGCCAACCAACATGAATACCCAGATTGAAACAGGCTTTGTCAGATATGATTCAACCTTACCACTCGCGACTTTTTCAAAAAATATTCCAATAGAATTGGTAAAAATACTTAAAAACACTCGGAGTAAAACGAAGACAACAAAGATAAGATGAATTTCATCTGTGCTATAGTTACCGATCTTTCCTGAAAAAGAAGATATTTTATCAATAAATATGAATTGAATAAAATAATAGCAAAGAGAAAGAAGAAACTCCCCAATCAAATTCTTACCGTAAACAATCTGCCGGCGTATATTCATACCAATAAAATGAATAATTATCTTCACCTCAACCACCCGCTCCATGATACGCTTTCATTCCCTTCTTCCAGACAACATGAATAAAGAATAGAAGACACAAAATATAAAAAACACTGCCCACAATAAACTGATGGAAAACCGCCAAATTATGCGTTGCAAGAAACTCAGCAGGAGCAGAGATCATGAAACGATAAGGGTTAAACTGCATGAGCGGAATAAGCCACGTGGGCCAGAAAGAGGGTGGCAAAAGAACACCACCAAGAAGAGCCGAACTAAGGATACTAAAAGAGAGCAAAATACCGTACTCAATCACCCAGAAAATCAATAACGAAATTGCGAAAGAGAGTAAAAAAAGCAATTGAGAGAGAGCAAGAATGAGAAAAAAGAGCAGAAAAGAGAGTATTAATCCCAGAATATTCTCGTAAGATAAAAGAAGCTTTACCATAAAGATCACAAGTAAAGGAGTAGCATATAACACACTCTCACCCAAAAAGGTAAACAGCATTTGTGTTATGTAACTGAATGGCTTTGTGAGAGTGACTTCTAATTTACCTTCTTTAACATATTGAGAGAAAGACTGAATTAAACCATAACCATTATTTAAGCGTGATAAAATTAAAGCCAAGGCATAATAATACATCATATCATGAAAGCTAAAACCGTTTATGGTGCTGCCCATATCAGAAAAAAGTGCGTTCCATAACATGAGTTGAATAACGAATGGCGAAAGAGTCCCCATGACAAAATCAGTAAAGAACATTGCCCTGTCATTGACGATAGTGAGTAATCCATTCTTGGCAAAAAGAAACATGCCAAAGCAATTGTTAGATAAATTCTTTAAATTTAACACGGAGCATCTCTTCGAGGGAGGGAGTGGACAATTTCAATGCAATCTCATCAATTTTTTCTATAACAGCTGAAGGTGCAGCCAAGTGTTCACAAAAAAGCGTCATTCTCACCAAAGAAGGAATGACATTCTTAAGCGCGTGAAGATTGCCATGAAACTGTTTCTTTCCCTTATGCAAGAGAATAATATCGTCGACATATCCATCAATATCCCCCCTATCATGACTTGTGATGATATATCCAGTGCCGCACTCCCTTTTCAGTTTTTTAAGAAGCTCCCTGATTTCATGCTTCGATGTAATATCAAGACCAATACTTGGTTCATTGAGGAACAATAGTTTAGGCCTAAAGGAGAGATTAAATGCCTATTCACTTTTCACTCTTTCACCCAGACTAAGCATCCGCACTGGCTTATCCATAATATGCTCAAGACCCAGCAACTCAGCAATCTCTTTAAGATCACGGGTAAAAGAAGCGCGTTCAAGACCATATAATGGCTGAACCATATCCAGACTGTAGCGTAAGGGTAAATCCCACCACAAACAATTCTTGTGACCAAAGACCACCCCCAAAGACTTGAACAAATCTTTCTTCGCTTTATAAGGATCAACATCAAGGACTTTAACATATCCTTCATCAGCACATTGTATACCAGAAAGTATTTTAATCAGTGTTGATTTACCCGCTCCGTTAGGACCAAGGATTGCTAGAGATTGCCCTGAAAAGAGGGTGAAACTCATATCTTTTAACACATGATGATTTGTATAAACCGGCTTGAAGAGGGAAACCACCTTATTTGTAAAACCAGTTCCTCTGTCTATGTTGCGATATATTTTTGAGATGTTATTAACGTCAATCAATAATGATCCCATCAGTCACTCCTAATTTCAACTTATCCCACCTTTGAATGTTCCCATAATAAATATCTGTTTTGTTCACTAGAAAAAAAGTGTTCAAACTCTCCCTAGAGCAATAAAACGCACCTAACGTTTTATATCCAATTTTTTGTATAGATATTTTTTCAATGCGATGAGCTCACTTCAATGAAGCATTAAGATACTGAAAATTTATTTCTTCTTTTATGAAAGATAATTTTTTGGATAAACTAAGTAAGTAGAAAAATAATTGCTCATTGAAAGGAGAAATTTGCTAATAAGCCTTCATTGTATAAGCAAAAATACAAAGCGTAAATCTATACTATAAGCATATCAAACCACATTGATAACAAAACAAACTTCCTTGACAACAGGAATTCTTTGAGAAAAGACTTTTCCTAAGCATTACTATAAAATGCCTCAATTATCTCCCATAAAAAAATTAAAATTGCCTTCCCTATTTTAGTAAGTATCCTTCAGATTTTATCTAACTCATCTCTCTCAACAGACACACCTCCCCAATATATGACCCTATAGATAATTCAAAGGAGCAGCTTCATCAGCTCAGATTATTAAATAACACACCATATCCAAAAATAACAATACAATCTATATGGATAAAGAGCTGTAGAAAGAAAACTTATGATATTCGAAAATTTCATCACTCAAAAACATAATTTTCTCATAGCAATTTACTTATCAAAAACTTTCTTCAAATAATGCCCTATTCATCTTATCAAATTTATAGACAAAATTTGTATCAATCAAAAAGAACAAATGAAGTTTCTTTATTCTGTTTCAGCATCACGCTCATTAAAAGACAAAAGATTAAAACTTTGGACCATATGAGGTGGTAAAGGTGCAACAATATCCAATATTCCTCCTGAAGGATGAGGAATACGAATACGACGTGCATGAAGATGAAGACGGTTTTGAATTCCTCCTGGCAATGTCCAATTACTATCAGAAAAAAAATACTTTGTATCGCCAATGATCGGATGATCCATATAGGCAGCATGCACACGAAGCTGATGTGTTCTCCCTGTATAGGGTTCCATTTCAAGCCACGAAAGAGCCCGCCCTCGCGTATCTAAAACGCGATAGTAGGAAACCGCATGATGTGAGTCTGGCTCCCCATGTTCACAAACACGCATTTTGTCACCTTGTGCAGTCATTTCCTTAACCATCCACGTTGAAATTTTGTCCTGCTTTTTTTTAGGCACGCCCCGAACCAACGCCCAATAAGTCTTTTTTGTTTCTCGCGCTCTAAAAGCAGCTGTTAAGGACTGAGCAGCTCCCCTTGATCGCGCAACAATAAGGACACCCGACGTCTCACGATCAAGCCGATGAACCAAACGCGGCTTTTCACCTTTTTTATTGCGCCATACCTCAAGCATACTATCCATATGGCGTGTTAAACCAGAGCCTCCTTGTACAGCCAACCCAGCTGGTTTGTTAAAAACAAATACCTTTGGATCTTCATAAAGCAGCATTTTTTTCAAAACGGTTTCATCATCCTGCCCACGAAGTGTTTTATCCGTTATTGAAAGATTTTCCTTGTCATTAATAGGGAGAGGTGGAATACGAACAGCTTGCCCCATACAAAGACGCGCATCGGCTTTAACACGTCCACCATCAACCCGTATCTGACCAGAACGCAACAATTTTTGCAAAGCTCCAAAACCAAGTCCTGGATAATGCACTTTAAACCAGCGATCTAAGCGCATTCCATTTTCATCTACCTCAACTTTTTTTATTTCTATGCCTGCCATGAAAATTCCCTTACCTGATAATTTTATTGATCTATTTTTGCGCCTTTATAAACACAAAAATTCATATTTTAGTTGGCGTTATCACACCATATTACAGTTAGTATCCAAAATTGCCTTTTCTCAACGTCCAAATTTTATTAGCTAAAAACTAAGCGTTATAAAAATCAACAGCCTTTACGCTTAATAGCGAATGGAGATAATTAACCGTGTCCTTATTCAAAACCTATGCACGTGTTCTCACTTACCTAAATAGAGAAAAAAATGCATCCCTTTTAATCTGTACCGCTAATGTTATGTTAGCTATTATCACCATTGCAGAACCTATTTTATTCGGACGTGTTATTGATTCTATTTCAGAAAAATCAGCTATCATTCCTACTCTTACCCTTTGGGTTTGTTTTGGACTTTCACATATTATTGCTTATGTCCTTGTTGCTCGTGGTGCTGACCGCTTAGCCCATAGACGCCGCTTAACGGTTTTAACGGAATCTTTTGAACGTATCATTGCCATGCCTTTAATTTGGCATCAACAACGTGGGACTTCCAACGCACTCCATACACTTTTGCGCGCAATAGATTCCATGTCAACCATATGGCTTGATTTTATGCGCCAACACCTCTCGACGCTTGTCGCCTTATTGGTTCTCATCCCCATAGCGTTTAATATGAATTGGCGTCTTTCAATAGTCTTAGTTGTGCTTGCCATCATCTACGTATTAATTGCACGTTTAGTGATGCGAAAAACAAAAGACGGACAAGCTGCTGTAGAATACTACCACCACAACCTTTTTAAACATGTCAGTGATTCAATCTCTAATGTTTCCATTGTACAAAGTTATAACCGAATAGAAGAAGAAACTTCTATACTGCATCAACATACAAATGCTTTGCTTAAAGCACAAAATCCTGTTCTCAATTGGTGGGCGCTGGCCAGTGGCTTAAATCGAATGGCTTCAACAATTTCAATCGTTTGTGTTCTTCTTCTTGGAGCTTTTTTTGTTGCAAAAGGTCAATTGCGGGTAGGTGAAGTTGTTGCTTTTGTTGGATTTGCACAACTCATGATTAGCCGTCTAGACCAAATGAGCAATTTTATTAATTGTGCAATATCCTCACAAGCAAAACTGCAAGATTTTTTTGAAATGGAAGACTCAACCTTTCATATCAACGAACCACAAAATCTTCCTTCCCTCCAAAATGTTAAAGGCGCCATAGAATTTCATCACGTAACCTATAAATTCGCAAATTCTTCTCAAGGTGTTTTTGATATTTCCTTTGAGGTTAAAGCAGGACAAACTGTTGCGATTGTAGGACCAACAGGGGCTGGAAAGACAACACTGATCAATCTGTTGCAGCGCGTATACGACCCTGCCTTTGGGCATATCTCCATTGATGGAATAAATATATGCTCGATCAATCGCGAATCTTTGCGCAAATCTCTAGCAACAGTATTTCAAGACTCGGGTCTTTTCAACCGTACTATTCATGACAATATTTCAATAGGAAAAGCGAGCGCAACAAATGAGGAACTTTATGAAGCAGCAAAAATAGCAGAAGCTCACGATTTTATTCTAAAAAAAGCTGAGCATTATAACACAATAGTGGGCGAACGAGGATCTCAATTATCAGGTGGAGAAAAACAGCGACTAGCAATTGCACGCGCTGTTTTAAAAAATGCCGCTATTCTCATTCTAGATGAAGCAACAAGCGCTCTTGATGTTGAAACAGAAGCACGTGTCAAAGATGCTCTCGATTCCATACGCCGTAACCGCACTACTTTTATTATAGCACATCGCCTCTCAACAGTACGCAATGCTGATGTGATACTCTTTCTGGAACATGGTTACTTAATGGAAAAAGGAAACTTTCAAGAATTGATCGATAAAGGAGGGCGTTTCTCCAAATTTTTAAAGGCAAGTGGTTTAACAATCAAACCACCAGAAAGAGAAGGAGAAAATGTTATCCCCTTACATGAAGCCATAGCTTCATAAAAACGATACTCTTCATAGATCTTATGCAAAAAAAATCCTCGTCAATATAACAAGAGTGCTTATATATAATAAATAAAAAGATTTCTAAAAATGCCACAAACCATTTTAGATATTTAAGACAAATATTAAAACAGTTTAGTATTTTCTCTGCTATTGCAATTCTACTAGATTGGGACAAAAATATTTCCCTATATCTGTGCATATTGACGAGTACACACTCTCATTTAGGGAAAATGTAAAGGTAAAAACAATTTCCAGTTTTACCGTCTTCTTTTAACTCAGCTTTACGAATTTCAAAACGAACTAAAGAAATATCTTTTAAATAATGAATATTATGTATTGCTTTGCACTTTTGTTTATCACTTTCTTTATAGTCCTCTCATAACGAACAGAACATCATTGTTTTACACATTCATATGACTTTTTTTAAGAAACATTTCTCAATGCTCTTAAGCCCATTTCACAACGACATTCGTGAGTGGTTTTGATTAATTTAACATACACAGAATTTGAAATAATAAAATCCTACGAATATTCGTAGCTCTTATTCAAAAGATAAAACGATAAATTATCATTATAACTCAATGTATTAAAGCAATTTTATCATAAAAATAAATTAGATATTAATCTAAATCCTTAGATTTATATGATATTCCTTTGATTTATATTGATAATTCATTACTTTATAACTTGAAATAAAGATTTATAAAGATAGGAGAATATTCTTTTCAAAACCTTTTAATAATAAACCAAAAAACTGTTCTCTTGTACATAACAAGCAAAATGAAAACAATAGCTCTAAGATATAACAACGCTTTTATAAAGAAAGGGATTTTAGTCATTTGAAAGCTAGTAGAATAATGACAGCTTATAACTTTATAAGGATAATTGTATGCAATAAATCTTGTATTATTCCTTTCATAAAAAGAGATAGTTTTTCAAAAAAATCTATAAGAACAACACAATAACTAGTCTTCCTAGTAAAAGAATACACAGCAAAGCATGAAATGCTGCATAATCTATCTTATCTTAAAAAGGTGACTCCTGAAACGCTTGGAAGCTATAAAGCCAAATGAAAAAGTGATAATAAAGACAAACACTGTTTTTATCTTTACAATTGTATTTTCCCCCAATTACGCTGTATCTTGATTTCAGAAACACACCAGACAGATGTTCGTGATATTTAGATTCCAACCCAATATAAAAATGTAAAAAACACCTATGCAGAATGATTTTATTCTTTAATTTTTCCCAGAAAATCTTTTAGTGCCGCAAATGCCTCATCAGCTTTGTTCCCCTCAGGACCACCAGCCTGTGCCATATCAGGACGGCCACCTCCACCTTTACCACCAAGCATCACTGAAAGAATACGAACGAGATCAACAGCATTGAACTTATCCGTTAAATCATCCGTAACACCGACAACAGCACTCCCTTTTCCATCCTCCGAGACACTAATAAAAGCAACCACTCCAGATCCGATTTGTTTTTTCTCAGAATCGACGAGCGCCTTAAGATCCCGTGGTAAAATATTTTTAACAACACGTCCGGTAAAAGAAAGTCCATTAATGATGGTAATATCACCTTGGCCCCTTTCTGTTATTCCACCACTCAACATCATTTTCTTGCGTACATCATTCAATTCTTTTTCAAGTTTACGACGATCATCAAGCAAAATTCGCACCCGTTCTTCTACGTCAGCAGAAGAAGTTTTTAAAAGATCAGCAATTTCATGAATACGTTCATCTTGGCGGCTAAGATAAAGACGTGCTTCTTTTCCTGTTAAAGCTTCAATACGCCGCACTCCAGCTGAAACAGAACTTTCAGAAAAAATATGAATCAAACCAATATCACCTGTTCGCTCCACATGTGTGCCTCCACAAAGCTCTATTGACCAATGCTTTTTTAATCTTCGCTGTTCAAGTGGCTCCCCCATAGAAACAACGCGAACTTCATCACCATATTTCTCACCAAATAATGCCATTGCACCTTCAGAAATTGCATCATCTACAGCCATGAGGCGCGTTATCACTCTACTATTTTGCAAAATAATCTCATTTGCTAAATCTTCTATTTTTTTCAGTTCTTCTGGTGAAACAGATTTTGGATGAGAAAAATCAAAACGCAACCGATCTGGCGATACAAGAGAGCCTTTTTGTGTAACATGAGATCCCAAAACTTGTCGTAAAGCTTCGTGTAACAAATGAGTAGCAGAATGATTTCCACGAATTTTTTTACGACGAACAACATCAACGGTTAATTCTACATAATCAGACCTCGATGCCTGACCAGATTTCACCTCCCCAATATGGATAAAAACACCATCACCCTTTCTTTGGGTATCATGCACCTCAAAAATAAAATTTTCACCAGAAATGATACCACTATCACCAATTTGCCCACCAGATTCACCATAAAAAGGTGTCTGATTAACAACAAGCATAGCTTTCTGACCTGAGGAAATATGATCAACGAGTTTACCATCACACACGAGAGCTGTAAGAATGCCTTTAGCCGTTTCGGTTTCATAACCCAAAAATTCTGTAGCCCCCACTTTATCACGAATAGAAAACCAGATCTTTTCTGTTACAGCTTCCCCAGAACCAGACCAATTGGCACGCGCTTCCTCTTTTTGACGTTCCATCGCTTTATCAAAGGTATCAACATCAACAGATATTCCACGACGCCGCAAAACATCCTGCGTTAAATCAAGCGGAAAACCATAGGTATCATAAAGCTTGAAAGCAACTTCACCATTTAAATGATCTCCTTCTTTAAGATCGGTACTCGCTTCATTTAACAAACCAAGTCCTCGTTCAAGCGTTTTACGAAAACGTATTTCTTCTAACCTTAAAGTTTCTGAAATCAAAGATTCAGCACGCACCAATTCAGGATAGGCTTGTCCCATTTCGCGGTTTAAAGCAGGCAAAAGTCGCCACATTAAGGGCTCTTTAGCACCAAGAAGATGCGCATGACGCATAGCACGACGCATAACACGACGTAAAACATATCCTCTACCTTCATTAGAAGGAAGCACACCATCAGCAATCAAAAATGCAGATGAACGAAGATGATCAGCAATGACACGATGGCTGGCAATAAAATCACCCTTTGCCTCAATCCCTGTAATTTCTTCTGATGCAGCAATTAATGCACGAAAAAGATCAATGTCATAATTATCATGAACGCCCTGTAAAACAGCAGCAATACGCTCTAATCCCATACCGGTATCAATAGAAGGATGAGGCAAGTCAACACGTTCTTCCTGAGAAATCTGCTCATATTGCATAAAAACAAGATTCCAAATCTCAATAAAGCGATCGCCATCTTCTTCCATACTTCCAGGAGGACCGCCCCAGATTTCATCGCCATGATCATAAAAAATCTCCGAACAAGGCCCACAAGGTCCTGTTTCTCCCATCGACCAAAAATTATCAGCCGTCGCAATACGGACAATTTTTTCATCTGGAAGACCTGAAATTCTACGCCACAATTCAGCAGCAAGATCATCACTCTGGTAAACTGTCACCAACAATTTATCTTTTGGTAGGCAAAATTCCTTCGTTAAAAGATTCCATGATAAAAAAATGGCTTCTTCTTTGAAATAATCACCGAAAGAAAAATTACCCAGCATTTCAAAAAATGTATGATGGCGTGCCGTATAACCAACATTATCAAGATCATTATGCTTTCCACCCGCACGAACACATTTTTGTGCTGTTGTTGCCTGCTTATAAGGAGGTTGTTCAAGTCCAGTAAAAACATTTTTAAACTGCACCATCCCTGCATTTGTAAACATAAGTGTAGGATCATTTCGCGGAACAAGCGGACTAGAAGAAAGAACTTTATGCCCATTACGATGAAAATAATCCAAAAATATTGACCGAATATTATTAACACTATTCATACTGACACCTGCTCAATACAGCACAAAACCATAAAAACCCCCCTCATTAAATATCCTCTTCGCCACGCATGGAGTCAATTTAATCAAAGAATGAAATATTTGTTTTAAAAAATTGAGAAAAAATGACTGCGTATTTAAAAACTCAAACAAAAAAACAGAAAAATCTTAAAGGAAAAAATTATAGACGAAAAAAACGCTCCATCAAATGGCTTCATCACTTTCTATATTTTCTGACCCTGCATTTTCTAACAATTCAATTGCAATCAAACCAGCATTTTGGCGCAAAGCTGCTTCAATCTCTGTAGCTATTTCCGCATGTTCACGCAAAAACTGCTTTGCATTCTCACGCCCCTGTCCTAAACGCTGAGAATTATAAGAAAACCATGCGCCAGATTTTTCCACAATACCAACCTTGACACCCAAATCAATCAATTCACCTACTTTGGAAATACCTTCACCATAAATAATATCAAACTCAACCTGTTTGAATGGAGGTGCCAGTTTATTCTTCACCACTTTAACGCGCGTCTGATTACCAACGATTGCATCCCTATCTTTAATGGATCCAATGCGACGAATATCCAAACGAACAGAAGCATAAAACTTTAAAGCGTTTCCACCCGTTGTCGTTTCGGGAGAACCAAACATCACACCAATTTTCATGCGAATTTGATTAATAAAGACAACCATACAGTTAGAGCGAAAAATTGCTGCTGTTAATTTTCGCAACGCTTTACTCATTAACCGAGCTTGCAATCCGGGCAAAGCATCACCCATTTCACCATCAATTTCTGCTCGTGGTGTTAAAGCTGCAACAGAATCCACAACAAGCACATCAACTGCACCAGAACGAACCAACGTTTCTGTAATTTCCAATGCCTGTTCACCGGTATCTGGCTGAGAAATGAACAAATTTTCTAAATCAACACCAAGCTTACGCGCATAAATAGGATCAAGCGCATGCTCTGCATCAATAAAAGCACAAATCCCACCCCCTTTCTGTGCTTCAGCTATAGCATGTAGAGCCAACGTTGTTTTCCCAGAACTTTCTGGTCCATAAATCTCAACAATACGCCCCTTCGGTAACCCACCAATCCCTAAAGCAATATCCAAAGATAACGACCCTGTTGGAACTGTTTCAATTTCAACAACCTGCTCTTTTTGCCCAAGACGCATAATCGAGCCTTTACCAAAAGAACGTTCAATTTGTGAGAGAGCAGCATCGAGAGCTTTTGTTTTATCCACGATTATATCCTTGACCGATTCATAATAATCTGAAACTTAAGTGTACACTGTACTTTTAATTTAACTAAAGGCTTGAGTTTAGATTTTCACAGACTATTTCCATTCCTATCTCCACATTATGCCCATAACATTCATGACCATCACAATAAAGAATTAGCATTGCTTATCTTATGACACATAATAAACTCCAATAAAATAATATCACCATGAGAGCATAGTTAACATATTTATATCTCTCTAGAAAAGGAACAATTTAAATTTAAACACAATGTTCTACAGCCCTCCTGCTTATCCCTTTGATTAAGGACTTAAGAGACTAAGAGTTCTCCTGCTATTGATCACACAAAAATGCATTATCAATCAACCTCATACCCTATTGCATCGAAGAACAAAACGCCATTGTGTTGCATATTCATACACTTGATTTAAGAAACATCTCTCAACACTACCAAGCTCACTTCGTGACAACACCCTTGAATGCGGTATACTGTAAAACCCTTTGGGTGCCACCATCTTTACACTAAAGAAGGAGCAAATCGGCGCACCATCACACTATTCATCATCCCCCAATGTTGCGACAGCTCTCGGCACTTGAGACGCTTCATAAGAGGAATTTTTAGTTCTTTCTTGCACAGTTTTTATCACACGCTAATCCTTCTTATAACATACAAGCGAATGATTTGATTGATTCAACAAATAACAGGCTTGGAATGAGTAAAATTCACGGTATTTAGGATTTTCATTCAACTTACAAAACAGTGAATTATCGTTATAAATAAATATATTATTTAATAAAACCACAAAAATAAAGCAGCTTAAAAGTTGAATGACACATTTAAATTTAATAAAAAATATGCACTTTTGAGGATATCAAAAAATATCTACGAGCAACGCAATAAATGTTTAAAATACAAGCTAAATTGCTCATATAATAGCATAAGAGATAAAAAATAAATCCAAGATCAATAAAACATGTATTTCTACTCAAATTTTATTTTTGATCTTTACGTTTTTTGCGCAATTGTTTCCACCACTCAAGACGTTTCATAATTTCACGCTCAAAACCACGCTCAACTGGCTTATAATAACTCTGACGCCCAAGTTTTTCGGGAAAATATTCTTGTCCTGAAAAAGCGTCTGGTTCATCATGGTCATAACAATAACCATTTCCATACCCTTCCTCCTTCATAAATTTCGTAGGAGCATTAAGAATATGCTTAGGAGGTGATAAAGAGCCATTTTTGCGCGCACAACGCAGTGCTGCTTTATACGCGAGATATGTTGCATTTGACTTTGGCGCAGTTGCAACATAAAGACATGCTTGCGCCAAAGCCAATTCTCCTTCTGGTGATCCTAAATAATCATAGGCATCTTTTGCTGCATTACAAATGACAAGAGCTTGAGGATCCGCCAAACCAACATCTTCAACGGCCATACGAACCAATCTTCGCCCAATATAGAGAGGATCTTCACCAGCATCCAACATACGTGCCAAATAATAAAGCGCAGCATCAGGATCAGATCCACGAACGGATTTATGCAACGCTGAAATGAGATTATAATGCCCATCTCGTCCTTTATCATAAATAGGCACACGACGCTGAATAACTTTTTGCAAAGCAACAACATCAAGAATCTCTCCCAATGGGGCAATAGACCAAACTTCCTCTGCCAATGTTAAAGCTACCCGCGCATCACCATCAGACATCTCTATCAAAACGTCTCTGGCATCATTATCCAAGGGAAGAGTTTTTCCCTCCACTTCTTCAGCACGCTTCAAAAGCATGTCCAAACTTTCATGATCATGTGAAAGAAATGTTAAAACACGTGCACGCGAAAGAAGAGCAGCATTAAGTTCAAAAGAAGGATTTTCGGTTGTTGCACCTATAAGTAACACAGTACCATCTTCCATCACAGAAAGAAAACTATCCTGCTGTGCACGATTAAACCGATGAATTTCATCAACAAAGAGAAGTGTTTTATCTCCAGATATAAAACGCCTCTGCGCAACTTCAAAAATCTTTTTAAGTTCAGAAACTCCTGTAAAAATAGCAGAAACCTGTTCAAACGCGAAATTTGTTTCAAGTGCTAACAAACGTGCAACAGTTGTTTTTCCCGTCCCTGGAGGCCCCCAAAAAATCATCGATCCAATTGAGCCAGTTGCCACCATACGTGAAAGCAAACCATCCTCTCCAATCAAATGCTTTTGTCCCACAACATCATTGAGAGAACAGGGGCGCATTCTTTCTGCAAGTGGCTGATTTTTATTAACTTGAAAATCAAACGACGAAGTAAAAAAATCTTTCTTCAAAAAAAACCTCAACGAATAAATTGGCGAATATACATACCGTCACGTTCATATTCCAATTGCCAAGTACGCGAACGAGCTTGCATAAGAACCTTTTTCAACTGATGAACTGTTTGAATTTTATGACCATTTACAACACGTAGAATATCTCCTGACTGAAAAATTCCAGCTGCATTGCTCATGTCATCAAGGTTGGTAATCACAACCCCTTTTGCAGATATAGGAAGATGAAAACGTCGACTATTTTGCGGTGTTAAATCTAACACTTCAGCACCAGCAAGAGGACTGTCACCCGTGATTTTTTCAGATTTTAAAAATGCAGTTTCTGATATCGATGAAACTGTTATTTGTGTTTTTAAAGTTTTTCCATTTCGTAAATACTCCAAAGCAAGACTATGCTTAACGCCAGCTGTCATCAAACGATACCCAAGACTATCTGGACTATCAACACGTACCCCTTGCACACTCAAAATAACATCACCTACTTTCAATCCAGCTTTTTCAGCAGGACTATCTTTGATAACTTCAATAATCAGAGCACCATAAGGACGTTCTAAACCTAAACCACCAGCAATATCAGGTGTAACATTTTGAAAAGAAGCCCCAATATAAGGCGGCACAAAATATTTTCCACCGCGTTTAACAGTATCAAGCATCACTTTTACAAGATTAACTGGAATAGCAAAACCAATTCCTACAGAACCACCGGAACGCGAATAAATAGCCGTATTAATTCCGATTAATTGACCTTTCATATCAATTAAAGCGCCACCAGAATTCCCTGGATTAATGGCAGCGTCTGTTTGAATAAAAAAGTCAAAATCAGAAATCCCAACACGTGTACGCGCTTGCGCTGAAACAATACCACTTGTAACTGTTTGACCAACACCAAAAGGATTACCAATAGCAAGAACAAGATCACCAACTTCAACAGCATCAGAATTTCCCAAAGAAAGAACAGGGAATTGAGCATCTTTTTCCTCAACTTCAAGAATTGCAATATCCGTTGCTTCATCTTTGAGCACGACCTTACTCTCAAACTCCCGCCCATCAGAAAAAGCCACTTTAATTTCGCTTGCATCTTTAATGACGTGGTAATTTGTAACAATCAAACCACGTGCATCAACAATCACCCCTGATCCTAATGACGATTGCTTGCGAACAGGAAAATTATTTTGAAAACGACCAAAAAATTGCTCAAAAAATGGATCGCCTTCAAAAGGTGAGCGTGCTCTAATTTGTCGAGCTGCATAAATATTTACAACAGATGGAACTGTCTTTTTAACTAAAGGAGCAAATGAAAGAGTGATTTCTGTTTGTGTTTGAGGAATATGAGCATATACATGATCAAATGATATCTGCATCATAATTGCAAAAAAAATCCGCACCCAAAAAGAATATCTCATAATACACTCCTTATAAAATCAGCACATTCTGTTGAAGATTAATAGAATAAAAAAACTCATCCCCGCAAATTAAGGATCTCTATTAATATTTCATAATAGAGAATAAAAACAACCTATTTGAACAATAAATATTATAAAAATCAGATAATTCAATGTCCTATAATTTTCTCTCTGCATCTATTTCTCAACTAAAGCAAACTTTAAAATGCTCACAAAAAAACCGCCTAAGACAAGGCGGCCTTTAAAAATCTAACAGAATTAAAAAAACTCTACGAAGATGTCCCCTTTTCATTCTCAGAAACCTCCATGCGAGCACGATCCCCAGCACCCTTCGCTTCAACATCACGATCAACAAATTCTATAACAGCCATAGGCGCATTATCACCGGTACGAAACCCCGCTTTCATAATACGCAAATATCCACCGTTGCGTAATGCATAACGTGGCGCAAGCGTATCAAATAATTTTGCAACCTTTCCTGCATCACGAAGTGCCGCAATTGCTTGCCGACGCGCATGCAAACCACCACGCTTACCAAGAGTAACGAGTTTTTCAACAATAGGACGAATTTCTTTAGCCTTTGGAAGCGTTGTCACAATCTGCTCATGCTCGATCAACGAAGTTGCCATATTTGCAAACATCGCTTTACGGTGACTGGCAGTACGATTCAACTTGCGTCCTGACTTACTGTGGCGCATAAGCACTCTCCTTAAATTCTAATTTTAATATTGATCTTCATAACGCTTTGCAAGATCATCAATGTTTTCAGGCGGCCACGCAGGAATTTCCATCCCAAGATGTAACCCCATACATGCCAAAACTTCTTTAATCTCATTCAACGATTTGCGACCAAAATTCGGTGTCCGAAGCATTTCAGATTCTGTTTTTTGAATAAGATCACCAATATAGACAATATTATCATTCTTAAGACAATTTGCCGAACGAACTGAAAGTTCTAATTCATCCACTTTTTTGAGAAGAGCAGGATTAAAAGAAAGCTCAGAATCAGCCTCTTCAACAGGCTCCTTCTGTGGCTCTTCAAAGTTAATAAATAACGATAATTGATCCTGAAGAATGCGTGCTGCAAAAGCAACAGCATCCTCTCCATTAACAGCACCATTCGTTTCAATCGTTAAAGTCAACTTATCATAATCCAAAACTTGACCTTCACGCGTATTTTCCACTTTATAAGACACTTTACGAATTGGTGAATAAAGACTATCAATTGGAATAAGCCCTATACGTGCATCATCAACACAATTACGATCAGATGGAACATACCCCTTCCCTGTGTTGACAATAAATTCCATACGAATTTCAGCATCTTCATCAAGAGTACAAATAACATGATCTGGATTTAGAATTTCCATATCCCCAACGGTACTGATATCTCCCGCTTTCACGACACCAGGCCCCTCTTTATAAACAACGACACGTTTAGGACCTTCTTCTTCCATACGAAGCGCAATTTCTTTTATATTCAGAATAATATCCGTAACATCCTCACGCACACCTGGAATCGATGAAAATTCATGTAAGACACCGTCAATCTGCACAGCAGTAATAGCAGCACCACGAAGCGAAGATAACAACACGCGACGAAGTGCATTTCCTAACGTTAAGCCAAAACCCCGCTCAAGAGGTTCAGCAATCACACTTATAACATTTGGATTATCATGCGCACATGATTCAACCTTATTGGGTTTAATAAGTTCCTGCCAGTTTTTCTGGATCATATTTTTATTCCCGTTCTTTAGTTCCGTTACCATTCAATCGTAACGACCAATGTGAACATCAGAGAAATCTCCGACAACAAAAAACAACACCCAATTAAACACGCCGCCTTTTCCGCGGACGACATCCATTATGAGGAATTGGTGTTACATCACGAATAGAAGTAATGACAAAACCAACAGATTGCAATGCACGAAGAGCAGATTCACGCCCTGATCCAGGCCCACAAACTTCAACTTCCAAAGAACGCATACCATGCTCTTGCGCTTTTCTTGCACAATCCTCCGCAGCAACTTGAGCAGCAAAAGGTGTCGATTTACGCGCACCTTTAAACCCTTGGGCGCCCGCAGATGACCAAGCAATTGCATTACCCTGAGCATCAGTAATAGTAATCATTGTGTTATTAAATGTTGAATTAATATGCACAACACCCGATGAAATATTTTTACGTTCGCGACGACGAACACGTGTGGCTTCCTTGGCCATAATTTCCCTTTCAACGATCTCATCACTGCCGTAACATCAGCAGCTCCACCTTCTTTTCCTTGTCAAACAAATCAAACAAGAAACAGAATATATAAAAACCTTCCAAAAAGGCTCTTATTTCTTTTTACCAGCAATTGCCTTAGCTGGTCCTTTACGCGTACGAGCATTTGTATGTGTACGCTGCCCTCGGACAGGCAAAGACCGGCGATGACGCAATCCTCTATAACAACCAAGGTCCATCAAACGTTTAACATTCATAGCAACCTCACGACGAAGATCACCTTCAACTTGATAGCCTTGATCTATCGCCTCACGAATCTGCAACACCTCAGCATCTGAAAGTTCATGGACACGACGCCCCAAGGGAATGCCAACTCTTTCAATAATTTCTTGAGCAAATTTTGGTCCAATCCCGTGGATATATTGAAGCGCAATAATTACACGCTTATTTGTCGGGATATTGACGCCAGCAATACGAGCCACGCCTACTCTCCTTAGTTATTTTGACAAATTGTTATAAAATACCTGATATACCTTACAGAAAAAAATAGACTCAGAAAAAATTCTTCCGAATCCTATTATTTCACTAATAATAAATTAAATTCATTTGTGATCGATTTCATCTCAAAAGTCAACTCTTTTCATTTATTTCTAAAAAAAATCTCATGAAAGAAAAACTCTAATCATACGTGTCACTTCAGCAATACCAATCATTCCATCAATGACCTTCAACATTCCCCTCTCTGAATAAAATTTTGATAAGGGAGCTGTTTTTTCACGATATTCTACTAATCTTTTTGCAAAAGCAACAGGATTGTCATCTAAACGAACCTGTCCACCAGCCGCTATTGTCTCCTCAACGCGCTTCTTCATACGTTCAATCAACACGTCTTCATCAACACACAACTCAATAACAGCATCAAGCCGCATATTTTTTGACTGCAAAATCTGTTGTAACGCTTCTGCCTGCCCCACAGTTCGAGGATATCCATCCAAAACAAAACCATTTACACAATCAGTTTCACCAATCCGATCTGATACGATTTGATTAACAATATTATCAGGAACCAAAGCACCAGAACTTATAATAGCTTTAGCTTTTTTACCAATCTCCGTTTCTTTGGCAATCACCTCACGCAACATATCCCCTGTTGACAAATGAGGAATGTTATATTCCTCAGTCAACATTTTTGCTTGCGTACCTTTTCCCGCTCCAGGAGGACCTAAAAGAATAACTCTCATCGATTCCTTCTACCTCCACGAAGTTTTGATTTTTTTATCAACCCTTCATATTGGTGAGCAACAAGATACCCCTGAATTTGAGCAACCGTATCAAGCGTAACAGTAACAACAATCAACAAGGATGTTCCCCCAAGATAAAAAGGAACCTGTAATGCAGATATCATAAATTCAGGTAACAAACAAACCAAGATAATATAAACAGCGCCCACAACAGTAATACGCGTCAAAACGTAATCAATATATTCGGCTGTACGTTCACCTGGACGAATCCCTGGAATAAAACCAGAATGTTTTTTCAACTGATCTGCAGTATCACTTGGATTAAACACAATAGCTGTATAAAAAAAGCAAAAAAACGCCATTAAAAATGCATAAACAATCATATAAAGTGGCTGTCCATGACCAAGAGCATAAGAAATCGCCTGAACCCATTGTGGCATTTTATCAGAAAAATTATTAATAGTGGCAGGTAATAATAATAAAGATGAAGCAAAAATAGGTGGAATAACACCAGCAGTATTCAACTTTAAAGGAAGATGCGACATATCTCCTTGAAACATTTGATTCCCAACCTGACGTTTCGGATACTGGATAAGAATTCGCCGTTGCGCACGCTCTATAAAAACAATAAGCCCAATAACCAAAACAGCAATAAGAACAATTCCTATTAAAAGAAATGTTGATAAATCAGCGTGACTATGAGCTGTCAAAAGCTGAGCAAAAGTAGAAGGAAAATTGGCTACAATCCCTGTAAAAATGATAAGAGAAACCCCATTACCAACACCACGTGACGTAATTTGCTCACCAAGCCACATGAGAAACATCGTTCCGCCAACAAGTGTAATAACAGAAGAAACACGAAACATAAGACCTGGTTCTAAAACAATTTGAAGCCCCGTCCCTATACCGCTTTCAAGCGCAACCGCAATACCAAAAGCTTGTAGAATTGCCAATACTACTGTTACATAACGCGTATATTGATTGATAATCTTACGACCTAATTCCCCTTCTTTTTTAAGAGTTTCCAAAGAAGGAATAATAGATGTTAACAATTGCACAATAATAGATGCCGATATATAAGGCATGATACCCAGCGCAAAAATAGCCATACGCCCAACGGCACCCCCAGCAAACATATTAAAGAGTCCTAATACACCCGACGCGTGATGTTCGAATGTTTGCCGCAAAGCATCGATATTAATACCTGGAAGAGAGATGTAAGTGCCAAAGCGATATACAAGAAGCGCCGCCAGAGTAAACCAGATGCGTTTCTTTAATTCAGTCGCACGAGAAAAGGTACCGAAGTTTATATTGGAAGCAAATTGCTCTGCTGCTGATGCCATAAAACGTCTCCACTTCACACTCCAGTTCTTTAAATCACAGAAGTATAACCTTAAAATTCATATATGCATACATAAATAAATGCAGAACTTAAAAAATTCTCCACAAAAGCCCCCACCGAACAGATGTAACTCTTCTTTAGGTCTCTACTCATATTAAAAAATTATCGAGCACTATCAGGAAAAAGAACCTGACCACCCACTTTTTCAATCTTACCACGAGCAGCTTGTGAAGCACCAGAAACATGAAAGGTAATCTTAGCCTTCAACTCACCATCAGAAAGAAGACGAACCCCATCTTTTTCACGACGAATAATACCAGCTTCTTTCAAAGCAATCATATCAACAGGCTTTTCAATATCCAACTTACCTGCATCAACTGCCAACTGAATACGTCCTAGTGAAACCTCATTGTAGGTTTTGGCAAAGAAATTTCTAAATCCACGTTTTGGCAAACGACGATAGATAGGCATTTGCCCACCTTCAAAACCATTAAGGGAAACACCAGAACGCGACTTTTGCCCTTTTACACCACGACCACCAGTCTTACCCGTACCGGAACCAATACCACGCCCAATACGCTTACGATTTTTTGTTGCGCCTTCGCAATCACGCAGTTCATTGAGTTTCATATCTAATACTCCCGCAACCCTTAACCTTCATCTATAACGCGAACAAGATGCCGAACCTGAGCAATCATACCCCGCACACAAAGTGTATCATCTAAAACGCGCCGACGACGCATTTTATTTAATCCAAGCCCCTTTAAGGTTGCACGCTGAATCTGTGAGTTTCGAATAGGGCTTCCAATTTGCTCCACCGTGATAGTTTTACCACTCTGAGATTTTTTCTGAACCATTTCCTAATTCCTTTTCTGATAATCTCAGAAACTATCCTTCTAGGTCAACTAAATGGCGACGACGCGCCTGCAAAGTCGAATATTTTATACCGCGTTGAGCAGCAATATCTCTAGGATGCATTTGATGTTTCAATGCATCAAATGTCGCACGAACCATGTTATAAGGATTCGATGATCCTAGTGATTTTGCAACGACATCCTGCATACCAAGAGCTTCAAAAATAGCACGCATCGGTCCCCCAGCAATAATACCAGTACCAGCAGAAGCCGAACGTAGCAAAACACGCCCAGCTCCATGACGCCCTTCAAGATCATGGTGCAATGTACGTCCAGACCGAAGCGGAACATAAATCATCCCACGTTTTGCAGATTCCGTTGCTTTACGAACGGCTTCTGGAACTTCACGGGCTTTACCATGTCCAAAACCTACACGTCCTTTTTGATCCCCAACGACAACAAGAGCAGCAAAACCAAAACGCCGACCACCCTTTACAACTTTAGCAACACGATTGATATGAACTAGCCTATCGACAAACTCATTATCGCGTTCTTCTCTCTCACCACGTTCTTTTTGTGCCATTCCTCATTCCTTTTTCTTTTCCGGAAGCACGATAACAAAGTCCCTCATCAAACTGGAAGAACTTAAACGAAATACTCTAAACTCTCCTTACTCACTCACAAATAAGAAATTTTAGAAATTCAAACCACCTTCACGAGCAGCTTCAGCTAAAGCCTTGACTCGACCATGATACACATACGCTCCACGATCAAAAACCACTTCATTAACACCCGCTTGCTTCGCACGCTCAGCAATTAACTTACCAACAGCAAAAGCTGCTTTTTTATCAGCACCACTCTTTAACGACTTTTTTAAATCACTTTCAAGAGTAGAGGCTGAAACAAGTGTACATCCCCGCAAATCATCGATAACTTGAGCATAAATGTTCTGATTTGAACGATAAACACTAAGCCGAGGACGATCATGAGAAACCATTTTAATTCTACGACGAACACGCCTTGCACGACGTTGGATAATGTCCTTAGATGAAACCATAATACAAAATCCTTATTTCTTTTTACCTTCTTTACGGAAAATACGTTCATCTGCATGCTTAACACCTTTACCTTTATAAGGCTCAGGTCTACGATACTCACGAATCTCCGCTGCAACTTGTCCAACTTGCTGTTTATCAATTCCAGAAACAACAATTTCTGTCGGCTTAGGAACAGTTACAGTAACACCCGATGGAACTTTATAAACCACATCATGGGAAAAGCCTAGAGATAGTTGGACATCCTTACCCTGCAAAGCAGCACGATAACCAACCCCGTTAATCTCTAATTTCTTTTCAAAACCATCTTTCACACCACAAAAAATGTTCTCAATCATTGAGCGCGACATACCCCACTTAGAACGCGCATCTTTTGACTGATCCCGCGGCATAACTGATATGATATTTCCCTCAAACTTGACTAAGACTTCATCATTGACGACGTAACTCAGCTCACCTTTTGGACCTTTTGCCTTAACCAGCTGACCTTCAACAGTAGCAGTAACTCCAGAAGGAATTGAAATGGGTTTCTTTCCAATACGAGACATTGTTCTAACCTACTTTTTCTTCCGTTTTCTTGACATAACTTAGAAAACACGACAAAGGAGTTCTCCACCAACATTCTGTTCACGCGCCTCATGATCTGCCATGACGCCTTTAGGAGTCGATAAAATCGAAATACCAAGACCATTTGCCACCTGTGGAAGTGACTTAGCAGAAACATACACACGACGGCCTGGCTTTGATACACGTGAAATCTCACGAATAGCAGCCAGCCCTTCAAAATACTTCAATTCGATTTCAATTTCAGCTTTCCCATCACCTAAATCAATTTGATTATATCCACGAATATAACCTTCCGACTGAAGAACATCAAGAACGTGTGCACGAAGCTTCGAAGCTGGAGTAACTACTTTACCTTTTTTACGACCAAGTGCATTACGAATACGTGTTAACATATCACCAAGAGGATCTGACATAGACATTAAATAATCTCCTCTTACCAACTAGACTTTACAATACCAGGAATATGGCCAATAGAGCCAAGCTCACGCAACGCAATTCGCGACATTTTTAATTTACGATAATAAGCCCGCGGACGACCTGAAACCTCACAGCGATTACGAATACGAACTTTCGAAGAATTACGCGGCAACTCTGCCAACTGAACAGAAGCTTTAAAACGTTCTTCAAGAGAAACCTTCTGATCCATAACTATTGCTTTCAAACGTGCACGACGGGCAGCATAACGCTTTACCATCACCTCACGACGCTTATTTTTTTCAACGGCACTTACTTTGGCCATACTTTCACCTCACTATGTTTGCCGTTACGAACGAAAAGGAAAATTAAAAGCACGCAATAACTCACGAGCTTCATCATCCGTTTTTGCTGTCGTACAAACAATAATATCCATACCCCAAATTTGATCAACTTTATCATAGTTGATTTCTGGAAACACAATGTGTTCTTTAATACCCATAGCAAAATTGCCACGACCATCAAAACTCTTTGGATTCAAACCACGAAAATCACGAACCCGTGGAAGAGCAATCGTAACAAGACGATCTAAAAACTCAAACATACGATCTTTACGCAATGTAACTTTAGCCCCAAGAGGCATTCCTTCACGAACCTTAAAGGTCGCAATAGAATTACGCGCACGCGTAACAACAGCCTTCTGACCTGTTATTAGCCCTAAATCCTCAGCAGCAAGGGAAGGCTTCTTCGAATCAGCAGTTGCTTCACCTATCCCCATATTTATTACAATTTTATCAATCCGCGGAATTTGCATCGCATTTCTGTAATTAAACTTCTCTTGAAGCGCTTTACGAATCACTTCAAAATAATGCACTTTCATACGCGGTATTTGTCTTTCCTCAGCCATTAATCAACTCTCCCGAACGCTTGGCAAAACGCACTTTATTACCATCTGCATTCATACGAAAGCCTACACGTGTAGGCTTACCATCTTTAGGATCAGCAATCGCCAAATTAGACAGATGAATCGGAGCTTCTTTAGAAATAATTCCAGCTTCTTGCTTCTGCGTTTGACGTTGATGACGTTTAATCATATTAATCCCACGAACAAAAGCCTTATTCTCTTTTGGACTAACCTTAATTACTTCACCACTACATCCTTTATCCTTACCGGATAAAACAACAACTTTATCACCTTTTCGAATCTTCTGCATAACATTTACTCCTTACAGAACTTCAGGAGCGAGCGAGATGATCTTCATATGATTCCTACCACGCAATTCGCGGGGAACAGGTCCAAAGATACGAGTACCGATCGGCTCTTTTTTATTATCCACTAAAACCGCAGCATTACTATCAAAACGAATGACACTACCATCTGCGCGACGAATATCCTTAGCAGTACGAACCACAACAGCTTTCATAACATCACCTTTTTTAACACGGCCACGAGGAATAGCATCCTTAACCGAAACAACAATAATGTCACCGACCGAAGCATATTTCCGCTTTGAACCGCCTAACACCTTGATGCACATGACACGACGAGCACCAGAATTATCAGCAACGTCGAGGTTTGTTTGCATCTGAATCATGACTGGCCACCTTCTCTTAACACATATATCCGATTGTACCTTTTATACACTCGGATTTGCCTGCCAAATAACGATAAAGTCATCGCCTTTAAATTTATCAATGATAAAAACACTGTTAAATTCTAAAACAATAAACTTAACTCATTACGCTACATTGTCTTTTACAACAATCCAACATTTATCTTTCGAAATTGGTCTAGATTCTTGAATAGAAACCTGATCCCCAATCTTGAATTGGTTGTTTTCGTCATGCGCTTTATAATTTTTAGACTGCCGAACAGTCTTCTTAAGAAGCGGATGAGAATAACGGCGCTCAACTTTGACAACAACAGTCTTATCACTTTTGTCGCTAATAACAACACCCTGCAAAACGCGTTTAGGCATCTCTCATTTCCTTAAACCTTACTTTCACTTACCTTTTGACGAAGAAAAGTTTTAATACGCGCAATATCACGACGAACTTGTCTAACACGCGCAGTCTTTTCTAATTGACCTGTTGCTTTTTGAAAACGCAAATTAAATTGCTCTTTCTTTAACTTAGCCAATTCATCTTTCATTTGGTCGAGCGTTTGCGCCCGTAATTCTGTGGCTTTCATCGCTTAACCTCATTATTCAGCAATACGCTGGATGAAACGCGTTTTTATAGGCAACTTTGCAGCACCCAATCTTAGTGCTTCACGTGCAACATCCTCAGGAACTCCATCAAGCTCAAACATGATGCGTCCAGGAGCAACACGTGCAGCCCAATAATCGACACTTCCCTTACCTTTACCCATACGAACTTCAGTCGGTTTAGATGTAACCGGAAGATCTGGAAAAATGCGAATCCACACACGACCAGAACGCTTCATATAACGCGTAATCGCACGGCGCGCCGCTTCAATTTGACGAGCAGTAATCCGCTCCGGCTCAACAGCCTTCAAACCGTAGGCACCGAAATTCAAATCCGTACCACCCTTCGCAACACCGTGAATACGGCCCTTGAACTGTTTACGGAACTTTGTGCGCTTTGGCTGCAACATTGTTCTCTACTCCAAATTTTAGTTCAATCTCAAAAACTAAGCATTTTCACGGCGACGATTCGATGAAGAACCAGATTGATCAACTTCCGTAGCACGACGTTCTGAAGCCATCGGATCATGCTCAAGAATCTCACCCTTAAAGACCCAAACTTTAATACCACAAATACCATAAGCGGTCTTAGCTTCTGCTGTACCGTAATCAACATCAGAACGCAAGGTATGAAGTGGAACACGACCTTCACGATACCATTCCATACGAGCAATTTCAGCACCACCAAGACGGCCAGAACAATTGATACGAATACCTTCCGCACCAAGACGCATAGCAGACTGAACAGCACGCTTCATTGCACGACGAAAAGCAACACGACGCTCTAACTGTTGAGCAATTGATTGCGCAATAATCGTGGCATCAATCTCCGGTTTACGAATCTCCACAATATTTAATGAAGTTTCAGCATCCGTCATTTCTGAGAGCTTACGACGAAGCTTTTCGATATCAGCACCCTTTTTACCAATAATCAAACCAGGACGTGCAGAATGAATCGTAATACGACACTTCTTATGAGGACGCTCAATAACAACCTTCGAAATAGCCGCCTGTTTAAGCTCCTCCAGCACATATGAACGAATTTTCAAATCTTCATGAAGAAGGCGCCCATATTCACCACTATCAGCATACCAACGAGAATCCCAAGTCCGATTAACACCAAGACGAAGTCCTATTGGATTGATCTTCTGACCCATTACGCGGCCTCCACTTTTTCGGTAACTTCACGAACAATAACAGTAAGATGCGAAAATGGACGTTCAATTCTACTAGCACGCCCTCGACCACGAACATGAAAGCGCTTCATCACTATCGACTTACCAACATAAGCTTCCGCCACAATAAGCGAATCAATATCAAGATCGTGGTTATTCTCTGCATTTGCAATTGCTGATTCAAGCGTTTTTTTCACAGTAGCAGCAATACGCTTGCGTGAAAACATCAAATCAGCGAGTGCTACATTAACTCTTTTACCACGAATCATTGCAGCAACTAAATTAAGCTTCTGCGGACTAACACGAATTTTCCGCGTGACAGCTCTTGCTTCATTATCCCTAAGCTGGCGCGAAACTTTAGCTTTTCCCATTCCTACTTCCTCTTCGCTTTTTTATCGGCACCATGACCATAATAAGTCCGGGTAGGAGCGAACTCACCAAACTTATGTCCAACCATCTCTTCAGAAACAGAAACAGGAATATGCTTATTACCGTTGTAAACACCAAAAGTTAAACCAACAAATTGCGGTAAAATAGTAGAGCGACGACTCCATATTTTTATAACTTCATTGCGCCCACTTGCACGTACCTTCTCTGCTTTACCAAGAAGATAGCCGTCAACAAACGGACCTTTCCACACTGAACGAACCACTTCAGACTACCTTTCTCATTTCTTGCGTTGATGACGCGTACGCATAATAAATTTATCAGTGGCTTTATTGGAGCGCGTACGCTTACCTTTCGTAGGCTTACCCCAAGGAGATACTGGATGGCGCCCCCCCGATGTACGACCTTCACCACCACCGTGCGGATGATCAACGGGGTTCATAGCAACACCACGAACATGTGGACGTTTACCACGCCAACGTGACCGACCTGCCTTACCATCATTAATATTCCCATGATCAGGATTTGAAACAGCACCAACAGTTGCAAAACAGCTACTAGGAACCAAACGCTGTTCACCAGAATTTAAACGAAGAATAGCCATACCATGATCTCGTCCAACCAACTGCGCATAAGTACCCGCTGAACGTGCAATCTGCCCCCCTTTTCCTGGCTTCATCTCAACATTATGAATAATTGTACCTACAGGCATATTAGCAAGAGGCATAGCATTACCTGGTTTAACATCCACATTTAAACCAGCCATAACAGAATCACCAACCGCAAGACGCTGTGGTGCAAGAATATAACTCAATTGCCCGTCCTCATAGCGAATTAAAGCAATAAAAGCAGTACGGTTAGGATCATATTCTAAACGCTCAACCTTTGCTGAAACATCACGTTTAAGACGCTTAAAGTCGACAAACCGATAACTACGTTTATGTCCACCACCCTGAAAACGAGCAGTAACACGACCGCGATTATTACGTCCACCCTTTGAAGACAAACCTTCAGTCAACATCTTTATAGGTTTTCCCTTATAAAGACAAGAACGTTCCACAATAACAAGCTGACGCTGCCCAGGTGTCGTTGGATTAAATTGCTTAAGTGCCATTATTCCTATCTCCGAGCCTCTTTAAAGACCTGTCGAAACGTCGATAGTCTGACCACTGGCCAGAGTTACGATCGCTTTTTTGACATCACTTTGCCGACCAACTATACCTTTGAAACGCTTCACTTTACCCTTACGGACTATCGTGTTAACTGCTTTAACTTTTACGCTAAAAAGCGCTTCAATAGCAGCCTTAATCTCAGGCTTAGTCGCTTTCGGCGCGACATTAAAAGCAACTTGATTATATTCAGAAATCATAGTCGACTTTTCAGTAATAACTGGACTAATAATTATATCATAATGGCGAAGATCTGTCATTTAAAACGCTCCTCAAGAGCCTCAACAGCTGCCTTTGATAAAACAAGTTTGCTGCGACGCAAAATATCATAAACATTAATTCCCTGAATAGGCAAAATATCGATATTAGGGATATTAGAGACTGCACGAAAAAAGTTAATATCAATCTCTTTACCACCAATCAAGAGAGCGTTATTAAATCCAAGCTTAGAAAAATGAGAAACAAGCATTTTCGTTTTAGCATCCTTAACAGTCAACTCATCCACAATAATTAAGTCTTTTGCTTTTAATTTTGCAGATAAAGCAAAACGTAACCCAAGAGCACGAATCTTTTTAGGAAGATCATGCGCATGGCTACGAACCACCGGTCCATGTGCCTTACCCCCACCTCTAAACTGCGGTGCGCGTGCAGATGAATGTCGAGCACGCCCAGTTCCTTTCTGTTTAAACATTTTTGCCCCTGTTCGCGACACATCAGAACGACCTTGGGATTGATGACTCCCCTGCTGACGACGTGCAAGCTGCCAACGAACAACACGTTGTAAAATATCCTCACGTGGAACAAGATCAAAAATAGCTTCAGAAACCTTTAATTTGCCAGCTTCATTACCATCAAGAGTTTTAATTACAAGATCCATTATTAGGCTCCCTCAACTTCAGAGCTTTCCGTCACCGGAGTAACCATTTCCGTTTTCTCCTTCACAAGACGGCGGATACCAGCAGGCTTTGGAGCATTATCAGGAAGACGCTTCTTCACAGCATCTCGTATCAAAATCCAAGAACCTTTAGAACCAGAAACAGCACCACGCACTAAAATTAAACCACGCTCACTATCCGTGGAAATAACTTCAATATTCTGTGTTGTTACACGCACTTGCCCCATATGGCCAGCCATTTTTTTACCTTTAAAAACTTTACCAGGATCTTGACACTGCCCTGTAGAACCATGAGCACGATGTGTGATCGAATTGCCATGGGAAGCACGATGCCCACCAAAGTTATGCCGTTTCATAACACCAGCAAACCCCTTACCAATACTGGTACCAGTCACATCAACTCTTTGTCCTGGAACAAAATGTTCCACCGTAATCTCAGTACCAACATCAAGAAGATTATCGGGACTCACACGAAACTCTGCTATTTTAGCTTTAGGCTCAACAGAAGCCTTAGCAAAATGTCCACGAAGAGCTTGTGAAGTATTCTTAACCTTAGCAAAGCCTACACCTAATTGAACAGCAGTATAACCATTCTTTTCAACTGTACGCTGAGCAACGACTTGACAATTCTCCAAACGAAGTACGGTCACCGGCACATGTTCACCAGCATCATTATAAATACGGGTCATGCCCAGCTTCTGTGCTATTACACCTGAACGCATCGGGTCTGTTCCTTCTGTCCTCAAACCTCAGAGCTTAATTTCTACATCCACACCAGCAGAAAGATCGAGCTTCATAAGCGCATCCACTGTTTGCGGCGTTGGATCAACAATATCAAGAAGACGCTTATGTGTTCGCATCTCAAACTGCTCACGACTCTTCTTATCGATATGCGGTCCACGATTGACCGTAAACTTCTCAATCCGCGTCGGAAGCGGAATGGGACCACGGACATTTGCACCGGTACGTTTAGCAGTCGATACAATTTCACGCGTCGACGTATCAAGAATTCTATGATCAAACGCTTTTAAGCGAATGCGAATATTTTGACTGTTCATGCTCTTTATTTCCCTGTTATACAGAGTGCCTTCAAGAATGAAAGCACTCAACAAGCATTATTTATTCGATGATCTTAGAGACGATACCGGCACCAACAGTACGACCACCTTCACGAATAGCAAAAC
>NZ_JBHILU010000079.1:340-917 GCF_042193495.1 Bartonella sp. TS82HLJMH | reverse complement strand
TCAGAGATATCTTGCTTATTTTTACAACAAAAGCACAATAATCCCATAACACAGCAAACAGCTTAATCTTCTTTTGCAGTAAACATCGTTTATTGCCTCTTAATCACATTACATCTATGATAGCGCGCAAATATGTCTTTTCTATGTCCATCTCATTTTTTCTCAACAGCAACCACAAGGATTTTCCTACAAAAAATTCCTTATAAACCGGATTATCGATCAATCACAATCTCATTGAGATCTTAGATAGTCCTCTTCCCCATTATGGCAACCCTAATCTTTTATAAAACAAGAAAAAACATCCCTTATAGCTCAGTAACACAGGAATATGTCTTTTTAATGTTTTTAATATGTTTTTCTTATTTGGAGAATTTGTTATGAAAAAAATATATACCACACCACAAACGCCAGCAATGAGTAATTTAAAAAATTCTTGCTCGTCTCATGGATTACCTTTTATTAAAACGCTTTCATTGGTTTCAGTGGCTGTCTTTTTATCAAATGCTTCTCCTGTTTCTGCTTGTGATCTGTGGGGTAATGTAGCAACGTATTTTGGTGGTGGTGCAAATATACGTAA
>NZ_JBHILU010000079.1:0-308 GCF_042193495.1 Bartonella sp. TS82HLJMH | reverse complement strand
GGTAACGTGTATAGAGATGTTGGCTCTGCGTTTTGGGGAGTAGATAATGCATTCAGAGGTGTAAAGGATGAATTCAACGGTGTAAAAAATGAATTCACAAATTTTAAACTTAATATAGGAAATACTATTAAGTATGAGGTTGGAAACGCTGTTGATAATGCATTTGCAGGTTGGGGAAATGTTTGGGGGTTGTATCAGAAGGAAATTAATAATAAAATTGATAAAATCTTGTCTGATATGATTGTTAAGCAAGATTCTGCAGGGACTATTACAATTGGTGCGAACAAAAGGGGCTATGTAATAGACGT
>NZ_JBHILU010000078.1:0-952 GCF_042193495.1 Bartonella sp. TS82HLJMH | reverse complement strand
ACGTTGTAAATCAGCATATATTTGCGCCCGTTTTTGTGGATCTTTTTGAAACAACGCCTCTTCAACTTTTTGATTCATCTTGGCATCAAAATACCCATACTGCCAACTAGGATAAGCTGTATTTTTTGCCTCAAACCGATTATCTGGATTATAAACAAGACGTGAAGCCATTGTATGAGGATCCGCAGAATCATTATTCCATCCGACAAAAATTGTATCAAAAGCTCGGGCATAAAGTTTGGAAAACAATTGTGTACCTGCCAATCGTTCAATTTTAAGACGCACACCCGCCTGCGCAGCACTATCTTGGAGTGACTGAGCAAGTAATAAAGTATAAGGAGTGTTTGATACGAGAAAATTTGCCTCAAATCCGTTCGGATAACCGGACTCTGCTAAAAGCTGCTTGGCTTTTTGAATATCAAGCTTAAAGGGTTGTCCTTCTTTTTCATCCAAAGCCCCAAGATTGCCAAGAGGAATAAAACTTGCCCGTGGAATACCAATCCCTTTGAGAAGCTTCTTGCCAAGACCTTCATAATCTATAAGATAACGCATCGCCAAGCGTACTTTTTCCTTAGCAAAAATGGGATTTGTCATATTGAATCCCCAGTACATCATGGATGGTTCTAACACTTCTTTGATTTTAACATCTGTTGTTTTTTGCAAATCTGCAAGATCTTCAGGTGTCAAATTACGAGCAACATCAATATCATGTTTTTGCAACAACAAGCGTTGTGTTCCAGGCTCCGCAACATGGCGAATTACAATCTGCTTTAGTTTAGGTGCTTGTCCCCAATAGTGAGAGCTTGCACGCAATAAAATCGCCTCTCCAGGGCGCCAACTTTTTAACTGATAAGGACCAACGCAAGCAGCATGAGTTTTTAAATACTGATTTCCCAAATCACCATTTTTTTCGTGTTTCATGATCGTCTTACGATCAAGCAAAGCTGTTGCA
>NZ_JBHILU010000077.1:0-997 GCF_042193495.1 Bartonella sp. TS82HLJMH | reverse complement strand
ATCAAGCGTTGCCAATTCTCTCGCAAAAGGAATTACATTTGGACATCTATGGAGACATAGAAACTAGAGGAGATAAAGAGCAATGCTTCTCGTAACAGCCCCCCCTAATATCCATAGGACAAAATAACGAGGATATCCAATCCAAAAGTAAAAAGTATTCGCACTGAAATTGGACTATTTTCATAAATTAAAAAATGAAATTAAGAAAAGATCAATTATCGTAAACTATACACTTTACTTTAGTGTCAAAGTTATAATAATGATAATAAATATCATGATGTATATAACAGTAAAAAGAGTCATATTAAAATGAAGTCGATCATTCTTATAATTTTGATTGCAAATATTTTATCAGCTTGTGCATTAGCACCAAAGCTAAAACAGCCCAATGATAGGAACCGTGTGCCTATTAATAAAACAATCCCCGCCGAAATCAAGCGAGCAAGTATATGAGAAAGATTCTTATTATAACAGGAATGGTTACCCTTTTGGCAATGATGAATTTGGCACATGCAGATAGCGGACATGTGTATGATAGAAATGCAGTACAAATCCACCGAACAGAAGACGGTCGAACATATCGGATATATTCTGGTTCGACAGTTTCAACAACCAATACAAATGTTAAAATTAGACATCCTAATAAACCTCAAGTTAACAGAAAGCCAAAATCACCTAAAAAGTCGCAACCTGCTTCACCGCCACAACCTGCTTCACCGCCACAACCTGCTTCACCGCCACAACCTGCTTCACCGCCACAACCTGCTCCACCGCCACAACCTGCTCCACCGACACAACCTGCTCCACCGCCACAACCTGCTCCACCGCCACAACCTGCTCCACCGACACAACCTGCTCCACCGACACAACCTGCTCCATCAGCAGAATATCTGGAGCTTATTAATCTATTAAAAAAGGGGGAAATTATTGAGCTCTTAAAAAAACAGCTTGCGTTAAAAAAAGAACAACTTTCGCAAACAGAAAAAGCTTACCAAGC
>NZ_JBHILU010000076.1:744-1011 GCF_042193495.1 Bartonella sp. TS82HLJMH | reverse complement strand
ATGATGCTCCTGTGGATCACCTTCCGTACCATCTGCATTGTAGGTTTTAAGCGTGAAAGTTGGTTCGATCCATTCGCCATTCTCATAGCTAGCACTACCACCAAAGTACTTTGCTAGCGTCTGATTCAATGAATAAAGCTGACTACCATTGACCGCTTCTGTCGATCCTTCAGAGAGAGCTGCTGCTTTCACGCCAGAGATACTACGGGCATCACCATTACTGTTTGCAACTGTGATTGCCGTACCCTCTTTCTCTGCACCAATCTT
>NZ_JBHILU010000076.1:0-648 GCF_042193495.1 Bartonella sp. TS82HLJMH | reverse complement strand
CTGCCCCCTCACAAGCGGCAGAAACAGTAGCATACTCATGCTCTTCAACCGCACTACCATCTTCATTAACGGTTTTAACTTTGAAAGTAGGAGCGGTCCATGCGCCATTCTCATAGCTAGCACCACCACCGAAATACGTAGCAACACTACTACCTAGAGTATAAAGCTGACCACCATTCACAGCATCAGTGGAACTTTCAGAGACTGTTCCAGCCAAAATAGATGTAATCTTGCTGTTTGTTTTGCTGTCCTTTTCCCCATGCGTTGCCACAAAGGCGCCTGTAGCCTTGTCCCACAACAAGGAATCACTTTGAACAAGGGTAATGTCTTTTTCAATCTCTTTGGCAATTTCATCCTTAACATTCTTGAATGTATCTTTAACGTTCTCGAATGAATCACCAACACCAGCAAAGGCAGTCGCAACATTGTCATAAGACTTCTCAGTCGCAGTGCCATCTTTATTGAAGGTCTTAACCGTGAATGTAGGAGCAACCCATGCACCATTCTCATAGCTAGCATTACCACCTAAAGACTTCGCAACACTGCTCCCAAGAGAATAAAACTGATTACCAGCTACAGCATCGCTTGAAGTTGAAGTAATATCTCCATTTGCAAGATAGGTAGTCTTTCGATTGGTTATGCTGTCTT
>NZ_JBHILU010000075.1:0-1033 GCF_042193495.1 Bartonella sp. TS82HLJMH | reverse complement strand
TCTTCATCTGCTGTTCTGTGTAATCATGTAACTGACCTCCATTAACAGCTTCTTTCGAATCCTTTTCAATCTTTCCATCCGCTACATTGTCTATTAATACTGGAGAACTGTCATCTCCACCAATTAACGTAACTTTATTGGTCTTTTTACCTGCTTCATCTCTATCATATTGTACAGATCCCTCCGTAACTTTAGTTTCAATATCCTTGACCTGATCTGTAATCATCTGCTGAGTTTCCCAAAGCTGTCCTCCATTCACAGCTTCTTTGGAATCTTGCTCTACCTTACCATCCTCTACATTGATAATCTTACTGGGGCTCTTAACGCCCTCATCATCAACGTGAGAGGCATCATAGCTTCCTTTTTCTTCATTCCAATTCAGACCATTCGAAGCAACATCCTTTTCAACTTCTTTTATACGATCGTTGATAGTGCTCATGCTGTCATTAACAACATCAAATGCTTCAGAGACATTAGTACGCTCCTCTTTATCTCCTTTCGTACCATCCTCATTGAAAACCTGAACGTAGAATTTGGGGCCTTGCCAGTTTCCTTCCTTATCATAACCAGCTCCTCCACCAAAATATGAGGCAAAGCTCTGTTGTAGAGTATAAATCTGACCTCCATTAATCGCATCCGTCGAATCTTCTGATATCTTTCCTTCCGCAAGGAACGTGATCTTGCTGTTGTCCTTTTTACCTTCGTTCTCATGCTGTGCTACAAACGCACCGGCATCATCACTCCACAACAACGCATTTTGCTCAATGTTTTCTGAAATCTCATTATGAAGATTCTTGAAGACCTTATTGACACCAGCAAACGCGGCTGCAATGCTATCATAATCCTCCTCTTCAAAGCTGCCATCTTCTTGGAAAGTCATTATCTTGAAACCTGGTAAGACCCAGCCATCACCATCATACTTAGCATCACCACCAAAATACTTTGCTAGCGACTGATTCAGATCATAAATCTGTCCACCATTAACCGCATCACTCGAGCCTGATGCTATAGAACCATCCGCAACCGATGTGAT
>NZ_JBHILU010000074.1:0-1046 GCF_042193495.1 Bartonella sp. TS82HLJMH | reverse complement strand
AAGTCTTCACAAAGGATTTCTTCTGCTTGCTCTTTGTTAATACACATGCCTTTTTTGACGAGGGGGTGACCCGCATTGCTGGTGTGACCATAACCAATCGTCCAAACACATGCCGTATCTCTATAAGCCTCTAAACGCAATCCTTCCCATTGTTTGATAAGTTCTAATCCTTCTTTCGATATCTTTCTCATCTGACGCTCCATAAAAAAAGCCCCACAAAAGTGAGGCTGGATAAAAATGTTTTTTTATGATCTCTATTGACTATGCTCTTTGATCAGTTGCTCGACTTCTTCAACACGAAAGCCAAGTTGAAAGAGCGGCGCATGTTCGCTTTCCTGTAATTCATATTGAGTGCGCTTTGCTACAAAATCACCATTTGAATCAAACAGCATGGTTGTTGTTAGACAAACCTTATGCCTCTCATCATCAATCCCCTCTTCATCATCTCCAAGCTCCTTTATCGCAACCCAATAAAAACGCGTCTCTAAAAGCTGCCCTAGCCTTCTTACTGTTTCAACCTTATCAAATTCGAGCATATTCAGATAATCTTCCTTGCTATTTAAATGCTCTGGATAATCTATCATCTACACCTCCTAAACAAAATGCCGTGGATGACTACATCCACGGGCGCTAGCCGATTCATACATGGCATTCCGTATAATGACTGCACGCAGATGTGGAGTGATATTCGTAGTATCTGACCAGTCTCCACCAGCCAACAATGCATACATATCTTTTTTAAACTGTACATTTGGTGAGGTTCCAGTTACTGTTTGCATGAAACACACATCTCTCACAAATTGCCAAACATAACCGCAACCATCTTCACAACCGATATGCGAAATCATCCGTATATTTGCCGTATTCTTATGACCTCCAGAATGTTTTGGTGAAGGTGCTTTTTTGCCTTGAATCCCACCACCTTCATTGCTTCCATACATCGCAGAGGTAAATTCTGTATTATTGAGCAAAGCCTTCTTAACACGCAGCATATCGGATATATGATCTGTTTGTAGACGGTTCGTCGTAATAGGAACATTATACGC
>NZ_JBHILU010000073.1:0-1155 GCF_042193495.1 Bartonella sp. TS82HLJMH | reverse complement strand
TGATACCCTTGATCCAAACGCTCCACCAGACGCATGTGATGAAGGTGAAGGCGTTATCCATATGGATGAAGAGGATAGATAAACAAAGCTATTTTATGATGATAAAAAGAAATACTATTTTTATTTTACTATTCCTAAAAATACAGCTAAACAGCGTTCAATTTCTACCATTTTATCTGCATGAATGGAGCCGAAAGCTGGACTAACTTTTTCACATCTTACCGTCATAATCTTATCAATCATTACTTGCGAAGGTTTTTGTAAGCCATTTTTTGTGTTTGGCTGAATCGTAATGCGGAGTAATGGCGCATCAACAAGTGTACTTGTAATTGGTAAAACCGTTACACTTGTATGCTCACTAAATTGATTAGCTTGAATGATTAACGCAGGTCTTGGTTTACCAAAATCGCCTTGCATAGCTATTGTGACGAGAGATCCACGCATTATTCTGTCCAGCCATCAACATCCATTAAAGATTGGTCCATAAACAATTGTATAGATGTATCAGCTTTATCCATTTTTGCTACTAAGCGACATTGGCGATGACACTCTTCTTCAAAATTTGGCTGACGTGTATCTGGAACCCAAATCTGCATTAAGCGCAAACCTGCTTTTCTTTGCGCATTGCGATGTTTTTGAACCCGTTCATTAACGTGCATTGTACCCATAATAAAATCTCCATTATGTTTCATGTAACGTATAACACAGAAAAAAGTTACATGAAACGAGATTTTTAATAAAAGGCAATAATTGCAATTTTTAATATTCACTCATCCCCACCTTGTGTGGGGCTTTTTTTATGGAGAATCATATGCGAAAAATATCATCAGAAGGACTAGCACTTATCAAACAATGGGAAGGTTTGCGTTTGAACGCCTATAAAGATGCCATTGGGATGTGGACAATAGGTTATGGACATACAAACAGTGCTGGAAAACCTTTTGTTCATAAAGGCATGACAATCACTGAAAAGCAAGCAGAAGAACTTCTTTGCCAAGACTTAAGACAATTTGAAAATGCCGTTGAACGCGCTGTTACGGTTTCATTAACAGATGAACAATTCGCGGCGTTAGTGTCCTTTTGCTATAATGTAGGAACAGGAGCCTTTTGTAACTCGACACTGTTAAAAAAACTCAATCAAGGTGAATATGAAGC
>NZ_JBHILU010000072.1:0-1157 GCF_042193495.1 Bartonella sp. TS82HLJMH | reverse complement strand
GAAATTTTTTTAGGGGAAATAGAACAAGAGATGCAAAAGATTTTGGCAAAAGCTGCTTAAACCTATGGGGGTGCTCTTTCCTCCCAGCACCCCCGCCCTTTCCTAACAACTTTTAAGTAATGCATGATTCACGCTACGGGTGGATTGTGCGCAAATCAAGGAAATAAACCATGGAAAAGAAATATGAACTTACTGATGAAACAACTGAGGTTGATGGCAAAACTCTCCACCGCATTCGTGCCTTACGAGACTTTGGTGGTATTAAAGCAGGCAGCCTAGGCGGTCTTATAGAGCATGAAGGCAACTTATCCCATGAGGACAATTGTTGGATTTGGTATAAGGCTTGTGTTTTTGGAGATGCACGTGTTTATGGCAATGCACTTGTTTTCGATGAAGCAAAAGTTTCCGATAATGCACATGTTTACGAGAGCGCACACGTTTTCGATGAAGCGCGCGTTTACGGTCGTGCAGAAATTTACGGAGAAGCAAAAGTTTACGGTGAGGCATGCGTTTACGGTAGGGCAGAGGTTTACGATTGTGCACGCGTTTTCGATGAAGCACGTGTTTACGATAAGGCAGAGGTTTACGGTTTTGCACGCGTTTACGATTATGCAAAAGTTTTAGAAAATGCACATGTTTACGGTTATGCATATGTTTCCGATAAGGCAGAAGTTTATGGCAATGCAAAAATTAAAGACGGAGATGTGTGCGATAGTGCAAGGATTTATGGTGATGCTAAAATTTATGATCATGCAGAAGTTTACGGTGAGGCATGCGTTTCCCATAATGCAGAGATTTACGGTTATGCCAAGGTTTTTGGTGATGCCTTGGTTTTTGGCAATGCACATGTTCATGGGCGTGCGAAAGTTTACGATGATGCACGCGTTTTCGATGAAGCACGTGTTTACGATAAGGCAGAAATTTACGGAGAAGCAAAAGTTTACGGTGATGCAGAAGTTTACCGTAGCGCACACGTTGATGACTATAACGCCATATCAACTGGAGAAAAGACCAGATGAAAAAATATGAACGACTAATCTCATAGTATCTCTATAAGCCGTTTCTAGCAACACAAACAAACTTTTAACACCAGCGTGATTCACGCCACGGGAGAATTACATCTAAAATGAAGGGGAATAAACATGCCACACCGCCCA
>NZ_JBHILU010000071.1:0-1163 GCF_042193495.1 Bartonella sp. TS82HLJMH | reverse complement strand
TGTGCATTAGCACCAAAGCTAAAACAGCCCAATGATAGGAACCGTGTGCCTATTAATAAAACAATCCCTGCCGAAATTAAGCGAGGAGACACATGAAAAAGCGATTTATTATAACAGGAATGATTATCCTTTTGGGAATGATAAATTTAACTCTAACGTCTAACTTTAGTTGGGGTTCTGGGACTCAAGATTCAACTGTTCAAAATCCTCTACCTGTTTCAAAAGCAGAATATCTGACAATTATTGAATTATTAAAACAACAAATTAAAACAAACGAAAACCAAATCGAAAACGCAAAAAAAATCCATCAGTCTATAACAGGAAATAGAATACAAAAACCAACAATAGGAGAGAATAAGAGTTTTTTCATACAAGATTCGCCTTCTATCTACCCAGAAACGAGGCAAAACTACGAAGGCCTGATTGTTGAGCAATTTCAAAATCTTGTCAATTCTATTCTTGGGCAAGAGAAAAGAACCAACTTCTGGAACTTGCCGAATCATGAGATGCGCGACATAATCAATACGCGTCTTAAATATAGTGGAATTGTCGCTAAAGCTGTAAGTTTGCAAACTTTCCAAGACGCAGAGAACCGCTTTACACAAATCGTCGATTTCTTAGATGAGGTAAATAAAACAAAAGATCTGAAAGAAGTTTTCGAACTGCAAACAGTCATCAAGACCATGTCAGCCATGCTCCAAAATGAATATACAAAGCTACAAATGGTCAGAAATTTAAGCGATAACGAAGAGAGTCTTATCGAAATACAAAAACGTAAATTGTATGGAAAAATTATAAACTCTAACAACCTAGGTGTGCCTAGAATAAAATTTAACTAATAAAGCTCTTTACAATATTTGCTTTTTTTCATGAAAACAAAAACCATGTAGAAAGTTTAGTACTATCTGAACAATTCAGAAGGGCATAAAGGTTTTATCAAAGCCAAGATATCGTGATGAAAATACTCAAGTAATGTATAAATGCAAATGAAGCATTTAACATTTATCTATGTTTCAAGGTGATAAAAAGTTGAAACTTCGTTAAAGAGGAATTCCATGGACTTTACAGTGTTCACGCAACTTTTCGATAAAATTGATCAGATAACAAAAACATATGTCACGGATATTTCCTCAAAAACAATAGCTACAATTACGCCCTTTGTA
>NZ_JBHILU010000070.1:0-1176 GCF_042193495.1 Bartonella sp. TS82HLJMH | reverse complement strand
AAGTTTGAACGAACAAAACCGCATGTTAATATTGGTACGATTGGTCACGTTGATCATGGGAAGACCTCGTTGACAGCAGCGATTACGAAATATTTTGGTGAATTTAAAGCCTATGATCAAATTGATGCTGCCCCAGAGGAACGCGCACGTGGAATTACTATTTCTACAGCACACGTTGAGTATGAAACGGAAAATCGTCACTATGCGCATGTTGATTGTCCAGGACACGCTGATTATGTAAAGAACATGATCACAGGTGCGGCACAGATGGATGGTGCTATTTTGGTTGTTTCAGCAGCTGATGGTCCAATGCCTCAGACACGTGAGCATATTTTGCTTGCGCGTCAGGTTGGTGTTCCAGCAATTGTTGTTTTTCTTAATAAAGTTGATCAGGTTGATGATGCAGAACTTTTGGAGCTTGTAGAGCTTGAGGTTCGGGAACTTTTATCCAAATATGATTTTCCAGGCGATGATATACCAATTGTTAAAGGTTCTGCGTTGGCAGCTCTTGAGGATAAGGATAAAAGCATTGGTGAAGATGCTGTTCGTCTTTTAATGAGTGAAGTTGATAATTATATTCCAACGCCTGAACGTCCTGTTGATCAACCATTTTTGATGCCGATAGAGGATGTATTTTCGATTTCGGGTCGTGGAACCGTTGTTACGGGTCGTGTTGAGCGTGGTGTTATTAAAGTTGGAGAGGAAATCGAGATTATCGGTATTCGTCCAACGTCTAAGACGACGGTTACAGGCGTTGAAATGTTCCGCAAGCTTTTAGATCAGGGTCAAGCGGGTGATAATATAGGAGCTCTGCTTCGTGGTGTTGACCGTGAAGGGATTGAGCGTGGTCAAGTATTGGCGAAGCCAGGGTCTGTTACGCCTCATACACGTTTTAAAGCAGAAGCTTACATTTTGACGAAAGATGAAGGTGGACGTCATACACCATTTTTCACGAATTATCGTCCTCAGTTTTACTTCCGTACGACGGATGTTACAGGTATTGTTACGCTTCCAGAAGGAACGGAAATGGTTATGCCAGGAGACAATGTTGCCATGGATGTTTCATTGATTGTTCCGATAGCGATGGAAGAGAAGCTTCGTTTTGCTATTCGTGAAGGTGGTCGTACTGTTGGTGCCGGTATCGTCTCTAAGATCATCGAATAAATAATGCTTGTT
>NZ_JBHILU010000007.1:0-112901 GCF_042193495.1 Bartonella sp. TS82HLJMH | reverse complement strand
ATCCGATTTTACACGCTTTAGTGATTTGGAAAAATAGGAGCAGAAAAATACGTTAAAGGGAGCTTTAAATACCCTTTAAAAAGCATTTGAAGACCCTTTGAGAACATCTTTAAAACTCTTTGAGAAAAAATAAATTGGTACAAAACCTAGTGGCAAAATATACAAAACCCGCTGACAAGCTACATTGAAAAAACACACATGAAATCAATAAGTTATAGCACCATAAAAGTGCTGTGGCGGAGGGGGTGGGATTCGAACCCACGGTACAGTCTCCTGCACGCCGGTTTTCAAGACCGGTGCCTTAAACCGCTCGGCCACCCCTCCAAACTGGATATGCTTTTTGACAAATTTCTTGCAAAAGGTCAATCATTTTAATACGCATTTTAAAGCGTTCTTTGTAAAACCATTTAAGTTTCAATTAAAATAATTCTTCATAAGTCAATTCTTTGAGTGTGTTATCTAAGAGTTTCATTTTAAAACATGATAGTTTTTTCTGTTTAAAAAATTTTTACAAAGCAATATTTTTTTAAGTTCTAACGATCGTTATTCGTAATAATAATAAGAAATGTTCAGTTGAAAATGTTTGATAAATTATATTAAATTCTTTGCAGGGGTGTATTTTAAAATTATTTTACTTTTTCAGACAGTTATTCTATTCAGATTGTTCATATCTGCAAAAAAATGTTATTGTTCTGACAGTTTATGAGAGATAAATTTGTAAGAATGACATAAATATATTCAAGGAAAGTTTTTATTGAGTTTAAATAAGTATAATTCTATAAGAAAGCTCTTTAAAAGATTTTAATTTTTTAAATAAAAATATTCAGATATCTAGTGCGTCTAAAGGGTGTCTCGGAGGGAATGGCTGGTTTGCACTATTTGAATAAAATTTTATGTGAGATTTGCATCGACAGTTTAAAACCTCTTCTAGATATGACTGGAGATTAGGTATGTTTATAATGCTTTTTCTGTAGGAAAAGCGAAAAGTTAGTTGGAATGGAAGAAAAGATTATTGAACAATACGCTTAAATCAATAGACATCTTGTTAAGGTATTGCATAGTTTTTCAAGAATAGAACTTAAAAACGCTAAATTATTCAGAGGCAGAAAGCATAAACTCTAACAGACAAGGTTTTAAAAGCCTATTCATTCATAGTATGTGTAAAATAAAAAATTTATTTATAAAATAAAATGGTGGGCGATGAGAGACTCGAACTCCCGACATCCTCGGTGTAAACGAGGCGCTCTACCAGCTGAGCTAATCGCCCAATGCAATGATTAGCAATTGAATGGGAACTCTTTAAGGAAAAATTTTTCTAAACGCAAGAATAAAGATGGTATTTGATAATTTTTTTTAAAAATGCATAATCCTTCTTGACATAAACGCATGAACCGCTTACACGACCGCTTGTACCAAATTAAATTGGTTCAAAAAAAATGCGCGGGTGTAGCTCAGTTGGTTAGAGTGCTGGCCTGTCACGCCGGAGGTCGCGGGTTCGAGCCCCGTCACTCGCGCCATTTCGTGATTCCTTATGAAATTTCCTTTTTAAAATATCCATATGCTATTGAGTGATGTGGTGGAGTAATTGATAGGGGGATAGATATGTTTTTTCTTTCTTTTTATATGGTTTATAAGAATAGGACTTGCGTCTTTCTTTGCTCTGCGTTACCTATGCCGATAAGAAAAGTATCGCTCTATACGCCTTTAAAGCAGTATGAATAGAGTTAATAGAGTGATTATTAAATTTGTCTGTTTGGTCTCGCAATATTGAATCATTGTGTTAAACTCAGGCATTTCATTACGATGGAAGAGGGTTATGGCTTATTTATTGAGCTCTTATTTACCGGTCTTGATTTTCATTATTGTGTCAGCTGTTATTGCTGGAGTTTTGTTGATTACACCTTACATTGTAGCATACCGTTCCCCCGATCCTGAAAAGTTATCGGCTTACGAATGTGGGTTTAATTCATTTAGTGATGCACGCATGAAGTTTGATATTCGTTTCTATTTGGTATCAATTTTATTTATTATTTTTGATCTTGAAGTTGCTTTTCTTTTTCCTTGGGCTGTTTCATTCGAATCAATAGGTATGTTTGGCTTTTGGTCGATGATTGTGTTTTTAGCGATTTTGACTATTGGATTTATATATGAATGGAAAAAAGGAGCCCTTGAATGGAATTAAGATCTAATAATTCAACGATTGCTGCTCCAAAACCAAAAGGAATCATCGATCCCAACACTGGTGAGCTGATAGGGTCTGACGATAAGTTTTTTCGTGATATTAATGCTGAATTATCAGATAAGGGGTTTTTAGTTACCTCAGCAGATGCTTTGATTACTTGGGCACGTACCGGTTCTTTAATGTGGATGAGTTTTGGTTTGGCTTGTTGTGCTATCGAAATGATGCAATGCTCAATGCCTCATTATGATAATGAGCGTTTTGGATATGCACCACGAGCTTCACCCCGTCAGTCAGATGTGATGGTGGTGGCAGGTACTCTAACAAATAAGATGGCTCCTGCTTTAAGAAAAGTGTACGATCAGATGCCAGAGCCACGTTATGTGATTTCTATGGGGTCATGTGCAAACGGTGGGGGGTATTATCATTATTCCTATTCAGTAGTGCGTGGATGTGATCGTATCGTGCCTGTCGATATATATGTTCCAGGGTGTCCACCTACAGCAGAGGCATTATTATACGGTATATTGTTGCTACAGAAAAAAATCCGTCGTACCGGATCCATAGAGCGATAGAGAGTTTTCTTGTCATGATGGATGAAACTTTGATTAAACTTGCTGCTTATTTGGAAAACAAGTTAAAAAATAAGCTTGAAGAGACTGTTATTGCTTTTGGTGAATTGACCGTTGTGGCACGTCTTGATGCAATTATCGATGTCTTAATGTTTGTTCGTGATGATTCGCGCTGTCAATTTATTAATCTCACAGATATTAGTGGAGTGGATTATCCTTCTCGCAATAAGCGCTTTGATGTTTCTTACCAATTGTTATCTCCTCGTGAGAATTTACGCTTACGTGTAAAAGTTCGTACGGATGAAAATACTCCTGTTGCTTCAGCTTGTACGGTTTATCCTGGCGCAGAGTGGTATGAACGTGAAACGTATGATATGTATGGGATTTTATTTTCAGGACATCCGGATTTGAGACGGATTTTAACAGATTATGGGTTTGAAGGATATCCTTTACGCAAAGACTTCCCTGTGACAGGATTTGTTGAGTGTCGTTATGATAATGAAGCGAAGAGGGTGATTTATGAGCCTGTTGTTTTGCGCCAAGAGATGCGTAATTTTGATTTTCTTTCTCCTTGGGAAGGAGGACGGTATACTTTGCCATGTGATGGAAAAGCGGATGAAAAATAATAATATTTGTTTTGATAAGGCATTATATTAGAGTACTGTATTTCTTAAATAATTAAATATTTTTTAGTATGATAGATTTTTTTGATATTTGATATGAAGTTTTTTAAAAAGCAAGGGGTTGATTGTGGCTGAGGTCAATGTTCGAAACTTTAATATCAATTTTGGTCCGCAGCATCCTGCCGCGCATGGGGTTTTGCGCATGGTTTTGGAGTTGGACGGTGAAGTTGTTGAGCGTGTAGATCCACATATTGGGTTATTGCATCGCGGTACCGAAAAATTAATGGAAACAAAAACTTATCTTCAAGCGGGTCCTTATCTAGATCGTTTGGATTATGTTGCTCCTATGAATCAGGAACATGCTTTTGTCCTTGCTATTGAAAAGTTATTGGATATTAAAGTTCCTAAAAGAGGGCAATTAATACGTGTTTTGTTTTCTGAAATTGGGCGTATTCTTAATCATTTGCTTAATGTAACGACACAGGCAATGGATGTTGGTGCTTTAACACCACCTCTTTGGGGGTTTGAGCAACGTGAAAGATTGATGATTTTTTATGAGCGTGCCTGTGGCGCACGTCTTCATGCAAATTATTTTCGCCCTGGTGGTGTGCATCAAGATTTACCAGAATCTTTAGTTGAAGATATAGGTAATTTTATTGATCCTTTTCTTGTTGCTCTTGGTAAACTTGATGCGCTTGTAACGCCAAATCGGATTTTTAAGCAGCGTAATGTGGATATTGGCGTGGTAACTATTGATGAAGCTTGGGCACGTGGTTTTTCTGGGGTTATGATTCGTGGGGCTGGTGTTCCATGGGATTTACGTAAAAGCCAACCTTACGAATGTTATGATGAAATGGAATTTGATATTCCTGTAGGTAAGAATAGCGATTGTTATGATCGTTATCTAATTCGTATGGAAGAAATGCGTCAATCAGCAAAAATTATGCGCCAATGTGTGGAGCGTTTGCTGAGTACTGAAAAAAATGGACCGGTTTCGAGCTTGGATCGCAAAATTGTACCACCGAAACGGAGTGAAATGAAAAGTTCGATGGAAGCACTGATTCATCATTTTAAGCTTTATACGGAAGGTTTTCATACGCCTCCTGGAGAAGTATATGTTGCTGTGGAAGCTCCGAAGGGGGAGTTTGGTGTTTATCTTGTTTCTGATGGAACCAATAAGCCTTATCGTGTAAAGTTGCGTGCTCCTGGGTTTGCGCATCTCCAAGCCATGGATTTTTTAACCAGAGGCCATATGCTGGCGGATGCTACAGCTATTTTGGGTTCGATTGATATTGTTTTTGGGGAGGTTGATCGCTAATGTCCGTACGCCGTCTTGCAGATGATGTTTATCAGCCCGCTGAGTTTTCTTTTACAAAAGAAAATCAGATATGGGTAAAAAATACTATAGAGAAATATCCTGTAGGGCGTGAGCAGTCTGCTGTAATTCCATTATTAATGCGTGCTCAAGAGCAAGATGGTTGGGTGACACGTGCTGCGATTGAGCATATTGCTCAGATTCTTTCCATGGCTTATATTCGTGTTCTGGAAGTTGCAACTTTTTACACTCAGTTTCAGCTTAAGCCTGTTGGAACAAAAGCGCATATTCAAGTTTGTGGTACGACCCCTTGTATGTTACGTGGATCTGATGAATTGATTAAAGTTTGTCAGAAAAAAATTCATCACGAACCTTTTGTTACCAATCAGGATGGAACCTTATCATGGGAAGAGGTAGAATGTCTTGGTGCTTGTGTGAATGCACCGATGGTTATGATTTTTAAAGATACTTATGAAGATCTTACAGCTGAGCGTCTTGAAGAAATTATTGATGCATTTGAAGCTGGGAAAGGTTCTGAGATAGCAGTTGGTCCGCAAAGTAGCCGTAAGTCGTCGGAACCGATTAGTGGTTTAACTTCTCTTATTGATGATGAGAAAGAAAAAAAGATCTCTCAAGTCTTCACCAAAAAAGGATAAGGAAAGAGTGGGGACATAATTAAGTATTTTTCTTGAGGAAATATTTTATTATTCTACCCATGATGGCAACATTTAATGAAAAGTAAGAAGTCTTGAAAAGATATTTAAAAATTGCATTTGAGGAAAAGCGGAAAATGCTATGGGTAATAGAAAAAAAGGTGGGGTATGCTAGCTGATAAAGATCGTATCTTCACCAATATTTATGGTTTAAAAGACAAATCATTAAAGGCTGCGATGTTGCGTGGGCATTGGAATGGTCTGAAAGAGATGATTGACAAAGGTCGTGATTGGATCATTGATGAGGTGAAGGCATCGGGTTTACGCGGTCGTGGTGGTGCTGGTTTTCCTACCGGAATGAAGTGGTCCTTTATGCCAAAGCAGAATGATGGGCGTCCTCATTATTTGGTTGTTAATGCCGATGAATCTGAACCTGGAACTTGTAAAGACCGTGATATTTTACGTCATGATCCCCATACTTTGATTGAAGGATGTGCAATCGCTACTTTTGCTATGGGAGCCAATGTTGCTTTTATTTATATTCGTGGTGAATATATTCGTGAACGTGAAGCGCTACAAGCTGCCGTTGATGAATGCTATGATGCAGGTTTACTTGGCAAAAAAACGAAATATGGGCATGCTTGTGATATTATTATTCATCATGGAGCTGGTGCTTATATTTGTGGTGAAGAAACAGCTCTTCTTGAAAGTCTTGAGGGAAAAAAGGGACAACCTCGGCTTAAACCACCATTTCCTGCCAATATGGGGATTTATGGCTGTCCAACAACAGTAAATAATGTAGAGTCCATTGCTGTTGTTCCAACGATTTTGCGGCGGGGTGCTTCGTGGTTTTCGTCAATCGGACGAGCAAATAATGTTGGAACGAAATTATTTATGGTTTCAGGGCATGTTAATGCACCTTGTACATTTGAAGACGCTCTTGGTGTTTCATTCCGTGAATTAATTGAAAAACATACGGGTGGTGTTCGTGGTGGATGGAATAATCTTTTAGCAGTTATTCCAGGTGGGGCTTCTTGTCCAGTCGTCCGTGGTGAGGATATGATCGATGCGATCATGGATTTTGATGGGATGCGAGATGTTGGGTCTTCTTTTGGCACGGGGGGAATGATTGTTATGGATAAATCAACCGATATTATCAAGGCAATTTGGCGTATAGCTGCTTTTTTCAAGCATGAGAGTTGTGGTCAGTGTACTCCGTGTCGTGAGGGGACAGGGTGGATGATGCGTCTTTTAGGGCGTATGGTTGAGGGAAGAGCGCAAAAACGCGAGATTGATCTTTTGTTTGAAGTCTCTAAACAGGTTGAAGGACACACTATTTGTGCGCTTGGTGATGCTGCCGCATGGCCTGTACAGGGGTTGATACGTAATTTTCGTCCGGAAATTGAGCGTAGAATTGATGAATACACGCGAAATGTAGTCCAAAGCAAAAACATTGCTTTAGAAGCAGTAGGATAGAAGATTTTTTAAAGAGCAGCCGAATGCAAATTTTAAGTGGGTTATCCGCAGGTTGGATGGGTGATGATAAATATCAAAGTTGATGGCAAAGAGATTGAAGTTCCTGATTATTACACGTTGCTTCAGGCTGCTGAGGCGGCTGGGGCAGAAATTCCACGTTTTTGTTTTCATGAATCTTTGTCAATTGCTGGAAATTGTCGTATGTGTTTGGTTGAGGTTAAGGGTGGTCCTCCAAAACCTCAGGCTTCTTGTGCTATGGGGGTTCGTGATTTACGATTAGGGCCTAACGGTGAAGCACCTGAGATTTTTACCAATACGGCGATGGTAAAAAAAGCACGTGAAGGTGTTATGGAATTTCTTCTCATTAATCATCCTTTGGATTGTCCAGTGTGTGATCAGGGGGGAGAATGCGATCTTCAAGATCAAGCAATGCTTTATGGACGAGATTGTTCTCGTTATACAGAGAATAAGCGTGCTGTAGAAGATAAATATATTGGACCTCTTGTTAAAACTGTTATGACACGGTGTATTCATTGTACACGGTGTGTTCGTTTTACAACGGAAGTCGCAGGTGTTTCTGAGCTTGGTTTGATCGGTCGTGGTGAAGATGCTGAAATTACGACGTATCTTGAAAAAGCTATGACATCTGAATTACAGGGAAACGTTATTGATCTTTGTCCGGTGGGAGCTTTAACTTCAAAACCTTATGCGTTTCATGCTCGTCCGTGGGAATTGGTAAAAACGGAATCGATTGATGTGATGGATGCGCTTGGTAGTGCGATCCGTATTGATAGCCGTGGCCGTGAAGTTATGCGGATTATGCCGCGTACAAATGAAGATGTAAATGAGGAATGGATCTCTGATAAAACGCGTTTTATTTGGGATGGATTGCGCACTCAGCGGCTTGATAGGCCATATGTACGCAAAGATGGAAAGCTTCAGCCTGTCAGTTGGACAGAAGCTTTTGCAAAAATTAAAATGGTGATCTCTAAAATTTTTCCAGAAAAAATTGGAGCCATTGCTGGAGATCTTGCGTCTGTTGAGGAAATGTATGCCCTTAAAGCGTTATTGAGCTCTTTAGGCTCAACGCTTTTTGATTGTCGCCAAAGAGGGGGGGCTTTATCGCCTGAGTTTGGGCGTTCAAGTTATATTTTTAATCCTACAATTGCAGGTATTGAACAGGCTGATGCACTGCTTATTGTGGGATCTAATCCCCGTCATGAAGCGGCTGTTTTAAATGCGCGTATTTTAAAGCGCCAACGGATGGGAAATTTTCCTATTGCATTAATTGGAGAGAAAGTCGATTTACGTTATCCTTATTCTTACCTTGGATCTGGGAGTGATACATTAACGACACTTATTCGTGGAGAGGATGGTTTTTTTAATGTCTTAAAAGAAGCGAAGAGGCCTCTTATTCTTATCGGAGAGGGAGCTGTTTTAGGAAATGAAGGTTTATCTGTTTTAAAAAGTCTTGCTAAATTAGCTGATAATATTGGTGCTCTTAGTGAAGAATGGAATGGGTTTGGGGTTCTTCATAATGCAGCATCGATTGTTGGAGGGTTGGACATAGGCTTTACTTCTAAGCTTGGGGTTGCAAATATTATTAAAACCTGTGAAGTTTTATTTTTGCTTGGTGCTGATGAAGTAGAATTAGCCAATACAAAAGCTTTTACGATTTATATTGGTAGCCATGGTGATAACGGCGCACACGCTGCTGATGTTATTTTGCCAGCATCTGCTTACACTGAAAAATCAGGGCTTTATGTGAATACAGAAGGACGTGTTCAAATGACAAATCGGGCTGGTTTTGCTCCAGGTGAAGCAAAAGAAGATTGGGCTATTTTGCGTGCTTTATCGGATATTTTAGGACAAAAGCTCCCTTTTGATTCTCTTTCTCAATTAAGACAATGCTTGTTTAATGATTATCCACACCTTTGTGCTGTTGATGATATAATACCTTCTGATATAAGTGGTCTTAAGGCGCTTGGTTCAAAAATGGTTTCTCTAGAGAATCAAACTTTTACTTCTATGGTTAAAGACTTTTATTTAACAAATCCGATAGCACGTGCTTCTGTTGTTATGGCTGAATGTTCATCTCTTGCAAAAAACCGTGCTACGCAAACTGTAAAGTAAGGCAAAGGAAAAGGAATAATGATGTATGATTTCTTTATGACTTGGCTGTTGCCATTACTCATTATAGTTGGAAAAACACTTCTTCTTTTGGTCGTTCTTTTGATCTTAGTTGCTTATCTTCTTTACGCAGATAGAAAGATTTGGGCAGCGGTACAATTGCGTCGTGGACCAAACGTTGTTGGTCCATGGGGTTTGTTACAGTCTTTTGCAGATTTAATTAAATTTGTTGTTAAGGAGCCTATTATCCCTGCAGGTGCAAATAAGGGTGTTTTTCTTTTGGCTCCTTTTGTTTCAGCGACACTTGCTTTATCAACTTGGGCTGTTATTCCTGTCAATGAGGGCTGGGAGATTGCGAAGATTAATGTTGGCTTGCTTTATATCTTAGCCATTTCATCTCTTGAGGTTTATGGTGTTATTATGGGGGGATGGGCATCAAATTCAAAGTACCCTTTCTTAGGAGCCCTTCGTTCGGCGGCACAAATGGTTTCTTATGAAGTTTCCATTGGTTTTGTGCTTGTGACTGTCATTTTAGTAAGTGGTTCGTTGGATCTCACAACAATTGTTCATAAACAAAGTTCTGGAATTGGTACAACTCTTGGTCTTCCTTTTAACAGCTTTCTCGATTGGAATTGGTTGGTCCTTTTTCCAATGTTTATTATATTTTTTATTTCTGCGCTCGCCGAGACAAACCGTCCTCCATTCGATTTGGTGGAAGCAGAATCTGAACTTGTAGCTGGTCATATGGTTGAATATTCTTCAACGCCTTACATGCTCTTCTTTCTTGGTGAATATGTTGCGATTGTTTTAATGTGCGCATTAACAACCATTCTATTTTTAGGTGGTTGGCTGCCACCCTTAGATGTTTGGTGGCTTAATTGGGTTCCTGGTATCATTTGGTTTGTTTTAAAAGTCTGTTTTATATTTTTTGGGTTTGCTATGGTTAAAGCATTTGTTCCACGTTATCGCTATGATCAGCTCATGCGGCTTGGTTGGAAGGTTTTTCTTCCTCTCTCACTAGCAATGGTTGTGATAACTGCTGCTTTTTTAAAGTTTACAGATTTCGTTTAAGAGGAGATTTTACGATGTCAGGTTTTATTCAGGCGGCAAAGTCACTTCTTCTATTGGAATTTGTGAGTGCTTTTTTCTTAGCCATGCGTCAATTTTTTTCACCAAAACCCACGATTAATTATCCTTATGAAAAAGGTTTTGTATCTCAGCGTTTTCGTGGTGAGCATGCATTGCGTCGCTATCCAAATGGTGAAGAACGGTGTATTGCTTGTAAATTATGTGAAGCAATTTGTCCTGCGCAAGCGATTACAATTGAGGCTGGACCGCGACGTAATGATGGTACGCGTAGAACTGTTCGTTATGATATCGATATGGTTAAGTGTATCTACTGCGGTTTTTGTCAAGAGGCTTGTCCGGTAGAGGCTATTGTTGAAGGTCCAAATTTTGAATTTGCAACAGAAACGCGTGAAGAACTCTATTATGATAAAGAAAAGCTTTTAATGAATGGAGATCGTTGGGAGCGAGAAATTTCTCGAAATATATTGATGGATGCGCCTTATCGTTAAGTGTATCGTTAAATGAGGTGTCGGATATTTTCCGATAAATTGTAATCTGGTATGAAGTTTATACCAATTGTTTGAATAATTAAGGAGAAGCCTATGCTAACAGATCTAGCGGCGGCATTTTTCTATTTGTTTGCTTTTATTATGCTAACAAGTGCAGTTATTGTTATTACAGCACGCAATCCAGTGCATTCTGTTTTGTTTTTAATCCTCGCATTTTTTAATGCAGCAGCTTTATTTTTACTTGCAGGAGCAGAGTTTTTAGGGCTTATTCTGCTTGTTGTATATGTTGGAGCTGTCGCTGTTTTATTTTTATTTGTCGTTATGATGCTTGACGTTGATTTTGCTGAGTTAAAGAGTGGAACTTTTAGGTATGCTCCTATTGGAGCTCTTATTGGTGTTATTATCGCTGTAGAATTGATTGTTGTATTTGTGAGTAGCTATTTTTCTCCAGTCTTGAGAACGCATGTTACCCAACCAATGCCAGATTTAGCCCAGCGAACAAATACACAAGCATTAGGTGATATTCTCTATACGGATTATGTTTTCTATTTTCAAATTGCTGGAATGATTTTATTGGTTGCAATGATTGGAGCTATTGTTTTAACACTTCGTCATAAATCGGGTGTAAAGCGACAATCTATAGCAGAGCAAGTTTCTAGAACGGTAGAAAGTGCCATTGAAATCAAACAAGTTGAATCAGGCAAAGGTATGTAAGGGGGGGCTATGTAGATGTATATTGATATTACACATTATCTCATTGTTTCTGCTTTGATGTTTACAATTGGTATTGCTGGAATTTTTCTCAACAGAAAAAACGTGATTATTATCTTGATGTCCATTGAGCTTATATTGCTTTCAGTTAATCTCAATTTTGTTGCATTTTCAGCATTTCTTCATGATCTTGTTGGTCAGATATTCGCTTTATTTGTCTTAACCGTAGCAGCTGCTGAAGCTGCCATTGGTTTAGCAATTCTGGTCGTTTTTTTCCGTAATCGTGGTTCCATTTCGGTTGAAGATGTTAATGTAATGAAAGGCTAACCAGTGATGTATTATACGATTGTCTTTCTTCCGCTTTTGGGTTTTTTAATTGCTGCACTTGGTGGAAAAACGATAGGAGATCGTGCGAGTGAATTGATAACATGTAGCTTTATGGTTGTTGTTGCGATATTATCGTGGATAGTATTTTTCAGTATTGCACTTGGTCATATTCCAGCGATTGATGTATTGGTATTACATTGGATTACTATTGGTGACTTAAGCTTTAATTGGGCTTTACATATTGATGCGTTAACAGCTGTCATGCTTATTGTTGTGAACAGTGTTTCGGCGTTGGTACATATTTATTCAATTGGTTATATGCACCATGATCCTTCAAGGTCTCGTTTTTTTTCTTATCTTTCTTTGTTTACATTTATGATGCTTATGTTGGTCACATCCAATAATTTGATTCAGATGTTTTTTGGATGGGAAGGTGTCGGACTTGCTTCTTATTTACTCATTGGTTTTTGGTTTCAGCGCGATTCTGCTAATAAGGCCGCAATGAAAGCTTTTGTAGTTAACCGTGTTGGAGACTTTGGTTTTCTCTTAGGAATCTTTAGTATTTTTGTTTTATTCCAATCGGTTGATTTTTCTTCTATTTTTGCAAAAGCTGCAAACAATAGCTTTATACAAAATATAACATTTTTAGGTTGGCAATTTGATGGGCAGACGGCAATTACCATTACATGCCTTTTATTATTTATTGGTGCGATGGGAAAATCAGCACAATTTCTTTTACATACTTGGCTGCCTGATGCAATGGAAGGACCAACCCCTGTATCAGCGCTTATTCATGCCGCTACAATGGTAACGGCTGGTGTTTTTATGATTGCGCGTATGTCGCCAATTTTTGAACTTTCTTCAACTGCTTTGACCGTGATTATTATTGTTGGAGCAACAACAGCGTTTTTTGCAGCAACTGTGGGATTGGTGCAGAATGATATTAAACGTGTTATTGCTTATTCTACGTGCTCTCAACTTGGTTATATGTTTGTGGCATTAGGTGTTGGAGCTTATGGCGCTGCTGTCTTTCATCTTTTTACGCATGCTTTTTTTAAAGCCTTATTGTTTCTTGGTGCAGGTTCTGTCATTCATGCTGTATCTGATGAACAAGATATGCGAAAAATGGGGGGGTTACGCAAACATATAAAGGTTACCTATTGGATGATGATGGTCGGGACCATTGCATTGACAGGTGTTGGAATTCCAGGAACACTTTTCGGGACTGCAGGTTTTTTCTCAAAAGATGCGATTATAGAGTCTGCTTTTGCATCCCATAATATTGCTTCAGGATATGCTTTTTATCTTCTTGTTTTTGCAGCTTTATTAACAAGTTTCTATTCATGGCGCCTTATCTTTATGACATTCCATGGTAAACCACGGGCAACAGTTGATGTTATGCATCATGTTCATGAATCACCTCCAGTTATGTTGATTCCACTCTTTCTTTTATCTATTGGAGCAATATTTTCTGGTGTCGTTTTCCAACCTTACTTTTTTGGTAACTTATATAATGCTTTTTGGAAGGGAGCATTATTTACAAGCAGCCACAATCACATTCTTCATGATGCCCACCATGTCTTTAATTGGGTAAAATGGTCGCCATTTATAGCGATGGTTCTTGGGTTTACTTTAGCTTATTTATTTTATGTTTCTATTCCATCTCTTCCTAAGAAAATAGTTCGTATTATGCCTGGAGCATATAACTTTCTTTACCAAAAATGGTATTTCGATCAATTATATAACTTTTTGTTTGTTCGTCCTACCTTTAAAATTGGTTCTTTTCTTTGGAAAGTGGGAGACGGTAAGATTATTGATGGTCTAGGTCCTAATGGTATCGCAGCGCGTGTTGTTGATATTACAAATAGAATTGTTCGAGTGCAAACAGGCTATCTTTACCACTATGCATTTGCAATGCTTATCGGCGTTGCATTACTCATTACATGGATGATGATCGGGGGCGTAAACTAATGACCGATTGGCCTATTCTTTCTACGGTTACATTTTTGCCACTTGTTGGTGTGCTTCTGATTTTGTTTATCAAAGATGATAGTGAAGTAGCACGCCATAATATACGTAATGTCGCATTTTTTACGACTCTATTTGTTTTTATTATTTCTTTAATTATTTGGATAGGATTTGATTCTAGCAACCAAAATTTTCAAATGGTTGAAAAGTCCAGTTGGTTAGGGGGGGGCATTAGCTATCATATGGGGGTTGATGGTATTTCTATTCTTTTTGTTGTTCTCTCGGCTTTTCTTTTGCCTTTTTGTATTTTAGCAAGTTGGGAAAATGTTAAAGAGAGATTAAAGGCTTATATGATTGCATTTCTTCTTCTAGAAGTTGCGATTATTGGCGTTTTTTGTGCTCTTGATGCAATGCTATTCTATGTTTTTTTTGAAGGCAGCCTTATTCCAATGTTTATCATTATAGGTGTATGGGGTGGAGCACGTCGTGTTTATGCAAGTATAAAGTTTTTCTTATATACTTTACTTGGTTCAGTGCTTATGCTGGTTGCTCTTATGGCTATGTATTGGGAGGCTGGGACACTTGATATACCAACTTTACTCAATTACCAGTTTCCTGCTCATATGCAGATATGGTTATGGCTTGCATTTTTTGCTTCTTTCGCAGTTAAAATGCCAATGTGGCCAGTTCATACATGGCTCCCTGATGCTCACGTGGAAGCACCGACAGCGGGTTCCGTTATTTTAGCTGGTGTCTTACTCAAATTAGGTGGGTATGGTTTTCTTCGTTTTTCTTTGCCTATGTTTCCTATCGCTTCAGCAGATTTTGCTCCTTTGGTTTTCACGTTATCACTTATTGCGATTATTTATACATCACTGGTTGCACTTGTTCAAAATGACATCAAAAAGCTTATTGCTTATTCTTCAATAGCGCATATGGGGTATGTGACAATGGGCATTTTTTCTGCGAATGAACAAGGGGTACAAGGGGCTATTTATCAGATGCTATCCCATGGAATTGTTTCAGCAGCGTTGTTTCTTTGTGTTGGGGTTATCTATGATCGCTTGCATACACGTGAAATTTCAGCGTTTGGTGGTTTAGTGAATAATATGCCTAAATATGCTGTTGTTTTCTTAATTTTCACTATGGCAAATGTTGGTTTGCCTGGAAGCTCAGGATTTTTGGGTGAATTTTTAACCTTAATAGGTGTTTTTCAAGTAAATAAATTGGTTGTTGTTTTAGCAACAACAGGTGTTATCTTATCGGCAGCCTATGCCCTTTATCTTTATCGGCGTGTGGTTTTTGGTTCCTTGGATAAAGAGAATTTAAAAGTATTAATAGATCTTTCTTTAAGAGAAAAATTCATCCTTTATCCAATGGTTATTCTTACAATATTCTTTGGTATCTATCCAACGCCTATTCTTAAAGCAACGGCGTTTTCCGTAGAAACCCTCATCAATAAATTGCACTAGATAAGGGAAGAACGCACATGCAAACTGAAATAATAGCGCAATTAGTCTTAATTCTTCCGGAGCTTTTAATCGCATTAGGAGCTGTCGTGTTGCTTATGATTGGTGTTTATTCCAATACACGTGCTTCTTTAACAGTGACAGGTCTAGCCATGGCACTTCTTGTGGCAACCATTATTATTCTTATAGTTTTTCCGAAAAATGGTTCATTTCAAACCAATGCGCTCGTTATCGATTCCTTTAGTCGTTATATGAAAATTTTAATACTTATTGGTGCACTCTTTTCTCTTATCATGTCTGTTGGTTTTGCCAATGCACAAAAGTTTAATATATTTGAATTTCCAGTGCTTGTTCTTTTAGCAACCCTTGGAATGATGTTTATGATTTCAGCGGGTAATATGCTGTCGCTTTATATGGGGTTAGAACTGCAATCTTTAGCTTTATATGTTTTAGCAGCGATTAATCGTAATAATGTAAAATCTTCTGAAGCCGGTATAAAATACTTTGTTTTAGGAGCATTATCTTCAGGATTGCTGCTTTATGGTATTTCTTTACTTTATGGTTTTACCGGTCAAATTGGTTTTCACGAAATTGCTCTTGCTTTAAAAGGTAAAAATTTACAATTGGGGGTTATTTTTGGAATTGTTTTTATTTTAGCTGGTTTGGCTTTCAAAATTTCTGCTGTTCCATTTCATATGTGGACACCTGATGTTTATGAAGGAGCGCCAACCCCGATTACGGCATTTTTTGCTGGTGCCCCTAAAGTTGCTGCAATGGCTTTAATCATCCGTATTATTGTGATGACCTTTATTCCCCTAGGGCGTGTTGATAATGTGATGCCTGCATGGCAACAAATTTTGATCTTCATGGCGATTGCATCAATGATACTTGGTGCATTTGCTGCAATTGGTCAAAATAACATTAAGCGCTTAATGGCTTATTCGTCGATCAGTCATATGGGCTATGCACTTGTTGGTTTATCTGCTGGAGATATGCTAGGAATAAAAAGTGTTATTCTTTATATGACGATTTATCTTGGAATGACGATTGGCTCGTTTGCTTTTATTCTTGGAATGCGCTCTCAGAATGGCAATGTTGAAAATATTTATGATCTTTCAGGGTTAGCAAAGACAAATCCGTTTATGGCTATTGTTATGACAATACAGCTTTTCTCGTTAGCCAGTGTACCACCTATGGCTGGTTTTTTTGGGAAGTGGTATACATTTTCTGCTGCTGTCCATGCTGGTCTGACGCCACTTGCAGTCGTTGGGATGATAGCATCTGTCGTTGGAGCTTTTTACTATTTACGAGTCATTAAAATTATGTGGTTTGATGACGCAAAAGCCCGTTTTGTTGCTTTATCGAATGAGCTTCAATTTTGTCTCGGTCTTTCTGCATTGTTTATTTTATTTTATACACTTTTTGGAGTTTGGTTTGCTGAATTAGCAGAAAAAGCAGCAGCTGCATTGTTTTAATGAATATGGTTTATATTTTATCAGATTTTGCTCAAGAACAAGGATACACTATTGAGGCGTACGATAGTGTTGATTCAACAAATCTCATTGCGCAACGAAAAGCGCAAATTGGTCATCAAGGTAATCTTTGGATTGTTGCACAAGAGCAATCACAGGGAAGAGCAAGAAGAGGGAGGACTTGGTCTAGTCCCAAAGGGAACCTTTATTCTAGTCTTTTATTAATTGATGATATTGTTCATCAAACTGCAGCTCAACTTGGTTTTGTTGCTGGAATAAGTGTGGCAGAGGCAATAAAACAATTGATAAAAGATGAAAAGAAGACAAACAATATTGTGAGTTTAAAATGGCCAAACGATATTTTGCTCAGAGGAGCAAAAAGCTCTGGAGTTTTGCTTGAGATTTTAAAGTTGTCATCACAACAATATGCATTGGTTATTGGTATTGGAATAAATGTGAAATATAATTATGAAGATGCACCCTATCCCACTTCAAGCTTAAAGGATATCGGTTTGCATATTGAAGCAGAACAATTATTTACGGTTTTGACGGAGTGTTTTTCTAAAAATTACCTCCTTTGGAAACAACCAAAAGGATGTGAAATAATCCGAAAAAAATGGCTTTTATATTCTGCTCACCTTGGGGAACATGTCAAAGTGGTGAATGATGAAAAAGTCATTGAGGGTGTTTTTGATGGTCTTGATAGTAATTTTAACTGCATCATAAAGCAAAAAAATGGTCAGACAGCCATTATAACAGCTGGAGATGTTCATTTTGGTTCGGCTGCTTCTATTAATGCAGGTCGTTATTAAAAAATTGTTTTACCATCAGATACCTTAATGATTTTGGGAGATGTTTATGGTTGCAGCCAATAAGAATGAATTTGTTTTTTTACCTCTGGGAGGTGTAGGTGAAATAGGGATGAATTTAGCTGCTTACGGATTTGGTTCTCAACATCTTCGTGAATGGCTGCTGGTTGATATGGGGATTAGTTTTGCTGGTTCTGAATTACCAGGAGTCGATCTTGTTTTTCCTGATATTCGTTTTCTAGAAAGTGAAAAACATAATATACGGGGTCTTGTTTTAACACATGCACACGAAGATCATTATGGGGCCGTTCTTGATTTATGGCCAAAGTTACAAGTTCCAATTTACTGTACGCCTTTTACGGCAGGATTATTGGAAACTAAAAAACAATTAGATTTTGAATCTCAAAAAATTTTACTCAATATTTTTCAAGCTGGTGATTGCTTTCAGGTAGGTTCCTTTGCTGTAGAGGCTATAGCTGTAAACCATTCAATACCAGAATCTGTATCTTTAGCAATTACAACCTCTTTGGGGACTGTGATTCATACTGGTGATTGGAAAATTGATCATACTCCTTCACTTGGAGCTGTGACGGATGAAAAAAGATTTCGTGCGTTAGGAAAAAAAGGTGTTTTAGCATTACTTTGTGATTCTACAAATGCGTGTCGGGATGGTATATCTCCATCAGAGCAGCAGGTTCAGGCCAGTCTTTCTGAGATTATTTCCAAAGCTGAAGGGCGCGTTGCAATAGCAACTTTTTCTTCTAATATTGGTCGGATACGTTCTATTGCTCTTGCAGCTGAAGCAGCTGGACGTAAGGTGCTTGTCATTGGGCGTTCCCTTAAGCGAAGTATTATGGTTGCACAAGAGCTTGGTTATATGAATGGTTTAGCACCATTTGTAACGGAAGATGATTATGGTTACATTTCGCGAAAAGATCTTGTTTTAATTGTCACAGGGAGCCAAGGTGAGCCATGTGCTGCTTTGGCTAAACTGTCACGTGATGGAATGAGAAATATTGCACTTTCTGCTGGTGATACCGTTATCTATTCATCACGAAGTATTCCAGGAAACGAGAAAGCTATTATTGAGGTACAAAATCGTTTCATTGATTTGGGTATTGAAATTATTACGAATGAAGATGCACTTGTTCATGTTTCAGGTCATCCTCGTCGTTCAGAACTTTTACAGATGTATGATTGGATCAAGCCACAGATACTTGTTCCTGTACATGGGGAAGCAATGCATCTTAAGGCTCAGGCAACTTTAGCGCGTCAAGCGGGTATTAAAATTGTTACAGATATCAGAAATGGAGATATGTTACGTTTTGCACCAGAGCCTGTAGAAGTTGTTGATCAAATTCCTGTTGGCCGCATCTATAAGGATGGTTGCCTAATTGGAGATGAAAATGAACTAGGGATTCGTGAACGTCGCAAACTAAGTTATGCTGGTCATGTTACTATTTCTCTCCATATAAATAGTAAGCATGAGTTATTAGAGGATATAGGTCTAACAACATTCGGGTTACCTGAAAGTAATGGAAAAGGAGAAAGTTTAAAAGATATTCTTTTAGATATTGTAGAAAATACAGTTTATAATATCCCACGCATGAAACAAAAAAATAATGAACTTATTCGAGAGGCAATACGACGTGCTGTGAGAGCGGCTGTTCATGAAATTTGGCAAAAAAAACCTATCTGTACAGTTTTTTTACATCGGTCAAAATAAGGAACTTTCATATTACGTTATTTAAAAAGAGAAGAGCATTTTTATTTTATTGCTAAATAAGAAAAATAGAGAATAAAGCCCAATAAATTTTTAAATAATAAGATCGTTATATTTGCAAGTATTCAGAATGCGGCTATAGATGAATAGAGGGTGTGATAAATTGTTCCGATATGATAGGTGTGATTAGGAGTTAATTATTTCAATGCGTCTTTCTCAATATTTACTTCCACTTTTGAAAGAGAATCCTAAAGAAGCAGAAATTGTTTCTCATCGCTTCATGTTACGCGCTGGAATGATTCGACAACAAACATCAGGGATTTATTCTTGGCTTCCTTTTGGAAAAAAAGTGCTCGATAAAGTTTGTAGAATTATTCGTGAGGAGCAAGAACGTGCGGGTGCAATAGAAATATTGATGCCTACAATTCAATCTGCTGATCTTTGGCGTGAAAGCGGTCGTTATGATGATTATGGTTTAGAAATGCTTCGCATTAAAGATCGTCAAAAGCGTGATTTACTTTATGGTCCAACCAATGAAGAGATGGTAACAGATATTTTTCGCTCATATGTTCGTTCTTATAAAGATCTTCCACTTAATTTGTATCATATTCAGTGGAAATTTCGTGATGAAATTCGCCCACGTTTTGGTGTGATGCGGGCACGAGAATTTTTAATGAAAGATGCTTATTCTTTTGATCTTGATTATGAAGGCTCTAAAACATCTTATAATCGTATGTTTGTTGCTTATTTGCGCACTTTTTCTCGTCTTGGCTTAAAAGCAATTCCTATGCGTGCAGATACAGGTCCAATAGGGGGGAAACTCAGTCATGAATTTATCATTTTGGCTGAAACGGGAGAGAGTGCTATCTTCTGTGATAAACAATTTCTTGAACTTACTGTTCCTGATAGTTCGATCGATTTTAGTAATAAAGCTGTTTTGGATGATATTGTTAAACAATGGACATCTTTTTATGCAGCGACGGAAGAAATGCATAATGAAGAGGAGTGGGCTAAAGTTTCTGATCATAATCGTCTTTCAGCGCGTGGTATTGAAGTCGGGCATATTTTCCACTTTGGCACGAAATATTCTGCTCCAATGGGAGCAAAAGTTATGGGACAAGATGGAAAAGAGCATGTAGTCTCTATGGGATCTTATGGTATTGGACCTTCGCGTCTTGTTGCGGCCGCTATAGAGGCTTCTCATGATGAAAATGGTATTATTTGGCCAAAGTCGATGGCACCGTTTGATTTTGGGATTATCAATATGAAATCCGATGATGAAAAATGCACAAAGGCATGTGAGTTTCTCTATCAGGGATTAAAGGAGGCTGGTTTTGATCCATTATTAGATGATAGAAATGAACGTCCTGGATCAAAATTTGCAACAATGGATTTGATTGGTTTGCCAACGCAAATCATTGTTGGTCCTAACAGCATTGCCCAAAATGAAGTTGAAATTAAAGATCGAAAAACAGGATTAAAAAAATCTCTAAAGGTTGAAGATGTACTCAGCCAACTTTCTATAAATTAATAGGAAATGTTATGAAGAGGCTGAAAGACAAATGGTTTTCATCTTATGAGTGGATGATCGCTTTTCGTTATATGATTCCCAATAAAAAACATGTCGTTGCATCTGTTATTTCAATTATTTCTCTTATTGGGATTATGTTGGGCGTATTTGCTCTGGTTGTTGTTATGGCGGTGATGAATGGCTTTCGTACAGAACTTCTCAATCGTATTCTTGGTATGAATGGGCATCTTATTGTTCAAACAGTTGATTCTGGTTTTTCTGATTATAAGACTCTTATTTCATCTTTAGAATCTACAAATGGTGTGAAGTTTGCTTTGCCTATTATTGAAGGTCAAGCGCTTGTTCAAGGTGAAGTTCAAGGTGGCTCTGGCGCATTAGTTCGTGGTATGCGCAAACAAGATCTAGAAAAGCTTAAAACAGTCTCTCAAAACATTAAATTAGGATCGATTTCTCGGTTTGATAAAGAAGAAGGTGTTGCAATCGGAAGTGGCTTAGCAGAAAAATTGGGACTGACAGTTGGAAGAGATATTCGTATTATTACTCCAAATGGTGATGAGACTCCTTTTGGCGTTACCCCACGTGTGAAAGCTTATAAAGTCGTTGCTATTTTTGAAGTTGGTATGTCTGAATATGATTCAATATTTATCTTTATGCCTCTCCATGAAGCACAAATGTTTTTTAATTTGGGAGATAAGGTTCAGTCTTTAGAATTATTTCTAAATGATCCTGATGCTGTTGATCAAATAAAACCTGTTGTAGAAAAAACAGTTGATCAACAGGTCTATTTAATTGATTGGCGTACACGCAATCAGGCTTTTTTTTCAGCCTTACAGATTGAACGAAATGTTATGTTTTTCATTCTTTCTCTGATCGTTCTTGTTGCTGCTTTAAATATTATTTCAGGGCTGATTATGCTTGTAAAAGATAAAAGTCATGATATTGCGATTTTACGCACGATGGGGGCTCAACAGAGTGCTATTTTGCGTATATTTATCATTACAGGAATGATGATTGGTTTTATTGGAACTATATTGGGTTTAGTTTTAGGTGTTATCGCGACCGCGAATATTAATCATATCCAAGACTTTATATCTTGGTTATTTAATGTCGACGTTTTTAATCCTCAACTTTATTTTTTAACAAAATTGCCTGCACAAATTGAGTGGAAACAGACCATCTTGGTTGCTATGATGGCTTTATTTTTGTCGTTTCTTGCTGCTCTCATTCCGGCATGGCGTGCTGCTAAGCTAGATCCCGTACAAGCTTTGAGGTATGAATAATGACAGCTATTTTAGAGCTTGTAGAGATTGAAAGACTCTTTTTCGAGAGTCGTAAGCCGCTCATTGTTTTAAATAAAGCGAATTTTATTCTTAATCGTGGAGAGCTTGTCGCACTTGTTGCACCATCTGGTGCTGGAAAATCAACACTTCTTCATATTGCTGGATTATTAGAAAAACCAACAGCTGGTGATGTGATGTTACGGGGTGTTTCTTGTGCGAAGCGCTCTGATAGTGAGCGAACAGCTATAAGACGAAATGATATTGGTTTTGTTTATCAATTTCATCATTTACTTCCAGAGTTTACGGCGTTAGAAAATGTCATGATACCGCAAATGATAACAGGATTAAAAAAATCCATAGCAGAGGATCGTGCGCGCAAATTATTGACGTATCTGCGTGTTTCTCATCGTGCTAACCATCGTCCCTCAGAGTTATCGGGAGGAGAACAACAACGTGTTGCTATTGCACGTGCAGTAGCAAATGGCCCTTCGGTTCTTTTGGCTGATGAACCTACAGGAAATCTTGATCCAGTAACTTCAGCTTATGTTTTTCAAGCTTTATCTATCCTTGTTCGCCAATCGGGTCTTTCTGCTCTTATTGCAACACATAATTACGCTTTGGCTAAGCAAATGCATCGTCGAATTACACTTAAAGAACAAAAGATTATAGAGCTTCCTTAAAAGCAAGGTACAAATTTTATACGACTAATTGAATAGTTTATATTACTTTATTCAAGGAGACTTTTTTATGACAGTTTTTGTCGTTGACAAAAATCAATTAGATGTACGTCGTCGTCGATTGATTTTTCGTGCATGGCATCGCGGTATTCGTGAAATGGATCTCATTTTTGGATATTATGTCGATGCTCATATTACTGGAATGAATGATAGAACGCTCTCTGAACTTGAGTATATTATGTCTTTTGATGATCGCGATTTACTCACATGGATTACGGGAGAAGTTTCGCCACCCTCTGAAGTTGATAGTCCACTTTTCCGTGATATTGCCAATTATCGTACTTGTTTAAATTATTAATTCCGATGCCTATATTTAAAAAAATTGTTATTCCCAAAAATAATTCTGTTCGTATGATTTTTGATGGAGTTACTGATGGATTTGAAGCCTTTGCGCTTGCTAAATTAAGTTCAGAAATTGCACAAGGTAAACCGCTCATCTATGTTGTCCGCGACGGAACAAAAATTGTTCATTTACAACAAGTTTTAAATTTTATTGAGCCAAATTTACCCATACTTCAATTTCCTGCATGGGATTGTTTGCCTTATGATCGTGTGTCACCAGGAATTGCTGTTATGGCACGTCGACTATCAGCATTGGCACATATAGCAAATTTACGTAAAGATCCACATTCTGCAATTATATTAACAACAGCAAATGCGATTATGCAAAAGTTACCTCCTCGTGAAATGATAGAAGCTCAGCTTATTCACGCACGTGTTGGACAGCGCAATAACATGGGAAATCTTATTCGGTTTCTAGAAACCAATGGTTTTGAACGCGTTACGGTTGTCCGTGATGTTGGTGAGTTTGCTGTAAGAGGAGGAATACTTGATATCTTTTCTCCGATGGATGTTGAACCTTTACGTCTTGATTTTTTTGGAGATACCCTAGAAAGTATCCGCATATTTGATCCAGAAAGTCAAAGGACAACAGGCCAAAAAACTGAACTTTTATTACAGGCAATGAGTGAGGTTGTTCTCACACCAGAATGCATAAGCCGTTTTAAGAGCAATTATACCCATACATTTGGTGTATCACAAAAAAATAACATGCTTTATGAAGCAATTGCTCAAGGTCGGCGTTTTGTCGGTATGGAACATTGGCTTCCATTTTTTTATGAAAACCTTGATAGTTTTTTTGACCATTGTGGCAACTTACCGATAGTTTTTGAGCATCTCATAGAAGAAGTCTTCATTGAGCGCTATCGTCTTATTGAAGACTATTATAACGCGCGCAAAGAGCGCGAAAAGGATGTAAAAAATTCTACTTCTTATCATCCAATAAATCCTAGTCTTTTTTACTTAACGCCAGAGCGTGTTTTGGAAGGTGTACAACAATCTTCACAGCGTATTGATTTTTCACCTTTTAATATTCCACAAAGTTTGGAACAAACTGTTATTCACACCAATGTTAAACAGGGATATGATTTTGTAAAAGAGCGTAATGCGCAGGAAAAAAATGTTTTTTCAAGTGTTATTGATCATATTGCATCTTTACGCACTGCTGGTAAAAAAGTGCTTTTAGCGTGTTGGAGTGAAGGATCTCTCAATCGTTTGCTACAAGTTCTTGATGAGCATGGATTGAAAAAAATAGATGTTGCAAAATCCTTGCAAACTGTCAAAGCAACACCACGAGATCACATATTAGCAGCTGTTATCATGATAGAACATGGTTTTGAGGCTGAAGATTTAGCTATTATAGCAGAGCAAGATATCCTTGGCGATCGTTTTATAAGATCGCCAAAGCGGTGTAAAAATAATACAAATTTTATTTCTGAAATTTCTGCTTTAAATTCTGGTGATATTATTGTGCATATCGACCACGGTATTGGTCAATTTGTTGGTCTTAAAACCATCAAAACTACTGGAATTTTACGAGATTGCCTTGAAATTAGATATGCTGGAGGTGATTTACTCTTTTTACCTGTTGAAAATATTGAGCTTCTCTCACGTTATGGCTCAGAAGGAACAGAGGTAACTTTAGATAAATTAGGAGGTGTTGCTTGGCAAGCACGTAAAGCTCGGCTTAAAAAACATTTATTAGAAATGGCAGGGCAATTAATTCGTATAGCTGCAGAGCGTATGACTCGTGCTGCGCCTGCTTTACTTCCACCAGTTGGATCATTTGATGAGTTTGTTGCTTGTTTTCCTTATGAAGAAACGGAAGATCAAATGAATGCAATTGATGCTGTTTTAGACGATTTAGCCTCAGGAAAGCCTATGGATCGCTTGATATGCGGTGATGTTGGTTTTGGAAAAACCGAAGTAGCCATTCGAAGTGCTTTTGTCGCAGCATTAAATGGATATCAGGTTGCTGTTGTTGTACCGACAACTTTGCTTTCACGTCAACATTACAAGACATTTATTTCGCGTTTTCAAGGATTACCAGTTAAAATTGGACATGCTTCAAGGCTTGTAAAAGCGAAAGAACTTGCACAAGTAAAAAAAGGTATTTCAGATGGTACAATCGATATTGTCATTGGAACCCATGCGTTATTAAGTGGTGCAGTTCATTTTTTACGGTTAGGCCTTCTCATCATTGATGAGGAGCAGCATTTTGGTGTCAAACACAAAGAGCGTTTAAAAGAGCTTAAAAGTGATATTCATGTTCTCACACTTTCAGCGACTCCTATACCTCGCACTTTAGGGTTAGCATTATCGGGTGTACGTGAACTTTCATTGATAACAACGCCCCCTATTGATAGAATGGCAGTTCGTACTTTTATTTCACCCTTTGATGCTCTTGTTATACGAGAGACTCTGCTTCGAGAATATTATCGTGGCGGACAAAGTTTCTATGTTTGTCCTCGTATTTCTGATCTGGCTTTTGTAGAAGAATATCTCAAAACACATGTACCAGAACTGAAATTCGTTGTGGCTCATGGACAAATGCCGGCTGGACAACTTGATGATATCATGAATGCATTTTATGATGGGCAATATGATGTTTTGATATCGACAACCATTATTGAATCTGGTCTTGATATTCCAACAGCCAATACCCTAATTGTGCATCGCGCTGAGATGTTTGGTCTTTCTGCACTCTATCAGTTACGAGGGAGGGTAGGGCGTTCAAAACAACGTGCTTATGCACTTTTTACATTTCCTGCTGGTAAAGTTTTAACAGCTGCTGCTGATCGCCGTCTTAAAGTTTTACAATCTCTTGACACCTTGGGGGCCGGTTTTCAATTGGCAAGCCATGATATGGATATCCGCGGTTCAGGCAATTTTTTAGGTGAAGAGCAATCGGGGCATATTAAAGAAGTTGGATTTGAACTCTATCAAAAAATGCTTGAAGAAGCTGTTGCTGAATTAAAGGATGGAGAACTAAATGAAGATAAGCAATGGTCTCCTCAAATTTCACTTGGTACAACAGTGATGATACCAGAAAGTTTCGTGCCTGACTTGCCATTACGTATGGGGCTTTATCGTCGTTTAACAGAACTTGATGATTTAGAACAAATTGATGAATTTGCAGCGGAGTTAATTGATCGCTTTGGTCCTTTACCACTTGAAGTTCAACACCTTCTTAAAGTCTTTTATATCAAAACATTGTGTCGAAAAGCGCATGTAGAAAAATTGGATACTGGACCAAAGGGGATTGTTATACAGTTTCGCAATAATTATTTTGCAAATAGTGTTGCTCTTGTTCAGTGGGTTGGAAAACAAGGTTCGATGGCAAAAATTCGACCAGATCAAAGTATCGCTCTTATTCGTGATTGGTCCACAGCGGATGAAAGGCTTGTTGGAGCAGCGAATATTATGACACAGCTTGTCGAAATGGCAGAACAACATTCTGGTTAAAAACTTCTTTGTTGTTTCAGAATTGTTACTCATTTTTATAAAATTATTATATAAAAACAAATAGTTATTAATTTTTTATAAGAATAAAATTTAAGTTTATAATAAAAGAACTTCTTACATATTCATTTTGCGTTCTTTATCATAAGACATATTGATATAATGAAGAAAATAGCTTAGACGGTGTAACCGCAATAAATAGAACGTGCATATAAGTATCTTCTCTAAAAAGCAAAAATTTAGGCCAAGATAACCTGCCTTCTTCATTACAAAAGTTGCTAACGATGGTTTTTTATTCCCTGTAATATATGGCATAAAAAATGCTCATGCTCATTTATCTTCTAAGGAACAATACCAACATTAAAAAAAACAAAAGAAAGAATACTAAAGATAGCATACAATTTATTGAAGATAAGTATTTATCATTTAGATATTTTTGAAAAAAATATTTCTAAAGCAGAATACTATCAGTGTTTGCAGGAACGGAATAAGTTTTTAAAAGAACTGAAAATCTGAAGGATGAATATTATAATTTTGGTTCGAAATTACAGGATCTATTTGAAAAAAATAAAAATTTATCTCTAGGGTACATATAGCGAGAGAGTACGAAGTAGGAGAATACGAGGAAAAGCTGAATTATTTAATAAATGAAAAATTATTCTCATATTTGTTATTAGTTGCAAAATTTTAACGGACATATTGCAGAGTGATATAGGTGCTATTTTGCACAAAGATTTTGATTGGAAAGATAAAGATTTTTGTTGAGCAAAAGACGCAATTAATTTGATAATCTCCAGTTTATAACAATATAAAAGAATTGCTAACAGAAGGCTCTTAATAGCTATGAAAAACAAAAATTTGATGATGCAAAAGATAAGTTATTATTATAAATAAAATATTTTCAACAGTTATAAATTTTTTCTCTAAGAAAATATGTTGTTTAATTAATAAAAAAGCACTTCTTTAGTAGCGTATTTTTAAACTAAACTTTTTAGTTAAAAGCTATAGAATATAAAACTTTATTACAAAAATGTATCGCCATTGTTTTGTATATAAGGGCAAAAAATTGTCCATTAGCAAAAAAATTTCTTACAATTATGCAGAAATTTTAGACAATCATTGGTTTTAATTCATCAAATGTTTCAATAATACCGTAAATGATTTTGTTTTTGTGTACCACACGAGGCACATAAGGAAAACAGTAAAATTTATCTGATATTTTGGAATTTCATGCATTGCAATCCTGTTGCTAAGGTTCCACAAACTTAAATGAAGAGTAATAAATGTAAAAAGTTTAATTAGTAAGATTTTTAGAGTAGTATAGGAGTTTATTTTAATTAATATTGCAATATTGATTCGTTTGTGTAATCTTAGCTCAAATGCACGAGGTGTTTTATGGATAGATTGCATCAAACACCAATGTGATGAAGAGGGGAATTATATGGGTGTATAAAAATTAGAATGGCTCGTCGTATTTTTTTCTCTAAATTTGACTTTTTTTTTTATATTGAAGTAAAAATAGTAAAATTAAGTATTATTTCATTATAATTTAATAAATTTAAGTTGGAACTATATTTAATATTTTTTTGAAGTTACTTAAGAGCGCGTTGAAAGGATTAACTTAATCATGTCGCATAAAAATGTTTATTCTGCTGTTTCAGTATTAGTTGGAGCGGCTGCCCTTTTTCTTATAGCTGGTATTTCTGCAAATGCACAAACTTTATCACAAGGTTGGTACAAAGTTTGTAGTAAACAGCATGATGTTGATATTTGTAATACAATGAATACTGTATTATCGAATACGGGACAACCTTTAACGGCTTTTAATCTTGTTGAAATAAAAGGGAAGCAAAATGAAAAACGTATAGGTATTCAAGTACCTACAGGTCGTTTTTTGCCAGAAGGTGTTCACATTAAAATTGGTGACGATTTCTCTAAAAAAATTCCTTATATTATTTGTAATGGACCAAGTTGTATTGCCAATGATGTCTTAGATGATAAGCTTATAGCAGCTATGAAAAGTGGTAAAAAAATGGTTGTAACCACAGTTAATTTCCGTGGTTCAGCTAATCCTATTGAATTTTCTCTTAATGGGTTTACAGCAGCCTATACCGGTCCTGGTATGGAGGAAAAAGATTTTCAACAAGAACAAATAAAGATGCAGCAAGCCATTCAATCAAAGCAAAAAGAAATTGAAGAGCGTATGCGGGCTGAACAAGAAAAAGCAAAACAAAAGTGATAGACCTACACCATAGAATTGGTTGAAACGTCTTCTATAATTGTTTATTTAAACCGCCACAGTTTTCTGTGGCGTTTTTTTTTTAATCTTTAATTTTTCGAAAGAATTCTGCGTTTCCACCAACCAATACGTTCAGTTTTGGAAGAATCATTAGGCGTTGATGAAACAACAACGGGTTGATTAATTGTTTCTTCAATTTGGGAAGGAGAGGTTTCGACAACTTCCTCCATCTCGATTATAGTTTCTTTCTCTAATATTTTTTGTATTTGCGTTGTCTCTTTAGAAGATAATTTTTTACGTGTTGCACGTGTTGATTTTTTACTATTTTCAAGAGTTTTATCTTCTACTTTATGAATAGATTTGTCTGCTTTTTTTGTTTTAGCCTTACGTACCGAATTAGTTTTAGGTTTTTCTTCAAGAGATTTTTGTTCTACGACATTTTGATCATTCTCTAAAAAAAGTTGATTTTCTACTACTTTTGAAGAACGTGTTTTACGTTTTTTAGGTTTAATACTTGTATCAATTTTTTCAGATTCACCCTGTTGTTGTATATCTAGAGCCTGTGTATTATTTTTTGTTTCTTCAAGTTCAAAAGACTTAGCGGGTGAAACACGATGTTTGCGATGTGCTGCTTTAATTTCTGCTAAAGCCTGCTTAGCAAAATCTCCCACTGGTTCTGCGTAAGGAACGCGAATCTGATGAAAACTATTATCTTGATTGCGTCGACCACCACGACGTCCTCGACGACGTCCTCGACGATAAGAATCATCATTCAAGGTATCTTCTTTTTTATGAACATTGGAGAGAGAATGATCAGTAATTTCACCGTGACGATTTTTCCGCCGACGCTTTTGGTTTGTTTCAATGGGAGAAGGATTTTCAATAGATTCACTTTTTATGAAAATAGAATCTTCAATTTCTTGCTTATTAGCATCTTCCAATGAAGATCGAGAAATACTCTCTGCTATTGAGCCTTTAGAAATAACAAGATGTTGCGTACCAATACTATCATCTGCTTCAATACTAATATTAAGCTTAAAGCGAGCTTCTAAATTAACAAGAATGTTGCGTTTATGATTTAATACATAAAGCGCTGTTGCTACGGGTGTGCGCACGATAATATTATATTGCGAATTATGAAGAAGATATTCTTCAATTGAGCGCATGACATGTAACGCAATTGATGATTCAGAACGTATATTTCCTGTTCCTGCGCAATGTGGGCAGGGCTGTGTTGTACTTTCTAAAACCGATATGCGAATACGTTGACGACTCATTTCTAAAAGGCCGAAGTGTGAAATATGACCTACTTGAATACGAGCACGATCATTTTTTAAACAATCTTTTAATTTTTTTTCGACTAGCTTCACATTGCGTTCTTCAAGCATATCAATAAAATCAATCACAATTAAACCAGCAAGGTCACGCAAGCGTAATTGACGCGCTACTTCTTCGGCAGCTTCAAGGTTAGTTTGTAAAGCTGTCTTTTCGACAGAGAATTCTTTTGTAGAGCGGCCAGAATTTACGTCAATAGCAACAAGTGCTTCTGTTTGGTTAATAACTAGATAACCACCAGATTTTAAAGAAACCTGTGGTTGCAACATTTTATCAAGTTGAATTTCAATATTATTTCTTGCAAAAATGGGTGTAGGATCACGGTAAGGTTGCACAACTTTTGCATGACTTGGCATGAGCATACGCATAAAGTCTTTCGCTTCACGATATCCTTGGTCTCCAGAGACAAGAATCTCACTAATGTTCTTATTGTAAAGATCTCGTATAGAACGTTTGATGAGATTACTTTCTTCATGGACAAGGCATGGCGCCGTTGACTCAAGTGTCAAAGTGCGAATAGTATCCCATAACCGCATAAGATATTCATAATCACGTTTAATTTCAGCTTTTGTTCTATTGGCACCAGCGGTTCGTAAGATAACGCCCATACCTTTTGGAACTGCTAATTCTTTTACGATTTCTTTAAGACGCTTACGGTCTTGTACGTTCGTAATTTTTCGTGAAATACCACCACCACGTGCTGTGTTGGGCATTAGAACAGAATAACGACCTGCTAAAGATAGATATGTTGTAAGGGCAGCACCTTTATTACCACGCTCTTCTTTGATGACTTGTACCAACAAAATTTGACGCCGTTTAATGACTTCTTGAATTTTATACTGGCGCCCTTGTTTTCTTTGATAAATTGGGAGTTCTTCACGAATGTCCTCAGCACCGACCATTTCGATCTCATCATAAGAGATATCGGCATTTTCTGTATTATCAATTATTGTCGCTTCAGATGTGATATCATTTTCAATATCGGCTGCTATGACATTGTTTTTTCCATCTTTTTTTGTTCTCCTGGAGCGTTTTTTATTTTTAGTTGCTTCTTCCGTAAAGGCATCTACAGAATTTTCTCCTACAGCTGCTTTTTCCTCTTCTTCAAGAAGAGCAAGGCGATCAGCAATAGGAATTTGATAATAATCAGGGTGAATTTCAGAAAATGCTAAAAAACCATGTCGGTTTCCACCATATTCAACAAAAGCTGCTTGGAGAGATGGTTCTACACGCGTAATACGTGCGAGATAAATATTCCCCTTGAGCTGTTTTCTATGTTCTGATTCAAAATCAAGTTCTTCAATTTTGTTGCCGTGCACAACAACAACACGTGTTTCCTCCGGATGGGAGGCATCTATAAGCATTTTGTTTGACATAAGTTAATATCCTGAAGGCGACATGCACAATTTTATTCAAACGAACGCTATAACTATTCGTAAATATAAAAGGCTGTCTGCCATAAAAGGGAGGTACCAGAAAAACAGGACGGAACACCACGTGCAGAGGCATGACTGCATTTACACCATTTCTCATCATTATCTCCATCTGTTTTTTATGACTCATATTTCTTAAAAGTCTCCGGTAAAATAATCTTTAAAACAGTTCGGACATCCGAACCAACGAATCTTAAGTAATGCAATCCTAATGTTATAACATAGAAATTTTTCATCCATAAAAAAGTCTCAACGCATAATAGGCAAAAAACCTCTAAAGACAACTTAATATGAGTTACAGATAATTTAGATGACTATTATCAGCTAGGAAGCATAAATATTCTTTTATGTTGATATCATGCGTTTGGCAAGTAACAATGTAAATCATGTACAATGATAATATTTATGACCTTAATTTCGTTTTTGGGTGTTTATTTAGATTTTATTGAAAAATAGAGAATAAGTTGGTGTATCGTTTTTATGTAACCAAGATAAATTATTACAAATGTAATGTAGAGTATTTTGCTTATGATAAGAGTTTTCTTTACCAAAAAGCTGAAAATAGCTTATGGGGATATTATTGCGCTCATCACATACTTTTTATTATTTTTTTTGCTATTCCAAACCAGTGTTCAAGCCGCAGATCCTCTGAGACTTATTAATTTTCGAACCATTGGTGATAGTGTTCATACGCGTATTATTGCGGTTTTCAATTCAAAACCAAATATTCGTTTACAGATTTTGGACAGGCCAACACGGTTGGTTATCAATTTACCTACACTTGACTTTTCAATGCAAAATACGCCTTTAAAGAAACAGAATACATTATCCGTTATGCTTTCAGATGTGCGTTATGCTTTTTCTGACATACAGACTTCACGCATTATTTTGACAAGTAAAACGGCTTTTGTAATTGAAAAAAATGTCGTAAAAAAATTAAATAATGGTTTATGGCAGTTGCTGATTGATATTCGTAAAAGTACACCAGAAAAATTTGATGAGATATTAAAAAAACAGCAAAGGACCAATTTTGATACAAAAACGCAGTTAATGCCAGCATATAATTTCCGTGTTGTTCTTGATCCTGGTCATGGTGGTATTGATGGCGGTGCGCGGGGTGTTACTGGAGTTTTAGAAAAAGATGTAACTTTAGACTTTGCGCGTGCATTGCGAGACGAATTACAAAAGGATTCTCATATTACAGTTGCTTTAACGCGAGATTCCAATATTTTTTTAAGACTAAGTGAAAGAGTTAAAAAAGCGCAAGAGTTCGATGCTGATCTTTTTATATCTATTCACGCAGATACGATTGATCTACATTCTCTTCGCGGTGCCACAGTGTATACCATATCAGATAAAGCCTCTGATGCCATTGCAAAATCTTTAGCTGAAAATGAAAATAAAGTTGATTTGCTGGACGGTTTGCCTGCAGATGAAACGCTCGAAGTTACAGATATTTTGATGGATCTTACACGACGTGAAACACATACATTTTCGGTGAATTTTGCAAATAGTGTAATTTCAAGTTTATCAAAGAATCATATTAACTTGATTAATAACCCACATCGGTATGCTAATTTTCAAGTTTTAAGAGCTTCAGATATACCCTCCGTCTTGATAGAAATAGGTTATTTATCCAATAAAGAGGATGAAAAGTTATTAAATGATCCTCATTGGAGAAAACAAATGGCAGCCTCTATTGCTCATTCTATTCGTCAATTTGCTCATTATAGGCAGAAAATGATACAGCCTCTTTAAATTTGTGGGAAAATAGAGTATTAATATGGGTTTCTAGTATACCCTAGTATAAATAAAAAATAGAAAATAAATTCTCTTAATCTCAATCTTGTGGTGATATCCGCTCGGTGTGTTTGAAATAACGTATTTTTTCTTTGATTAATTCTTAAGAAAGCGATAGCCGTTTTTATGATTATTTTTTTAAGATATCTTCTTCGTTTTTTTGTTGCTATTGGACTTTGTGGAGCAATAACGTGGGGTGTTATGACCAGTGGTCAAGCAAATGCACTCCCTGATTATGAAGTTCTTTCACTTTATGAGCCGCCGGTAATGACCCGCGTTCATGCTTCTGATGGCCGCCTTATGGCAGAGTTTGCAACAAAACATCGCCTCTATTTACCGATTCAATCAATACCAAAGCTTGTTATAAATGCTTTTATTTCGGCTGAAGACAAAAACTTTTATCATCATTTTGGTTTAGATCCCGAAGGGCTTTCTCGAGCTTTGATCAATAATATTCGTAATATTGGTTCTGGAAGGCGTCCAGAGGGTGCATCAACTATAACGCAACAAGTCGCTAAAAACTTCCTTTTAAGTTCAGAAACAACGTTAGAGCGTAAATTTAAGGAAGCTATTTTAGCAATGCGTATTGAGAAAACTTATTCAAAAGATCATATTCTCGAACTTTATCTCAATGAAATTTATCTGGGTCGTGGCACTTATGGTATAGCAGCTGCTTCTTTGACCTATTTTAATAAATCCGTCAATGATTTGACTCTAGAACAATGTGCTTATTTGGCTGCTCTTCCAAAAGGACCAGCAAATTATGATCCATTTAAGAATACACAGCGTGCTATTGATCGGCGCAATTGGGTTATAGATCGGATGATTGCAAATGGATATGTAACGCATGAACAAGGTGAAAAAGCGAAAGCTAAACCTTTAGGAGCGACAATACGTGGGAGTGATAGCTATGTTTTTGCGGCTGATTATTTTACTGAAGAAGTGCGACGTCGTTTAATACATCGCTATGGGGCTAAAACACTTTATGAAGGTGGGCTTTCCATTCGTACAACGCTTGATCCGCATTTACAACTTATTGCGCGACGTGCTTTGCACGCTGGGTTAATTAGATTTGATCATTCGCAAGGATGGCGTGGAGCTTATGCGCATATCGATGAGAGGGGTGATTGGGGGATAGAGCTTGCAAATATCACAGGGCTAAGTGATGTTCCTGAATGGCGTTTAGCTGTTGTTCTTTCTACTAATACCAATAAAGTAGAGATTGGTTTACAGCCACAGCGCGAAGCTTCAGGTATATTATCAAAAAAACGGGAAATTGCTGTTTTATCTGAATCTGATTCAAAATGGGCACTCCATGTTGTAAAAGAAAATGGTTATCGAAAAACTGTTCAGAACTTATCTCATGTTCTGCAAGTTGGGGATGTCATTTTTGTTGAAAAACTATCTAATACAAACAACATTTATCGTTTACAACAAATTCCAAAGGTTGAAGGTGCAATTGTTGCTATGGAACCTCATACAGGGCGTGTTCTTGCTATGGTGGGAGGATTTTCTTTTGCTGCATCTGAATTCAATCGTGCAACCCAAGCTTATCGCCAACCGGGGTCTGCTTTTAAGCCTTTTGTTTATGCAGCAGCTCTTGATAACGGGTATACACCAGCATCCGTTGTTTTAGATGGCCCCATTGAAGTTCGTCAATATAATGGTGAAGTTTGGCAACCAAAAAATTATGGTGGTACCTTTGCAGGACCTTCAACGTTGCGTTATGGGATTGAGCGTTCTCGTAATCTTATGACAATACGGCTTGCCAATGATATGGGAATGCCTCTTGTCGCTGAATATGCAGAACGCTTTGGCGTAGTGGATAAATTGCAGCCTTACCTTCCCATGGCTTTAGGGGCTGGTGAAACAACAGTATTACGAATGGTTACAGCTTATTCAGTTATTGCCAATGGGGGACGCTCTATTAAACCTTCTCTGATAGACAGAATTCAAGATCGTTATGGAAAGACAATTTATCGTCATGATGATCGTATTTGTGAAAATTGTAATACGCATTCATGGAATAATCAACGTGAACCCACATTGATTGATGAGCGAGATCAAGTTCTTGATCCTATGACAGCTTATCAGATTACATCCATGATGGAAGGGGTTGTTCAGCGTGGTACTGCAGCACGTTTACGTTATCTTAATCGACATATTGCCGCTAAGACAGGGACAACCAATGACTCTAAAGATGTCTGGTTTATGGGATTTACTCCTGACATTGTCGTTGGTATTTTTATTGGCTACGATCAACCTGCTCCGTTAGGATATAATGGAACCGGAAGTTCATTAGCTGCACCTATCTTTGGTGAGTTTATGGCAAATGCTCTTAAAGGGAAGCCAGATGTTCCCTTTAAGATGCCAAAGGGTATGATTTTAATGCCAATTAATCGGAAAACAGGAATGCTTGCGGAAAGAGGAGATCAAGATGTCATTATAGAAGCATTTAAACCAGGAACTGGCCCTGCTGATATATATCAAGTTATTGGGAGTACAAATTCTTTTCAAGAAGGTGTTCCTGCAGTAACTACTTCTCCACAAGTCAATAAAGCCCTTGAAAGTGGGACAGGTGGGCTGTATTAATCAACAAAGTCTCCTTTCGCCATGAGTCTATGGTTTTTATTTTTTACAGTGTCGATCCGATAAGTCCATGCTATTTCCTCACAGCAGCTATCGAGTTTGTGTAAAATTCTAGAGACATAACCAGAAAGAGTATTAAAAAATACGGTGTTAAATTATGCGAGCAGAAATAGAAACATTAGTTGATGAAATCCAGAAAGCAATTCAATTGCTAAGGGGGCATCTTTGACTGGGATCAATCACTAAAGCGCCTCGAATATCTTAATCAAAAAGCGGAAGATCCGTCATTATGGGATGATGCACAACGAGCACAGGATATGATGCGTGAGCGTCAACGTCTTGATGATTCAATCAATGGTCTTTTATCATTTACAAAAACACTTGAAGAATGCATTGAGCTTATTACAATGGGTGAAGAAGAAAGTGATGTTGAAATTATAGCTGATGCAGAAAATTCAATACGTAATCTTAAAAATGAGATAGATAAAAGGCAAATTGATGTGCTTCTTTCAGGAGAAGCCGATCCGAATGATACCTATTTAGAAGTTCATGCTGGAGCAGGGGGAACAGAAAGCCAAGATTGGGCTTCTATGCTCTTACGTATGTATATGCGCTGGGCTGAACAGCATGAAATGAGGGTTGAAATTTTAGAAATTCATGATGGAGAAGAAGCAGGAATAAAGTCAGCGACTATTCTTGTAAAAGGGCATAATGCTTATGGAATGTTAAAAACAGAATCAGGCGTTCATCGCTTGGTGCGGATTTCTCCATTTGATTCGAATGCAAAGCGCCATACCTCTTTTGCAAGCATTTGGGTTTATCCAGTTATTGATGACAATATTGAAGTTGATGTTTCAGAGGCAGATGTGCGTATTGATACATATCGTGCATCGGGAGCAGGAGGACAACATGTTAACACGACAGATTCCGCTGTTCGCATCACACATATAAAAACGGGTATTGTTGTTCAATGTCAAACAGAGCGTTCTCAACACAAAAATCGCGCTACGGCTTGGTCGATGTTGCGTGCACGGCTTTATGAAGAAGAGCTTAAAAAAAGAGAAGAAGAAACCAATGCTGCTGAATCTTCTAAAACAGAAATCGGATGGGGACATCAAATTAGATCTTATGTTCTTCAACCCTATCAGCTTGTCAAAGATTTGCGTACAGGGATTGAAAATACGGATCCACAATCCGTACTGAATGGTAATTTAGATGCATTTATAGAGGCAGCGCTCGCACGGCGCATTTATGGACAAGACAAAGAAATTGAGGATATTCGTTAATTATATATCCTTCCTTCAAGCCATGTAGATTTTTTTTAAGTTGTTCGTTTTATTGATGTTATGGTATTACGATAGCTCTCGATACTTTAAAGGTTCAAAGAGGGGTTTTCTTGTTTCTTTTTTCAATTTTTTTCACACACCAATCCTGCTTATGATATTGCAAGTGATAGGAAGCTGAAATAAGAAAAATTTTTGATATTTGGAGTACTAATATAAATATAAAACAATTCACTATCCTTATAAATCACAATATATTGTAAAAATTGAATCCGTTGAAAAACTAAAATTAATTCAGAGGATGGCTTTTGCTTTTTAAAGTAAATCAAATACTCAATTTACAAGTTATGGTTATGATGTAAAAGTGTTGCAGTAGCTAGAACATTTTCAGCATGCCCAGATACGCTTACTTTGCGCCATTCTTCTGCTATTATTCCATTTGCATCGATTAAAAAAGTGCTCCGTTCAACCCCCATATATTTGCGTCCATACATGCTTTTCTCAACCCAAACACCGTAAGCTTCGAGGGTCGTTTTTTCTTCATCAGAAACCAAGATGACATCAAGCTCATATTTTACTTTAAATTTATCATGTTTTTTTACATTATCTGGAGAGATTCCAATAACAGCAACACCGATTTCATCAAATTTCATCTTTAATTTTGTGAAATCAAGTGCTTCGTTTGTGCAACCGCTGGTGTCATCTTTTGGATAAAAATATAAAACAACAGGTTTTCCTTTAAAGTCAGAAAGACATACTGTCTCTCCTCCATCGCGAGGCAAATTAAAATCAGGAGCAAGAGCCCCCTTCATTGGTCTTGTCATTATTTTCATCTTTCTTGTGTAACAAGTATAGGATATCAGAGTACACAGAAGAAAAGAACTATTCAACTCTCTAGAATATTATTGTTTTGAAGAGAGGTTTATTTTCCTAACAAAAATCGCTCTATCACAACGATTGGATTGAAAGAACAAAATCGGCGTGAACAACATAAACAAAACAACAAAAGATTATACTGGTTTCATCACAACATGTTTTTTCTTACCGAAAGAAAGTTTAATGATTCCTTCTGCACTGACATCATCTTCAATAATAAGATGTGTTTCATCCTCAATAATTTGATCATTTACACGTACACCTCCACCTTGAACGTGTCGGCGTGCCTCACTATTAGATTTAGCGAGTCCTGCTCGTACTAAAAGAGTGAGCAATCCAACACCTTTTTTTAATTCTGAGGCATTAATTTCAACAGTTGGAAGATTTTCTCCCAGAGTTTTTTCTTCAAATGTTTTGCGAGCAGTCTCTGCTGCTGTATTGGCAAGAGCACGTCCATGCAACATTGCTGTAACTTCTGTTGCAAGAATTTTTTTTGCTTCGTTAATTTCTGTCCCTTGTAATACAGAAAGTTTAAGAATCTCATCCATTGGCAATGGAGTATAGAGCTTTAGAAATCGTGTTACATCAGCATCTTCTATATTGCGCCAATATTGCCAAAATTGATAAGGTGAAAGCATATCCGCATTCAGCCATACAGCCCCATTCAATGATTTACCCATTTTGGCACCGGAAGAGGTGGTCAGCAATGGTGATGTTAACGCATATAATTGTGGTGTTCCTAAACGATGCCCTAATTCGATTCCGTTAATAATGTTGCCCCATTGATCAGAGCCCCCCATTTGCATACGCAATCCATAACGTTTATAAAGTTCAACAAAGTCATAAGCTTGCAGAATCATATAATTAAATTCTAAGAATGACAAAGAGTGCTCACGCTCAAGTCTGAGTCTGACAGAATCAAATGACAACATACGGTTGACAGAAAAATGTTTTCCTATATCACGCAAAAATTCTAAGTAGTTTAAATTGCATAACCATTCAGCATTATTCACAATACAAGCATCAGTTTTTCGGTCACCGAATGTCAAATAGTTAGCAAATACCTTTTTAATACCATCAATATTTGCAGCAATATCATCTTGTGCCAGAAGACGTCGCGCTTCATCTTTGAAGGAAGGATCACCGATCAATCCGGTCCCTCCGCCCATTAAAGCAATGGGGCGATGACCCGTTTTTTGTAACCAATAAAGCATCATAATCTGAAGAAGACTTCCAGCATGTAAACTCGATGCTGTTGGATCAAATCCAATATAAGCGCTTACAGTTTCTTTTAAAAAAAGATCATCTAAGCCTTTTTCATCTGAAATTTGGTGGATAAAACCACGTTCGCTCATAATGTGTAAAAAATCAGATTTAAAGGCAAACACAGATTCAATTTCCTAATTTTAAGAGTGCATTCATTTCATATAATAGGTGATTATATAATGGAGCGTTATCTATCATAACTGATGCACACATCACAAGAGAAAGAGACATATTGATAATATAAAGATAATAATACAGGTATTATTTCCTTTTTACGCTAAAAAAGAGATTTCTCAGTGACAGAAAAAAGGCATTTTGTTATTCTCATTTCTATCCTGAAATAAAATTTAGAAAAGTTTTAAGTACAGACTAAAAAAATTACTTTGTTATGATCAGAGACAACTTTTGCTGATTTTTTATAAATCTATCGTGTTTTCCTAAGTTAGTGAAAGTATTTCAGGAGGAGGAGCGAGAAGTTCATTGGTGATATGGTTATCCAAATAGTGGGCACATCGTTCAATAAGTTCTTCATGACATCCACTGAAAAAGTGATTAGCTTCTTCTAATATTTCTTGTGTGATGATGATTCCTTTTTGTGTTTTCAATTTATCGACAAGTATTTGAACATCTTTTGGGGGGGCAACTTTATCGATACCACCATGAATGATAAGTCCAGAGGAGGGACAAGGTGCAAGAAATGAAAAGTCATAAACATTAGGCTGAGGGGCAACTGAGATAAATCCCTCAATTTCCGGTCGGCGCATTAAAAGCTGCATACCAATCCATGCTCCAAATGAATATCCTGCTACCCAACAATTTTTAGAGTCTGGATGTTGTGTTTGCACCCAATCGAGAGCAGCAGCAGCATCTGAAAGTTCTCCTATTCCATAATCAAATTCACCCTGACTACGACCAATACCACGAAAGTTAAAACGTAAAGTTGTAAAGCCACGTTGTTGGAACATATAAAAGAGGTCGTAGACAATTTTATGATTCATAGTTCCACCAAATTGGGGATGAGGATGCAAAATGATCGCAATGGGTGCATTTTTTTGTTGTGAAGGTTGATAACGCCCTTCGAGCCGACCCGCGGGACCGTTAAAAATAATTTCTGGCATAAAATGCTCCTTAAATGCAATAAAAGGCTCTCATTGACCTTGGTCGACTTTTACCATAGAATCTCTTAAATAATTATTAGATATTCTTTTTTTAGTGAACTTTTCAAGAAAATTGCGCTATTTTTTTAATCAATTCATAAGATTAATGATTGCGATGTAAAATGATTATAAAACGCCGATATTTTGATCATAACGCAACAACACCGCTCAAAAAAATGGCACGGATGGCGTTACTGGAATCTTTAGAGATATTTGGTAATCCATCATCGGTTCATAAGGAAGGGCGTGCGGCTAAAACCTTGTTGCAAAAGGCACGTCGACAAATCGCTGAAAATCTTAAAACAGATCCAGGTCACGTGGTATTTACCTCTGGTGCGAGTGAATCAGCAATGACTTTGTTAACACCCTTTTACAATATGGGGAATGCAAAAGTTCAATTTTCTCATCTTTACCTTGGAGCGACGGAACATCCCTCTGTTGCAGAGGGAGGGCGTTTTTCTAAAGAATTGATAAGCGTCATTGCTGTTGATCAAGATGGGCTCATACAACAAGATAAATTAATAGCACTCTTAACGCTTCACGATAAAACAAAAGGTTTACCTCTTGTTGCTATTCAAGCTGCAAATAGTGAAACGGGTGTTATTCAACCGTTAACAGAAATCGCCGCTATTGTTCGGGATTTAGGAGGCACTCTTATTGTTGATTTGACACAATATGTCGATAAAAATTTCGTGGATATTAATCAGCTAGGAGGAGATTTTTTTATACTGTCTGCACATAAAATTGGTGGTCCTAAAGGAATCGGTGCTTTTGTTTCATGTGGCAATCTTCTCATGCCACACCCTCTTATTATTGGGGGGGGACAAGAAAAAGGTCTCCGTGGAGGAACAGAAGCATTGCCCCTTATTGCTGCTTTTGGGGCAGCAATAGCTGATTGTTTCACACAGGAGGAAATAAAACAGTTAATATATTTACGCAATAAATTAGAAGATGGACTACAAAAAATAAGTAAAAATGTTGAAATTTTTGGCAAAAGAGTTCAACGTTTGCCAAATACAACTTACTTTACCGTGAAAAATATAAAAGCTGAAACGATGCAAATTGCTTTTGATTTAGAAGGATTTTCTATATCATCCGGCTCTGCTTGTTCTTCAGGAAAAGTAAAACAAAGCAAAGTGTTGGAGGCAATGGGGTATCATGTTCCAAATGGTGCCATTCGCATTTCGCTAGGGCGGGACACAACTTCTGAGGATATTGATGATTTTCTATCGTTTTTTTCTCAAATTATAAGCAAGAAAAAAGGGTAAGATTTATCATAAGAAAGTTATAAAATTAGAATTATTTTAAAAATAAGATAAGTTTTATTGAAATTTTTGCACTTTACCTATAGCCTAGGAAATAACTTTCTTACTTTAATCTTGTAAAAAAAACAAGACTTTTAGTTACCGGTTTTTGACGCCAAAAAATGGAGAAAATTTATGCCGGCAGTACAAGAAACAATACGCCAAGTACGTGAAATAGATGTTGACCAATATAAATATGGTTTTGAAACCAATATTGAAACAGATAAAGCTCCAAAAGGCTTAAATGAAGATATTATCAAATTTATTTCTGCTAAAAAACATGAGCCTGAATGGATGCTAACATGGCGCTTAAAAGCTTACCGACGTTGGCTGACAATGCAAGAGCCTCATTGGGCGCGTCTTGAATATCCTAAAATTGATTTTCAGGAGCTTTATTATTATGCTGCTCCAAAAAATCATACAGGACCAAAATCTTTGGATGAAGTGGATCCTGAGTTATTAGCAACGTACGAAAAACTTGGCATTCCCCTTAAAGAACAAGAGATTTTGGCAGGAGTAAGAAAACAGTCTGATCCATCTACTTTCGATGACAGTATGTCTGTATCGGGGCAGGTGGCTGTTGATGCAGTCTTTGATTCTGTTTCTGTTGTAACAACATTCAAAAAAGAGCTGGCACGTGCTGGTGTGATTTTTTGTTCTATTTCAGAGGCGATTATTGAACATTCTGAGCTTATTAAGGAATATTTAGGAACAGTTGTACCTATAAGTGATAATTATTATGCGGCCTTAAATGCAGCTGTCTTTACAGATGGTTCATTTGTTTATATTCCCAAAGGGGTTCGTTGTCCTATGGAGCTTTCAACTTATTTTAGGATTAATGAACGCAACACTGGCCAATTTGAACGAACATTGATTATCGCCGCTGAAGATTCCTATGTTTCTTATCTTGAAGGGTGTACAGCACCCCAACGTGATGAAAACCAACTTCATGCGGCTGTCGTTGAACTTATTGCCCTTAAAAATGCAGAGATTAAATATTCTACAGTACAAAACTGGTATCCTGGCGATAAAGATGGAAAGGGCGGTATTTATAATTTTGTGACGAAGCGTGGAGATTGTCGAGGTGATAGCTCTAAAATCTCATGGACACAAGTTGAGACTGGTTCTGCGATTACTTGGAAATATCCATCCTGCTTACTCCGTGGTGATAATGCGCGTGGAGAATTTTATTCTATTGCTGTTGCAAACGGTCATCAACAAATTGATTCTGGTACAAAAATGATTCATTTGGGAAAAAATACATCCAGTCGTATTATTTCCAAGGGCATTTCTGCAGGTTTTTCAAATAACACTTATCGAGGACAAGTTACAGCACATCGAAAAGCACAAAATGCGCGTAATTTTACGCAATGTGATAGTTTGTTAATCGGAAATGATTGTGGTGCGCATACAGTCCCTTATATTGAAGCAAAAAATGCAACAGCTCAGTTTGAACATGAAGCCACAACATCAAAAATTTCTGATGACCAACTTTTTTATGTTATGCAGAGAGGAATTCCCGAAGAAGAAGCTATCGCATTAATTGTAAATGGTTTTGTAAAAGAGGTCATTCAAAAACTTCCCATGGAATTTGCTGTCGAAGCACAAAAGCTTATTGGTATCAGCCTTGAAGGTAGTGTTGGATAATTTATTGAATTAGATAAATAGAAGACTTGATGTAAAAGGGCTGTAACAGTAGCAAATAATGCTAAAAATGACCTCTATGGTAATTACAAAAGTAGATGGATGCTAAGGCAAAATAATACGTGTTGGTATCTGAAAAACAGCCAAAACAGGATTAAATTATGTTAGAGATAAAAAATTTGCACGCTCGTATTGCTGGGACCGATACAGAAGTTATTCGTGGTTTAAACTTGACAGTTCAAGATGGAGAAGTTGCCGCTATCATGGGACAAAATGGAGCCGGAAAATCAACTTTGTCTTATTTGCTTGCTGGTCGTGATGATTATGAAATAACAGAAGGAGATATTCTCTATAATGGACAATCGCTTTTAGAAATGGATCCAGCAGAACGCGCTATATATGGTGTTTTTCTTGCATTTCAATATCCAATGGAAATACCAGGGGTAGCAACGATGGAATTTTTAAAAGTTGCGATGAATTCTCAACGCAAAGCGCGCGGTGACAAAGAGCTTAAAATTCCTGAATTTATAAAATGTGTTAAAGAAGTTTCAGCCAAACTTGAAATAGATATGGATATGCTAAAGCGTCCATTAAATGTAGGTTTTTCAGGTGGGGAAAAAAAGCGCGCTGAAATTTTACAAATGGCACTTCTTGAACCTAGACTTTGCATTTTAGATGAAACGGATTCTGGTTTAGATATTGATGCATTAAAAATTGTTGCAGATGGTGTTAATAAACTTCGGGATTCAAAACGTTCATTTTTGGTGATTACCCATTATCAACGGCTGCTTAATTATATTATTCCTGACACGGTACATGTTCTTTATAAAGGACAAATTATCAAAAGCGGAGATAAATCCTTAGCGCTTTATTTAGAGCAAAATGGGTATGCTGATCTTATCAGGGAAGCGGTTTGAGGTTATTGAATATGAATACACAGCAAGACTTGTTAGCAGTTGAAGAAAATATACTCAGTAATTTCAATCAGTGTGTAAACGACTTACCTGGTGATAAAGCTGTACAGGAAATCCGCAAGAAAACTATTGAGCAGTTTCAAACCACACAGCTTCCTTCCCGTAAAATCGAAAGCTGGCATTATACCAATCTGCGTACCTTACTGAAGTCTATTAGCAATTTTTCAAAAGTTCAAAACAATCAATTGGTTGATGCTTTGTTTTCAGAAAGTGCTGTTTTCTCCATAAACAATGGAAAAACATCAATAGAATCAAAGGTAGATAATATTACAGTAAAACGCCTTTCAGACGCATTGGAAGATAATTCTGTACAGATAAATCAAAATATTTCCGATGAGGATTTTATTGGACAGTTAAATACAGCTTTTGTTACAGATGGTTGGCTTTTTCACATCCCTGAAAATACAAAGTTAAATATACCCATTGAATTACAAAATATACAAATGGGGGGACAATCTCATATTTTTTCGGATATAAAAGTTGATAAAAATAGTCAAGTTACGTTTATTGAACATCAGATTGGCAATGATAAAGATACCTTTGTCAGTTCAATATTTTCATTAAATGTTGCTGCTGATAGTGATGTTACGTGGATTCTCATTCGCAATCGTGATTTTAATTCTACACAATTTGGTCGATTTTGTGCTGTTCTTGATCAAAGAGCGAAGTTATCACTTTATGTCATTAATATAGGGAGCCAATTAAATCGCCAAGAAGTCGATATTGAATTACAGGGAGAAGAATCTGATTTTCAATTACGCGTTATAAATTTATTATCAGGACAAACACATAGTGATCTTACAATGACTGTTCGTCACGTGGAAGAAAAATCAACATCAAGCGAAATTATACGCAATGTGGTTACAGATAAGGCTGTTGGTGTTTTCCAAGGAATAATACGTGTGTCTCAAAAAGCGCAAAAAACAGATGCACGCATGGCTTGTAATAGCCTTATTCTTTCAGATGATGCAGAATTTAATGCAAAGCCTGAACTGGAGATTTTTGCTGATGATGTTGCATGCGGTCATGGTGCAACAGTTGCTAATATTAATCATGATTATCTTTTTTATCTTATGGCGCGTGGTATCCCATTTAAAACGGCTCGTGCACTTTTGATTAAAGGATTTATCTCTGAGCTCATTGATGAGATCAAGCAAGATAATATTCAAATTGCTTTGGAGAATATCATTAGTAAATGGCTTGAAAAAAATGTTTAAGGTAGAAAAATGGCAATTGATGCACCAACGTTGAGTTATAATGTCGAAGAAATTCGGCGTGATTTTCCTCTTTTGCACCATCAAGTTTATGGAAAGCGATTAGCATATCTTGATAGTAGTGCTTCTGCCCAAAAACCAGTGTCAGTACTCAATGCAATGAATAATTATTATCATTATAGTTATGCTAATGTGCATAGGGGAATGTATTTTTTAGCCAATATAGCAACACAATCATATGAAAATTCTCGTGAAACCGTTCGTGTTTTTCTAAATGCTCAAAAAGCTGAAGAAATTGTTTTTACGAAAAATGCAACAGAAGCTATTAATACCGTTGCTTATGGTTGGGCTATGCCCAAACTCAAAGAAGGTGATGAGATTGTTCTAACGATCATGGAACATCATTCAAATATTATTCCTTGGCATTTTCTCCGTGAACAAAAAGGTGTTAAACTTATTTTTGTTCCTGTCGATGAAAATGGTATTCTGCACACTGAAGATTTCCAAAAGGCTTTAAGCGAAAAAACGCGGCTTGTTGCTATTACGCATATGTCCAATATATTAGGAACTGTACCTCCTGTTAAAGAGATTATTAAGCTCGCACATCAAAATTCTATTCCTGTTCTTGTTGATGGTTCTCAAGGAGCAGTACATTTAACCGTTGATGTGCAAGATCTCGATTGTGATTGGTATGTCTTTACAGGTCATAAGCTTTATGGTCCCACCGGTATTGGTGTTTTGTATGGTAAGGAAGATAGACTAGAAGAAATGCGTCCTTTTCAAGGGGGAGGGGAAATGATCGAGGAGGTAACAACCGATAAGGTTTTTTATAATGCTCCTCCTTACCGTTTTGAAGCAGGCACTCCTCCTATTGTTGAAGCTATTGGATTAACTGCAGCTATTGATTATATACAAGAGAAAGGTCGTAGCACGATTCATGCCCATGAGAGGTCCCTTTTAGCTTATGCGCAGGAAAAACTTAAAATGGTTGAGTCATTGCGTATTTATGGTCATTCTCCCAATAAAGGAGCTATTATATCATTTACAATTGAAGGGATTCACGCCCATGATATCGCTATGTTTATTGATAGAAAAGGAGTTGCAATACGCGCGGGAACCCATTGTGCACAGCCTTTATTACAACGCTTTGGTCTAACATCTATTTGTCGGGCATCATTAGCCATGTATAACACTCAAGAAGATGTAGATCAATTAGTAGAAGCATTGAAAGAAACAAGGACATTTTTTAATGGCTGAATCAATTGAAGAGCGTCATTCTACAGAATCTGTTGAAACTGTAAGCGAAAATAAAAAATCTTATATATCAGCAATTCCAGCAGATGAAATTGATCGTATGACGAATGATATTATTGCTGCTCTCAAAACAGTTTATGACCCAGAGATTCCTGCTGATATTTATGAGCTTGGACTGATTTATCGTATTGATATTGAAGATGATCGTTCAGTAAAAATTGAAATGACTCTTACAGCACCGGGATGTCCTGTTGCTGGTGAAATGCCGGGGTGGGTAGAAAATGCAGTTAGTGCAGTTGAAGGGGTTTCGTATGTTGAAGTCACTATGACTTTTGATCCACCATGGACACCTGATTGTATGTCAGAAGAAGCTCAAATTGCTGTCGGATGGTACTAACAATACTGTTCGTGAATGCATCGTTTTTCTCAAACATTTGGATTTAAAAACGATTACATGCATCATAATAAACAAAAATTAGAACTTAACTGGATTGGAAAAGAGAAACGCCCCAAACTAAAAACTCATATCTTATTAGAAGATCGTGAAAAATCTTATCATGCCTCACATCAAATATCATCTCAGGATATTTTTGATAATAAACTTATTTTTGGTGATAATTTACTCGCACTCAAAGCACTTGAGAAAGAATATACAGGCAAGGTAAAATGTATCTATATCGATCCGCCTTATAATACAGGTAATGCTTTTGAACATTATAAAGATGGTTTAGAGCATTCCATATGGCTAAGTTTTATGAGATACAGGCTAGAATTGTTACATCATTTACTGGCGGATGATGGAAGTATCTGGATTTCCATTGATGATGATGAACAAGCCTATCTTAAAGTGGTGATGGATGAAATTTTTGGTCGCCAAAATTTCATCAACAATATTATTTGGCAAAAGAAATATGCTCCACAAAATGATACAAAATGGCTTTCTGATAACCATGATTTTATAATGGTTTATGCCAAAGATAAAATGATTTGGCGTCCTCAATTGCTTCCTCGTTCAAGCGATATGGATGCGCGCTATAAAAATCCTGATAATGATCCTCGCGGCCCTTGGAAATCTGGAGATTTATCCGTAAAAAGAGTGACGTTTAAGGATATTTATGAAATCATCACACCTTCTGGACGCAAGGTGATGCCCCCCAATGGTAGAAGTTGGGCTATGAATGAAAAAAAGTTCTTTGAATTATTGAAAGATAATCGTATTTGGTTTGGTCCAACAGGAAGCAATGTTCCTTCTCTGAAGCGTTTTTTATCAGAAGTAAAAAATGGTACGGTTTCAATGACGATTTGGCCCTATACAGAAGTGGGGCACAACCAAGATGCCAAAAAAGAAGTCAAAGTTTTTAATTCTGATAATGTCTTTACAACTCCTAAACCGGAACGGTTAATGGAACGCATCATTCAACTTGCCACCAACCCCGGTGATCTTATACTGGATTCTTTTGCTGGTTCTGGCACGACCGGTTCTGTTGCTCATAAAATGGGAAGAAAGTGGATTATGATTGAACTTGGTGAACATTGTCACACCCATATTATCCCTCGTTTAAAACAAGTCATTGATGGAACTGATCAAGGGGGAATTTCCAAAAGTGTCAATTGGCAAGGTGGCGGGGGATTCCGTTATTATCGCCTCACACCTTCTCTGTTGCAAAAAGATCCATGGGGACAATAGATTATTAGTCGCGAATATAATGCTGCGATGCTTTCAGAAGCAATGTGCAAACATATGGGGTTTACCTATGCACCTGATGAAAATCATTATTGGATGCAAGGGTATTCAACTGCGAGAGATTATATTTATGTCACAACAAACGCTATGACTCATGAACACCTCCGTATTATAAGCGAAGAGGTAGGCTCTCATCGCACTTTGCTGATTTGTTGTACAGCCTTTGATACAAAATCAGCATCATTTGAAAATCTAACACTCACTAAAATTCCCCGTGCAGTATTAGAAAAATGCGAATGGGAAAGGGATGATTACAAGCCAATCTTGAACCAATGATTGTGGTAAAAGAAAGCAACAAAGATAAAGATATTGCACAAAAAGAATTAGATCTATTTGAATAATATATAAAAAGTGGAGTTTTTCATAAACACTGTTGAAAAAAGGATTTCTGCTCGCTTATCGTTGTGTAATCCTCAACGTGAGTCTTTAAATATTTTGGTAAAAATCTTAAAAAATATAGAGCTTTCTAAAAATGCTGATTTGGTTGCAGAGTTGGAAGTGATAAAAAATCTTTATCCTTCTGTATAAGATTTTGAACAAAACTTTCCTTCTTTTTGTTTTGCTTTTTTAGCAACGGATGTGGGAAAAACGCGACTTATGGGTGCTTTTATCAGCTATCTTTATTTAACAGGTCGCAGTCGCCATTTTTTATTTTAGCTCCAAATTTAACTATTTATGAAAAATTAAAACAGGATTTTATTCTCCAAAGCCCAAAGTATGTCTTTAGTGGAATAAGTGAATTCATTGCAAATAGACCTGTTATTATTACAGGTGACGACTATGAAAGTTGTAAAGGTATTCGCACTGATGATCACCACTTTCAAGGACAAAAGCGTTTGTTTGAGAGTAGGGATACAGCCTTTATCAATATTTTTAATATTTCTAAAATTAATACAATAGATAACAAAAAAGGTGCATTAAAATCCAGTATTCCGCGAATTAAACGCTTGCAAGAAACGATTGGCGAAAGTTATTTTGATTATCTCGCAAATCTTCCTGATTTAGTTTTGTTAATGGATGAAGCACACCGTTATCGTGCTTCTGCAGGCATTTCGGCGATTAATGAGTTAAAACCTGTTTTAGGAATAGAGCTTACAGCTACACCTAAAACAATAGGTGCAAAACCAGTAGATTTTAAAAACGTTGTTTACAGCTATTCACTTGCAGAGGCTATGAGAGATGGATTTGTGAAAGAGCCAGCTGTTGCTACACGGAAAGACTTTCAACCGAAAAACTACACACCTGAACAATTAGAGTATATTAAACTACAAGATGCAATTCATACGCACGAAAAAGTAAAAGCAGATTTAGTTATCTATGCTAACGATTATAAAAAGAAATTCGTTAAGCCTTTTGTTTTAGTTATCGCTCAAGATACAACTCATGCACAAAAACTACGGAATTTATTGGAATCAGATAATTTTTTTCATGTACCTATAAGGGAAAAATTTTAGAGATTCATACAAAACAGTCGAATATAGAAGAAGGCTAAAATATTCAAAAGCTTATTGCAATTGAAGATTCTCATGAACCAACAGAAATTGTTATTCACATTAATAAATTAAAGGAGGGGTGGGATGTCACGAATCTTTATACTATTTGTACCGTTGCGTGCATCGGCTTCAGAAATTTTAACAGAGCAAACAATTGGGCGTGGATTGCGTTTGCCTTATGGGTATAGAACAAAGCGTGGAAGCCATTGATCGTTTAACAATTATTGCGCATGATCGTTTTCAAGATATTATTGATCGTGCAAACGATCCAAACTCAATTATAAAAAAGCATATTGAGATTGGAACAGGAGGGAATATCCCCTCTGAAAAGACAGATATAGTGACGGTTCCATGTCAAGTAGAAGCTTTATTGATGCAAACGATGGTAACACGTAATTCCGATATAAATGGAGCATCTTCTGATTTACAAGGTATCATATTACGTAATACAGATTCCCCTACATTAACGCCTGAAGAGCAAGATATTGCAGCGATCGCTTGGGATCTTATCAAAGAGAATGATAAATTGCCAAGTTCTCAAATGCTTTGTTCTGCACTGATACAAGAAAAAATTGCTAATAAAGTTATGAATATTAATCCTTCATCACAAAAGTTTGTTGTATCAAAAGTGGTGACAATTTTGACAAAACAATTAGCAGAATTGATGATAGATATTCCCAATATTGTACTCATTCCTTCGCGTGAGGTTACTTATGGTTTTTCTGATTTTAATTTGGAAAATTTAGAAAACTTAAATTTGCAACCTGTTAGTAAAGAACTTTTAATTCGAGAATTGTGCACCCATAAAAGCATTTTTTTCACATCTAAGAATGAATATGTCAAAGAGCCTTATCTTGAAAATTATATCATTCGCGGTTTAATTGATAATGACTTTATCGATTATGATAACCATACGCCATTATTACGAAAATTGGCGAGTCAGTTGGTACAATATTTCCAATCTTATTTACCAAATGATGCTGCCGTTGAGAATGTATTAATTCACTATCAGAATAAGCTTACTAGTTTTATTGTTGCGCAATTAAGAGAACACCAATGGGAAACACAGAGGGATTATGAGATTAAAATTACGAGGGGGTTTACAACCTTAACGCCTATCCATTATGTGTTGCCGCAAGGGACGTCTCCTCTTGATTTTCGTAATATTCCTGCCATTAAAAGCGATATTAAAAAACTTGTATTCAGCGGCTTTAGAAAATGCTGTTATCCTTTACAAAAGTTTGATTCAGTAGAAGGGGAATTACGATTTGCTCAAATATTAGAGGATGATATACAAGTATTGAAATGGATGAAACCCACTCGAGGTTTTTTCAAGATAGAATATGATAAAGGATCAAATTATGAACCAGACTTTGTTGTAGAAACAAAGAACGCAAAATATCTCTGTGAGCCCAAAAAAGCTTCCGAAATAAAAAATCCTATTGTGTTAAAAAAGAGAGAATCTGCAGTTGAATGGTGTTGTCATGCAACGCGCTATGCGGCTACTTATGGCGGTAAAAATGGTATTATGTTCTTATTCCCCATGATGCTATTAAAGAAAATAGTAGTTTTGAAGGTTTGTGTGCAGAGTTTACCATTGCAGAATCTATACTTGAGAGCTCATAACTTATTTTCTTCAAAAATAAAACACATAAGTTTTTTAATTGACGGGTGTGAGGTTCAATCAAATGTTTGAATAATTATTTTTAATTTTTTGCACTATCGCATCATTAATGTAAAAATATTAGGGGTTTCATAAATCAGAAAATTAATATTTTTTCTAACAACATTAAAATAAAAGGAAAAATTTATAGAAAAGTTACACAAGATTATGATTTTTTATGGGGATTTTCAGCACATTTAGAATTTTTGATAAAAGTATAATCTTACTTTCCTTATGTGAAAAAATCTTTGAGTTTATAGTCATAAATTCAAAAAAATATTTTAATTTTATTGGGTAATTTGATAACTATGCTTTTTTTTAAAAAAACTTAAATAGTTTATTGTTTTTTCATTTAAAAATCCTGAATATAATGAAATATTCAGAGGATGAAAGGGGGAGTTTTTCATATGAGTTTAAATTTAACAAACACTGTTTTTAATTTTTTAAAGAAAAACCCGACAAAAAAATTTACAGCTCGAGAAATTGCTCAATGGATATTTGAAAATTACCCAGACAAATGCCGTCAAAAACAAGAGCATTCAACGGCAATAATTACTCCTCTTAATAGTGATACAGCTCTTATTCAGCAAATTGTTGCTGAAATAGGAGCAAGACGCCCTCAGTTACAAAAGCGTTATTCAGAAATTAAAACCACTGAAGGACGACCACGGCAATATTATTTTACTAAACAAACAGATAGTGCTGAAATTGATGCAGTAGAGGACAATGCAGAGAATAGAACAGAAGATGGCTCTGTTAAAGAGCATGATCTTTATCCGTTATTATCTAAATTTTTATGGTCAGAGCTTGCAGTTTACAGCAAGCGCATTAATGAGAAATGTTCTCGTAATAAACATGGTGCAGGCGGAAATAAATGGCTTTATCCAGATCTCGTAGGAATGCAAGATTTAAGCAGTGAATGGAATCGTGAAATCAAAGATTGTGTTTTGCAATATTTTGATAAAAAAACGAAGCTTTGGTCTTTTGAAGTAAAAATTCTCATCAATCGTTCAAATTTACGAAAAGCATTTTTTCAAACAGTTAGTAATTCGTCATGGGCTAATTTGAGTTATTTAGTTGCTAGTGAAATTGAAGGGGTTGATACATTAAAAGAGCTTCGAATGCTTTCAAGTTTGCATGGAGTTGGATTTATAAGACTTAATAAGGAAAACTCTTCCGAGAGTGAGATTTTAATTCCTGCCAAAGAACGTAGTGATATTGACTGGGATACTGCTAATAGATTAGTGGAGGAAAACAAAGATTTTCTTGATTATATTAAACTCATTCGTCAATTTTATCAAACTGGCGAGATGCGTTCACTAGATTGGGATCATATGTCTCCATGAGAGGTATTTTAAAAAAGACTCTATTGTTTAAAAGCCCTTTTTTCAGAGTGATAAAAAATTACTCTAAATATTTTATTTGACTTATTATGTTGATATAATATATTGATTTATAATGACAATTAATCTTTGTTTTAAACTTAAATGAGGGGGTGAATATCTTAGCATTTAATCTTTTCAAACCATCTTATATTGATATTGTATCAATCAAAATTGTTTGCGTGCACCTCATAAGTGGGATTGAGTAGGGGAAGAGTAAATTTTCTGTTTTAGACCCGTTCTATTTTATGCGTGGGGCGTGATTCTATTAGAACTAGACTTAATGATTATAATTTATTACAAATGTGATATTTTAGAGAGTGAAATTTAATTTTCTTGCTTTGTTTACATCAAACATTGAAAATATTACTTCCTCATATTGAAGTCTTCTTACGGAGAACTTATACTACTATTTCTTTAATTTCCATTGCTGTTCGTTTTGATTATCATTAAGTTTTTTGTTATCCGAATTAAACATTCAAAAAAAGCGTTAATTTTATAAAATATTCACACAGTTTACCATCAATATTCTCTTTATTTTTCAATAATACCGCACGCCAAACGCTCACCACCTCCGCCAAGCGGTAATGGTTCGTCTGATTGATTATCTGCCCCTAAATGAATGACTAAAGAATGCCCTTTAATTTCAGAGATTTTTTTAATCGTGGAGCAAGAACGTTCCTTATAGCATACCCTTGCTTATCAACATAAAGTGCTGGTAAATCACCAAGATGACCATTGACATTATAAGGTCCTAAATGTTTTCTGGTATGTTCCGGATCATAATGTCCACCTGCGCTTCCACCAATTATGCCATCTTTTGTATCACATGAAGGATTTACATGTACATGAAAACCATGCATCCCTTCTGATAAAGTAGATAAATTAGGGATGAAAATCAAACCGTATGCGTTTTCTTCAATTTTAATGCTACCAATAGCCTTTTTGGAATTATTATCTTCTAATTTATAAATATTTACTTGTGTTGATAGTGCTAATGCAGAATTTTTATGAATTAAAAATGCCATAAAAACCAATAATAATAATATTTTTTTCATAAAATAACTTTATACTTATATTTAAATATAATTTTATCTATAAAAATAATCTATATTATTAAATATATACGATTATCTTAAATTGAAATTTAAATTAAATAATTTATATAGAAATATTATATCTTAAAAAGAGCAAATAAATTAAAGCATATTTATATATAATCTGAATATAACTCTCATTTTTTGATCTATAAAAAATATAGCTTTCATAGATCGATAATTATATCTCGTTTACATTTCTTCAAGAGATGCTTTAAAAATCTACTTTTTTGAGGTGTAATAAAGAATTAAGCAAGAAATTTTTATAAGTAGATATTATTTCATTTATAATATGATAATCGTTTCATCAAAAACAGAACATATAATTTGTTGATGACTTAATTGTTTTTCATCGAAAAAATGATGAGAAATTTCTATTCATTATGAAATTTATAAGAGAAAGAATTATTATTATTCATATAAATTTCCCATAAAATACAGCATATACCGACACTCCCTCCCATTCCTGATCCTATCAGTGCTCCTATTATCATTCCGGCAGAAAGTGCTACTCCTATACCCATTGCGATAACTGGACCAAATCCTGGAAGAGCAATATAACCATAAGCTGCAAGAGTTGCAGCGATAGCTCCTGATATGCTACCATTTAAACCGCCAATGAAAGCAAATTCTTTAATAGAATGGCAGCACTTTTTTAATTTTTTTTTCTTACAGAGATGAACAGAAACGTTGCTGTAAGTTTTAAAATCAATCATATTTTTTTCTTTCATTTTGAATGCTAACTGTTCCTGAATAGTCAACGGATACGAAAAAATGGGACTTTTTAAATTTTACTAAAGCACGCCAGATGCCTTTGTCATCTAAACGCAATCGTTTAATATTCTTAAAACCATTTTGCATAAGGCAATTTTTAACTTGTGAAGCAGTAAATGAGTTCTGACCTATTTTAGTGACATTTTGAGTAGAGCTATAGGTAAAGGCTTGACAATAAGGAAGATGAAAAACCTCACTGATTGAAGCAGTGACTGTTAACGAGACACATACAATCATTATAAAAAAAATACTTAATTTCAAAAATTTATTTAGTTTCATCTTGTCACCATTTGTTGAAACAACACTTCATTAACCTCTGTGTTACTAACAAGTTCCCAAGATGATTTTATTTTTAATATTATACCTAACGATAAAAAGTTTTGAAAATCTATTGATTAAATAAAATTTTTTTTATTATTAAAAATTAATATTATAAAATAACTATTTCAAAACGGTATTATTTTTCATTTTCTTTATTGTGCAAAATTTAACAGAAATGATTTAGCAAGATATCTTTACAATTTCATCTGTAGTCTATAATTAACTTAATTATTATGATTATTAGTTCTTTATCTGTGATTTTGATATTTCATATAATTATGATAAATACATATATAATAATTTTTAATAAAAAATGATGTATAGTACTAATAGTTGTACATTTTTTATTATAAAAACTAAAATAGAAATAATTTTTTGTTATTAATACATTATTCACTTATTATTATTTGTTTATTTTACGTTATTATCCATTATTGCTCAGTAGAGCTGTTTAGATGATTTTGTTGGAAATATTTGCATAATTTCCTTTAATCCATAACCGGGATACATTCCTTCGCGCATAAATAAATTACGTAATGGTGAAAAACTATGTAACAAACCAAGCCCAACGCTTCGTATGATATGAACAGGCAACATATGAGAAAGTAGAGCAGAGTTAAGTGTATGAACAGCTCCACTTCGGATTAATATATCTGGTTTGCGGCATTTGTTATAATGCGTAACAATCATTTCAGAGTTAGAATTGGATATTTTATTTGGTAAAATATCAATCAAAGTTTGGACATCACGGAATCCTAAATTCAATCCCTGTGCCCCAATAGGGGGGAAAACATGAGCGGCTTCACCCACTAAAATTGTTCGATTAGCAGCAAAATGATGAGAAAGAAGCCCTGAAAGCGGCCATGCTTGAATTGATGTTTCTAAGCGCAGCTTTCCAAGCATTGATTGCATTTGGTTTTCGATCATTTTTGCAATTTCTTTTGGTTCTATATTCAATAATTCCTCAGCACGGGAAGGATGAACAACCCATACAAGACTAGATCTTTGCCCAGGAAGAGGAACCTGTGTAAATGGACCATGTTCTGTATGAAATTCGGTTGATGTATTTTGATGAGAAAACTCATGAGAAAAGTTGAGAACAAGTGCTTTTTGTGGATAATTCCACTGTTTGACACTTATTCCTGCTGCGGCACGTGTAAGAGAGTGACGTCCATCAGCAGCAACAACAAGTGGTGCTTGAATGACTCTATGATCAGCAAGAGTAATACATACATGGTTTTTTGTGTGATGAAAAGATTTGGCTGCCGAAACAAATCTTGTAATATTGGGCGTATGTGTAATAGCATCGACTAAAGCACTGTTCAATTTTACATTAGGTATATTATAGCCAAAAGCTTTTTCACCAATTTCAGCAGAAGAAAAATGCACCGTAGGAGCATGCACAATTCTAGAAGTTATATCTACAATTCTCATGTAGGATAAAGCAGCAGCATATTTTTGAATATTATTCCAAATATTGAGTTTTTGAAGTGTGCGTATTGCAGGCATCATAAGAGCAGTTGTTCGTAACTCATCTGTATGAGCAGGGGGGCCAACAAGAAAAACAGAAAACCCCTCATGTGCAAGACTCAGTGCGGACAACATTCCCAAAGGACCTGCACCAATAACAGCAATATCTTTATGCTCTTCCTTTTCAAATATCACAACGATTTGAACCTTTATCCATTGAGAAAATATTTTAACATTTCCAAATGATCACTCTCTTTTTATTATATGAAGCTCTTCTATTATAGTATGTAATAAATAATGCGATATAAAAAAGTAACCTTTTTATGATTTTTTTAAATGCTGAGTTATATCATCGGTAAAAAATGGCGTATTGATAGATGGTTGAAGACTTTAAAAACGAGGATAAGAAAACCTTGAAACGTAAACTAACAAAGAAAATCAAAACAAATGCTAAATTATTACGCCATAAAAAAGTAACAATGCCACAAGCAAAGGCTTTTTCTGTTCATTTACTAACAGCTTCGGGATCATTTTTAGCGTTTCTTTCTCTTATATCAGCCTCTCAAAAAGAATGGACGGCTATGTTCTGTTGGCTTGGACTTGCACTTCTCGTTGATGGTATAGATGGACCAATTGCACGCAAACTTGATGTTAAATACGTTCTTCCAACATGGTCTGGAGAGTTGTTAGATAATATTATTGATTACGTGACTTATGTCTTAATTCCTGCTTTTGCACTCTATCAAAGTGGTTTTATGGGGGTAGGGTTATCATTTTTATTGAGTGCAATTATTGTTATTTCATCTGCTATTTATTATGCAGATACTAGCATGAAAACCAAAGAAAACTTTTTTAAAGGATTTCCTGTTGTTTGGAATATGATGATTTTTACGCTTTTTGTCGTAAGACCGGTAGAGTGGATTACTTTTATCATTATTGTTTTATCGGCGATTATATCTTTTTTGCCAATTTATTTTATCCATCCAGTAAGAGTCCTTCGTTTACGCAGAGTTAATTTTCCAATTTTTCTCTTATGGTGTTTTTTTGGTGTTTCTGCATTCTTTTATCAACTAGAGGCTCCCTATTGGGTTAAAATAGGAATTTCAGTAACAGGAATTTATATATATTGTATTGGCGCAATCATGCAAATATTTCCTCAACTTGGGGCAAAAAATATAAAAAAACAATAAATAGTTGTTTTAAGAAGGGTGTAAGATGCAAATTGATTTTGGAGCAGATGATGATATTTCTTTTACGAAAGAAGGGCGTGCTGGTATTATAAAGCTCACACGCCCTTCAGCATTAAATGCTCTTAATCAACGAATGGTTTCAGCTTTAAAAAAAGCTCTCAGGACATGGGAAACAGATGATAATGTTTCTTGTGTTTTAATTGAAGGGGAGGGGCGTGCTTTTTGTGCTGGTGGAGATGTTGTAGAAATCTACCATATGGGAAAAAGTGCCTCTGCTTGTCAATACTTTAGTGATGAATATAGTTTAAATGCTTATATCAAACATTTTTCAAAGCCCTACATTTCTTTCTTAAACGGTATTTGGATGGGAGGAGGGGTAGGTATTTCTCTCTATGGTTCGCATAGAATTGTTACAGAAAATACAGTTTTTGCTATGCCAGAAGGTGCAATTGGATTTTTTCCAGATGTAGGTGCAAGTTTTTTCTTACCATCTCTTCCCAATCATTTTGGCATCTATCTTGCATTAACGGGCGCACGCATAAAGTGGGGAGATTGCTTAAATTTAGGATTAGCAACACACGCCGTTGCTGAAATTGAATTCGATATGATTAGAAAAGCTATTATTGAGCAAGGAGATCCTACTTTAGCTTTAAACGAGCGAGCAATTACAAAAGACTATGAAACGAGTCATGAAATACGTTGTATTATTAACACTTGTTTTAGTGCCCATACCTTAGAAGAATGTCTTGAGTTGCTACATAAAAAAAGTAATGAAGGTATTTTATTTGCTAAAGAATGTTATGATATTTTGCAGTCACGTTCTCCGATAAGTTTAAAAGTTATCTGGAAACAAATGAAACAAAATTCATCTCAAACGTTGGAAGATTGTATGAAAATTGAAAACCGCATTGCACATCATATGATTAATTCACATGATTTTCATGAAGGTATACGTGCTATGTTAATCGATAAGGACAAAAGACCTCAATGGCAGCCAGATAAACTTTCAAATGTGACAGATGAAATGGTAGATTCTTACTTTCAACCTGTTGAGCAAGAGTTATTATTGTGAAAAATAATTCTCACAAACGGATTTCAAAAATCAATTTAATCTATAACTGTTATTTACGGTTTTTGGCACTCATTTGTTTAGTCCTAGGTATTTGTTATTGGATACGCCTTGTTGGTGTTTTTCCAGGTATTCTATGGCGTTTTGATCTTATGCCTTGGCAGTGGCAATTTGCATCAGCTATATTGGCTATTCTCTATCCTATTGCCTTAGTTGGACTTTGGATGTATTCATTATGGGGTATCATTGTGTGGTGTATTGCAGCATTGATTGAAGCAATAACAATATATTATTCTGATTTTATTTATCAGCCATTTGTACCATTATTTCATGGAATATTGTTTTTAGCTTTCATAATACTACAAATTGTGATGATTTTTTTTAAAAGAGTAAAAAATAAAAAAACATCGTGATTGAAATTTTCGAGCCAGAATAAAGTGCTAATGCTAGATATACTTTTTCCATAAAGTTCCATAATATATATTATGCGATAATATGATACAGAAAAACAAAGCAAACCCTATTTTAAAACATAAATCACATTTGTAATCGTACAATTCACTTTTAAAACAAAATTATGGTAATGGCGATAATAATTAAATAACACATTAAAATATTTGGTCTTTAAGGATAGTCTCAAAGACCAAAATAGTTGTAATGAAATTACGTCGTATAAATAATAAAAATTACTGTACTATTTTACAACGTTTCATACGTGCAAGATCACTCAAAACAGCATTACGATTATTTAAAGCTGAAATTTCATTACTTTCGTTTGATTTTACATCCATAAAAAACAAAGCAGGTACAAATACAACACTTGCTGCTGCTAAAGCCACGTTTTTATTTCTTGCTTTAGAACGCTCTGCAATTGTATCATTAATCTGACGTTTATTAGCAAAAAACTCCCGTTGAATATCGGCACAACTCATTGATCCGTCATGTATTGTTGTCGTTGAAATATTTTTTTCTAAACGCCCTCCACATGCTGTCAAGGAAACCGCTAAAACCACAATACATACAGCCCGCTTAAAATTCTTATACATAAAAGCCTCATTTTCGACATAAAAGCACTAAATATGTCAAAATTAAAACAAAATAAAGGATAAATTTAAAAGTATTTTATTTAACTTAAAATATTGCGCATAAAAAGCTTACGCATCTGTTTCAAAAGTAAGACCTTGATATGCAGGTTTTACATGGGATGGAACATAATTTATAACCTTGTTGTAATCCAGCGATCTATCCATATGTGTAAGTATTGCTTGTTTTGGCTTTAAGTATTCTATCCATTGTAATGCTTGATCAACAGAAAAATGACTCGGATGGGATTTAAATTGAAGAGCTTCAATGATGAGAACATCCAAATCCATTAATTTGGATAAAGTTTTTTCAGGAAATTCACTAACATCCGTACAATAGGCAACATTCCCAATCCGAAAACCTAAGGAATGAATGTTTCCGTGGTGTTGTAAATGTGTATTGACGCTTATTGCTCCGCCCTGCCCCTGAATAATAAATTGGCTATCTTCATTGATAAGATGCTCTTTTAAAATGGGAGAATAAGATGAAGCTTTTGGTGTTTGAAAACAATATCCAAAAGCACTTGTGAGATGCTCTAGTGTAAATCTGTCGGCATAGATATCTATTAAACATTTTTGTGCAAGTGCATAGCTGCGTAAATCATCAATACCGTGGATATGGTCTGCATGAGAATGTGTGTAAAGAGCAGCATCAAGATGGCTTACACGCGCATCAATCATTTGTGAGCGAAAATCTGGACCTGTATCAATAACGATCGTTGTTTTGTCTCCTGAAGGTTTAATACGTTCCACTAATAAAGAACTTCTGTAGCGTTTATTTTTAGGGTTATTCGGATCACATGTTCCCCAATCACCATTGGGTCGTGGCACTCCCGGAGAAGGACCACAACCTAATATTGTAAATCGGTATTGATCACACATATCTTTTGCCTTATTTCATTTTACTAAATAAACGAAAAGCATTACGCGTTGTTATTTGAGCTATTTCTTCAATGCTTAAGCCAATTGTTTCAGCCAAAACAGCTGCTGTATAGCATACAAAAGATGGTTCATTTGTTTTGCCTCGATGAGGACTAGGTGCTAAGAATGGAGCATCTGTTTCCACTAACAAATGCTCATGAGGCACAATTTTTGCTATTTCACGAATTTCAAATGCATTTTTAAAAGTAAGAATACCTGAAAAAGAAATATAACCACCAAGTTCGATTCCAGCACGAGCAAGTTGCATTCCAGACGAATAACAATGAAGGATAAAGGGAAAAGCTCCTTCTTTTATCTGTTCACGTAATATTTTCTCCATATCGAGATCGGCATTGCGTGAATGTATAACAAGAGGAATCTGTGTTTCTCGAGAAGCAATGATATGTTCTTGAAAAACTTTCTTTTGCTCTTCTGGTGTAGAATAATCATAATGATAATCAAGTCCCCCTTCCCCAAACGCAACAATTTTAGGATGATTCGAGAGCTGTATAAGCTCTTCCGCTGTAATATTTTGTTCTTCATGCGCATGATTGGGGTGTGTTCCAACAGAACAAAAGACTTGATCATAGCTTCGCGCAATGGCTAACAGCTTATCTAACTTATGAACATGGGTTGAAATTGTTATCATACGTTTAACGTCAGCATCTAAAGCCCGTTGGATAACATTATCCAAATCTTGTGAAAAATCTTCAAAATCAAGATGACAATGTGTATCAATCAACATGATAAGTATCTTCTTTCTTCAAGATATAACGAGGAAAAATCGGTTCTGGTGGTGGAAGATCAAGCCCCTCTTGAATTTTTGAATGACTTATATGATACAATAACCGATCATCTTCAGCAACCGCAAGGCTATCAAGAAGTTTTGCTGCTGATTGGGGTATGAAAGGCAAAAGCATAATTCCTATTCTCCGCAAGATTTCTACAGTGATGTAAAGAACTGTAGAAAATCGCTCTTGGTCATTTTTACGTAAACTCCAAGGTTGTTCGTTGGCAAAATAGCGATTAGCATCTGCTACAATTGAAAAAATAGCTGAAAGTGCTAAATGCATACTATAAGAAGACATAGCTTTATGTACAGTTTCAAGTACTTGAAGAGATTGTTCTAAAAGCTGTTTATCTTGAGCTAAAAATGAAGTTGGTCTCGGGACTTGTGCATTACAATTTTTGGCAATCATAGACAAACAGCGCTGTGCTAAATTACCAAGATCATTAGCAAGATCAGCATTAATACGGTTCACAAGGCTTTCATGGCTATAACTACCATCTTGTCCGAATGGTACTTCACGGAGAAGGAAATAACGAACCTGATCAAGACCATAATGATCAACCATTTCAAAAGGATCAACGACATTTCCAATAGATTTTGACATTTTTGCACCACGATTAAGTAAAAAACCATGTGCAAAAATATTTTTAGGCAATTCAATTCCAGCAGACATTAAAAATGCCGGCCAATAGACTGCATGAAAACGAATAATATCCTTACCAATAATATGCGTATTTGCAGGCCAAAAATCACGTTTTTTTGAATTTTTATTGAAAAAACCAATTGCTGATAGATAATTTGTAAGCGCATCAACCCAGACATACATCACGTGCTGTGGATTCTCAGGAACAGCAATGCCCCAGTTAAAACTTGCGCGTGAAATAGAGATATCTTTTAAACCTGATTTTATAAAACTTATAATTTCATTACGCCGCTCAAGTGGAGCAATAAAATCAGGATGTTTTTCATAATATTCAAGAAGAGCTTTTTCATAATGAGAAAGTCTAAAAAAATAACTTTCTTCTTCATTCCATTCAACTGGAGAGCCTAATTCTTTTTCACGGCGGATGTTGTCTGGTCCAATTTCCGTATCTTTTTCTTCATAATAGGCTTCTTGGCGAACCGAATACCACCCCGTATAACGACCGAGATAAATATCGCCATTTGCTTCCATCTTTTTCCAAATTTCTTGACAAGCTTGGTAATGGCGTTCTTCTGTCGTACGAATAAAATCATCGTTAGAACAATTTAATACTGCAAGCATTTTTTGAAACACAGCACTATTACGATCTGCAAGTTGCTGAGGTGTCATGCCTAATGCTGCTGCGGTTTGTTGCATCTTTAGACCATGCTCATCTGTACCAGAAAGAAAAAATACATTTTTTCCGTTTAATCGTTGAAAGCGGGCTAAGACATCGCTTGCAATTGCACTATAGGCATGTCCAATATGTGGAGCACCATTAGGATAAAAAATGGGAGTTGTTATGTAATATGTGTCACGCATGTCATACTCGTTGTAAAACGCTATAAATAAAAGATATAATGACATAACGTCGGTTCATCGTATTGTCACGGAAAAACTAATCCTCATGAATGATCTTATGAACTTTAAAAAGTAAGTTAATAACAAACTGCTTTTTATCTAGATTAAACAGTTGTATTTCCTCTATTTCTTGATGAATCTCTTGCCATTTTTCCGCATATTTTTTTGAGAGAAATAAGTCACCCTTTTCAACGAGCATGATAGCTTTTTTTTGAATTTTATTAAGAATTTCATCACAAAATTGTTGAAATTGGAATGTAGAAGAAACAGATGAACATGTTTGTGCAAGAGTATGTACAATCGTTGCGTTACAAACAGGTTTCTCTAAGAGAGCATCAATTGTTCTAATAATTTCAAGACCGCCATGGCAGATAAGTAAAGCAGCTTTTCGAGGACTTCCTTTAGATTTTTTAATAATTATTTCAATTGTTTTCTCATCAGGTAAGTTCTGATTGGCAAAAATATGTGTAATAACTTTTTTCATTTCATCGTTATTCAACGGACGAAAAGAAATTTTTTGACACCGTGAATGGATTGTTGGAAGCAATTTTCCTGAAGAATGCGCGATAATAACAAATAACGTTTTTGAAGGTGGTTCTTCAAGTATTTTGAGAATTGCATTTGCTGCATTTCTATTCATATCATCTGCAGAATCAATAATAACAATACGCCATCCATTATCTTGCGATGTTCGGCTTAAAAAATGCATAATATCACGGACATCATCAACGAGTATTCCTGTTTTAAACTTTTGCGTTTTTACATCAAATCGACGTGAAATATACAAAAGACCAGGGTGACTTCCTTGTGTAATTTGGCGCCATGGAGTAGAATAAGGATCGGGTTTCAAGAAAGCCCCCTGGTGAGAACTTAAAATGTTCCAAGCAAGATGAAAGGCTAATGTAGCTTTTCCAATCCCATATTCTCCTTCAAATAATAATGCATGATGCAAACGCTCTTCTTTAAGCATTTGTGTCAAAAAATGACGAACGTCCTCATGACCAAAGACAACATCATTCTGGGATGGTGATAAAATTGTATCAATATCATCATATTGGCGTAAGATATTTACATTACTCATGAAAGCTGATCCAACAATACCTGATGACAAATATTTTTTATTTGATGTGCAACGGCTTCCACTGAGCCAGTGGCATCAATGACTCGAAATCTATGGGGTTCCTGTTTGGCCAATTGAAGAAAAGCTTGACGCCTTTGTTCTTGAATTTCCAACTGATCTTTTTCAAAATAATCAATTTCTTCTGTTTCTTTTCTTCGTAAATTTGCACGTTTCATACCACACATTGCTGGCATATCTAATAAAAATGTTAAATGGGGCAAGATACCATTGAGTGCAATACACTCTAAAACAGCAAGAAGAGAAGAACTGACTGTATCATTGAGTCCTTGATAAACACGTGTAGAATCAATAAAGCGGTCACATAAAACGATTTTACCTTTTTGCAAAGAAGGCGCGATAACCTCGGTAACATGGTCGACACGTGCAGCTGTAAACAAAACAGCTTCAATCAACGGTCCATACTGTTGCGCCTGCCCTGACAACAAAATATGCCGGATTGCTTCTGCTCCTAGCGTTCCCCCTGGTTCTCGTGTTGTGACAACATCATAACCTTGGTGTGAGAGAGACTTAGCAAGTAAAGAAATCTGCACCGTTTTTCCTACCCCGTCCCCTCCTTCGAATGTAATAAAATAACCTGACACGTATGACCTTAACCTTATTAGCACGTAACTACAAATATTTCCGTAACCATCCAATTGTTATTTCATAGAATGCATTTTTTACTTTTGCAAAGAAACTTCCTTCCTGAACATTCATTCCGGCAAAAACTGGTTTTTCCAGAAGAACCTTTTTATTTTCTAAAATTTGAATAACGCCAACTGATTGCCCAGAAATGATAGGAGCTTTCAATGGACCATGATATTTAATTTTTGCTTTAACATTTACTTTTTTTTCATTCGAAAGCATAAAACTTATTGGTTTTTTAACAATGAGTGGAACAAAATTTTGCTTACCACCATAAACAGAAGCACGACCAACCGCTTCTTCTTTTGTGAAAATCGTTTTGAGATCAAATGCTGTCATTCCCCATTGAAGAATGCGTTCTATTTCTTTTGTATATTTTTTACCATCTTGCAAACCATTGATTGCTAAAAAAAGACGTCGATGATTTTTAGAAATGGTAGCAACCATTGAAAAACCTTCTTTTTCACTGTAGCCAAAACCAAATCCTTCTACACCAATTTCCTTAGAAATAAGAGGGTTTTTATTACGTTGAAAAATATTATTCCACGTAAAATGAGGTTCACGATAAAGTGCATAATAATCCGGATATTCCTGAACAATATGACGTGCTAATATAATCATATCACGCACGGTTACACATTGTCCCTCTTCGGGTAGCCCTGTTGCGTTAACAAAATGACTCTGAGATAATCCGACTATTTTCGCGCGCTGATTCATCAGTTTTGCAAAATGAGCCTCATGTCCAGATATTCCTTCAGCAAGAATAATAGCAGCATCATTTCCATTCATAATAATTAAACCACGTAAAAGATCAGAAACACTGATTTCTGTCTTTATCTTTGCAAACATAGTAGTTGTACCGGAAGGTGCTCCACCCTTACGCCAAGCATTTTCACTGACCTTGAATTTCTGCGTACTCTTTAACAATCCCTCCTTTAAGTGATGAAATACGACTTCTACTGTCATCAATTTTGCTAATGAAGCAGGAAAAAAAGGAATATCACTTTGTTTTTCATAAAGTATTGTCCCTGTATCATCATCGAGTAACAACAATTGTGATGAAGAAATTTGAAAACCTTCTGCTCTCCCCCACATGTCAAATGCCAATATCCCCCATAAAGTCAATAAGATCCTTAATGTTGTATACATAGCTTCTCCTCCCATCCCAAAGATCAACATAAAGAATCTTATATAGGAAAAAACTTTTTTATTTCCGCAAATTGAGGAATTATTGACAACTCAAGAAAAGACTTTATTTTTATTCAACGTTATAAAAAGTAATACGATGCACTTTTTATCTTATAACTAGTTTTAGTTTAATGTTTTAAAGTATACAAAGACAAAAATGTTTTTATTTTTTTGTTTTATATTTATAGTACATTGTTTATTATAATAAATAATAATAATTTTAACTTATATATTGTGAAAAATACTGTGAGATTTCTTCTCATATTGAATTTAATAAATTTCGCTTACTTACGCATCATAAGTAAAGTTCGTATATGGATAAAAATTATTAAAAAAGAGAGTAAAAATACCTCTTATCAACCTCTCAAGTGTTAAAAATTATCGCACAAAACATTGGAGGCTTGCAAAGTATACGATGGTGTCGGTTTATATCTTCATAAGTGTAAAGATAGTGATGTCTAAAGGCGTTACCAATCATACCATTCATAGGCGCTATCGTAAAATAGGCTTGTAACGTGTTGAAATATTTTCCTTTTAAATAAGTACGTGAATTGGCAATGTAAGTGTATTTTATTTGAGACGCTCTGTTTCTCGTGAGGGGACTTACTCCATTAAAGAACATGATAAACAAAAGCATGAAGTAATGCATAATCTCTTCATAAGATATTACCGTGGATGCTTTTTGGAAAGCTGCAAAACCGAATCAAAAGAAAATATTTTTTAAGCTTTTTATTCCTATCAAATTGATTGTATAGTTGCTTTGGAGATTACACAAACAGACTGATACAATAATCTCCCCTCGTCTAGTAAAAGCTATTACAGCAAGAAAAGTACGCGCTTTATTAAGCAAGCAATATCATAAAACGACGAATAGGCCAGCAATGGGGTGCAAAGGACGCACTGAATTTATAATAGCACCCAACCACGCTTTTTTAAAAGGACAACGCGCTTTAAGATGAAAACCTTACACTAAATCCGTAAGTTCTTATCTTTTTTACTAGAGAATTATATAGATAAAAAATCAACGCATTTTTTCTTAAAAAAGTTGTAGCCAATTGACCTTTGTTTTTTTGTTTAGCTTATTTATAGAAGCAACTTGATCGAATGGCACCGGCTTATCAACCATAATAGGACCAATTTCTGGCAATTTAACTGCAACAGTTTTATTACGTTGTTCCTGTTCAACAGTAGCTGCTTTAGCTAATTCTTCTTTTTTTCCTGTATTGCGCTTCTCTTTTAACAAAACAGTCTCTCTTTTTTTCGAAACATTTTCTGACGCTAATGAATATGAGGCAGCATTTCCAGGAGTATAAGAGGCCATTAAATATGCACCATCATAATAGCCAACGGGTGCTTCAGCAATATATTCTACTTTAACATCTGCGACCCCCCTATCTACATACCCCAGTATTGCCGCAGCTTGCTTTGATAAATCAATGATTCTGTCTTTCATAAAAGGTCCGCGATCATTCACTCTAACAATGATTGAAGATCCATTTTTCAAATTAGTAACACGAGCATAGCTAGGTAAAGGCATTGTAGGATGAGCAGCAGTCAAAAGATTCATATCATAAATTTCACCGTTAGCAGTTAAACGTCCATGAAAGTCTGAACCATACCATGATGCTTCGCCAACACGTTTATAAGTCGGATCATTTTGAGGATAATACCACTTTCCTTTTATTTGATAAGGTTTACCAACAATAGCTCGTCCACGCTTTTTTTCTTCCGATTGATTCTTCTTATTGGATACTTGTTGAGGTAGTACAGAAGTGTTTACGTCAATTGGTTTATTATGATAGGAATCTTTTATTGAAAAATTCATAGTTTGGCTTGCACAACAAGATACCAGTGACTGAGAAATGACGATCATAGAAAACAATTGAAGTGATGGTTTAATAATAAAAGTAAATTTCTTTTTTCTATTTGAAGGCATCTATTCAGTCCACTTATTTCTGTTAAGTACTACTGTAAAAACCACGTCACGCTGTCACGCTTTTTGTACGAGACGGAAGAATTTACGTTTTTAAATGATTTCCCTCGCGCATATACCACTCTTTAATTGTCCCCTTTTATCAAGAAATTAACACATTGTTAACCTTTTTATGATTTTCGTAAGAAATAAATGTACTATAGTAGATGTTTAAAAGAATAAAAATTAAACAAATCAATTTCTTATAGAAAAATCATTTCATAATATAAACTGTGAATAAGTGGTGATTTTAGCAACTTGTTTTGCGAATCATGTAATGCACTAGGTATTAAAAAATCAATCTATGGATTGAGAAAAGGAGCAACCACATGTGCTGCCAACGCAGGTACAAGCGTATCGTAAGCTTAAAGCTCTTTTTTTGGACAGGAGACAGCATAGCATCGCTCTATTCCAAAACATCTGATAGAAAATGACTGATTATAGAATCAATAAAGAACTTCAAAAAGAATCAAAACGAGAAAGATTCTTAAATTTTTGTATAGTCTATTGATATTATTTAAAGTTGGTGAGCGCGCAGGGATTCGAACCCTGGACCTACTGATTAAAAGTCAGTTGCTCTACCAGCTGAGCTACGCGCTCTCACACAAGCTATCTAGTTTGTAGACTATCTAATTTGCAGAAAGTGAAGGGAACATACGGTTGACTTTTCATTTGGTCAACACCTTTTGAAGAAAAATATTATTATTTTCTTCAGTTATCAATAATTTTCCGTTTTCCCCTCCTTTTTTCATCATTGTATAGGTACTATTTAATCTTCTTTTTGAAGTTTCAATCAAGGAACAATTTCACTGCAAAATATTGCATAGATTCGAAGCGCTAAAATTATAAGAAATTACTCCCCCCTTTCCTCACATGGGGTGTTGAGCATAATGGATAGAGAAAAAATACCTTTTACTATAATATTATTTTTATATCTTTATATTTTAGTTTTCAATTTTCAAATATGAATACAGATTTATAATATAAGATATTGATTTATAATAATTTATTATTTCATCACTTGAGTGAGAGAATAAAACTATAAAAAAGAAATGAAAATACCTTTTATACCTCCTTTCAATAACCAAAAATTATCTCAACATTAGGGTTCAGAAAAATAGTATATAGCGGTTGGTACGTTAGACCTGAAAATGGGACAATGAGCAATAATGGCATTTTAAGGGTATGATTTTTATTCATGCATAATGAATATATAACGAAAGGCAATTTATCCTATAGAATAAAACAGACATAAAATTCAGTCTCATTGAAAGTATCCCGAATGACTATAAATTATGCTCACTATTATAGCTGTAAATAATTTTACTTAAAAAAGCAGAAATAATATGCAGTGTGCAAAATGATCTAAATACCCATAGAGTGTTCTAAATATATAAAATGCCTTCTAATTAACTTTTTTATATCAAGAAATTACAAAATACGTAGATATATTTTTAGAAGAAAAGAATAACACTGGTCATAAAATTTAGTGTTGGATAATTCAGTCAGAGCTATAAAGTATTTTTATACATTGTTCAATATTAATGTAGATATATAATATATAAATAATATTTTCATAAAATGCTTAAAGTAAGTTTTATATAAATAATAATTTAAATATGTCTATAAATAAACATATTGCTTAATTAACTATAACTTATAGGATCAAAAATAAAGAAAATAATTTTGATTTGGCGGAAAAAAAATTGTAAAATTGTTATATATACATGTATTTTTACTTTACTCCTTTTTTATTATTTTGATTGGAATATTGAATGCTAACATGTAAACAATATGAGCTACTCTTGTTTATTCATAACCATACAAAAGAAACTGGTGTTCCTCCTTCTTTTGAAGAAATGAAAAATGCATTAGAACTTTCTTCAAAGTCTGGTATTCATAAGCTCATTATAGCCTTAGAACAACGAGGGTTTATACGTCGTTTACCCAATCGCGCTCGTGCAGTGGAGGTGATTCGACTCCCTGAGAAAATAACATTTAACCTTTCTTTAGCACGTAAAATTTCTCCCAGTATGATAGAAAAAAATAAAAGGGAAACATCAAAAAACTTGAGTAACCTTGACAACTTTGATGAAGAAGAAAAAAAAAATATTACCATTCCTATTATGGGACGTATTTCTGCGAGCGTGCCCGCCTCTGCTATACTGCAACAAATAAACACTCTTTCTCTCCCACGTAATATGGTTAATACAGGTGAGCACTACGCATTAGAAGTTAAAGATGATTCTATGATGGAGGCTGGTATCCTTGATAAAGATACGATCATTGTGAAACGTCAAAATACAGCAATAACAGGTGAAATTATTGTTGCGTTTATTGATAAAAAAGAAGCCACATTAAAACGTTATCGACGCAAAGGCGCTTCTATTGCATTAGAAGCTGCAAATCCTCATTATGAAGCACGTACATACGAATCCGAACGTGTAGAAATACAAGGTAAACTTACCGGACTTATTCGCAAATATTAAAAATAAACCTTATAGTACGCGATAGATACCGCAGTAAGGAGTTGTTGAGTATTTTTTATTGTGCCACACGCAGTTGACTTCCTCTCCACTGCCAAAGGATGCCCCAATTCGGTCTATAAACAGTCCAGATCCTTATCGAGCGGATTTCATTTTTCCTTCCCTCCATTGTCCTTCACTTACGCAAGGCGCGACAAGTAAGCTTTAAAATATTCACCACGTACTTTATAAAAGAACTTGAATGCTTTGAAGGAAGCAACCTTATATCATCGTCCTCAATGACAGAATTTTACGATATAATAAGATAAAATTGTATGCATGCATAAAAACACATAAAATTTTGTAGAAAAAAATCAAATAACTTTGTAACAGATTTTATTGCATAGGTATAAAAATAAAGAACATTATTTTTCAGTTATAAAAGTGTAACTCAATCATTCACAATAATTGTAGGATCATCATGGTAGCACCTCGTATTAGTTTTGTCTCCCTCGGATGCCCAAAAGCACTCGTAGATTCTGAGCGAATTATTACACGCCTTCGCTCTGAAGGGTATGAAATTTCACATCAACATCAAGGAGCAGATGTCGTTATTGTGAATACCTGTGGCTTTCTTGACTCGGCAAGGAGAGAATCATTAGCCAATATTGATGAAGCTCTCAAAAAAAATGGAAAAGTTATTGTAACAGGGTGTCTTGGTGCTGATCCTGATGTTATTCGCCAAACATATCCTAATGTATTGGCTATTACAAAACCTCAAGCTTATGAAAGTGTTATAGAAGCTGTTCATACAGCAATTCCTCCTGTTCATGATCCTTTTCTTGATTTAGTTCCACCCCAAGGTATTCGTTTAACACCTCGCCATTACGCCTACTTAAAGATTTCTGAAGGATGCTCTAACCGGTGTAGTTTTTGTATCATCCCTACTCTGCGTGGTGATCTCACTTCACGTCCCATCAGCGATGTTCTTCGTGAAGCTGAAAAACTCGTGCAAGCGGGTGTAAAAGAACTTTTAGTTATTTCACAAGATACGAGTGCTTATGGCATTGATCTTAAATATCTCGAAAATTCTTGGAAAGATCGTACAATCAAAACAAAATTCTTTGATCTTTGTCGCGAACTAGGCGATATGGGTATTTGGATACGTATGCATTACGTTTATCCCTATCCCCATGTTGATGAAGTTATCGAACTTATGGCTGCAAAAAAAATTCTTCCTTATCTGGATATTCCTTTTCAGCATGCATCACCAGCTGTTTTGCGTCATATGAAGCGTCCTGCACTCATAGAAAAAACAAACCGTAGAATTGAAGAATGGCGAAAAATATGTCCAGATCTTACTTTGCGCTCAACATTTATTGTTGGTTTTCCTGGTGAAACGAATGAAGATTTTAATATACTTCTAGAATGGCTAGAAGAAGCAAAAATTGAACGCGCTGGGTGCTTTAAATATGAAGAAGTAAAAGGAGCCGCCGCAAATGATTTGGGATTAGAAAATATTCCTGAAGAGGTGAAAGAAAATCGCTGGCATCGTTTTATGGTAAAACAACAACAAATTTCTACATATCTTTTAAAGAAAAAAATTGGAAAAAGACTCCAAGTGCTTATCGATGAAAGTCAAGGAAAAGTTGCCAAAGGACGTAGTCAATACGATGCTCCAGAAATAGATGGTGTTGTCCATATATCATCACGACGCCCGTTGCGTGTTGGTGAATTTGTCAGCGTTAAAATTGAACAGTCGGATGCCTATGATCTTTATGGTGCAGCAGTTTAAAAATTTAACTTCTTCCCTGTCCTCAATGAGGAAGATTTCCATCAGCATTAGTTTATAAAAAGATCGGCTACTCATAATCGAACTTGATCACTTATGTACTCACTTCATGAGAATTCACGAGAAATCCTTACCCTGAATGTTTGCTATACACTCCAAAAATACCAAGCAGTTATATATTCTCTTAATTTAATGCCTTAAATGAGGTGATGGAGGCGCAAAAGAATAAAATCCACAAGGTTCACTATTTTTACTTAACAAAAGAGTAAATCGACAATCGTACTATTTTCCCATTTTTCATATTGCGACAGTTATTAGTTAGTGAAAGGAAACTTTTTTCAATAGTGTTCTATGCACACAAGAGTTTCCTTTGTGGTATGCAGGCGGATGTTTTTTATGGATGCAATATAAGAAAATTTGAAACAAAACAATCTTACGGTATTTAAATAAAAAAACAATAAATTATCATTATAAATAAGTATCTTATCTTAAACTCTTTGAATTTATTTTTTAAAATATCTAATTTTTATTAACACGTTTTAAAATCAAAGAATTTCTTATCAAGCAAATGACTTGGGCGTACATTTGTTAAAGCGCGAATCATCGTATCTTTACGTCCTGGCATTTGTTTTTCGATATTTTTCAGCATTTCTTTCATTGCATTACGTTGTAAACCATCTTGACTACCGCAAAGATTACAAGGAATAATCGGAAATTGCATTGCTTGAGAAAATTTTTCCATATCTTCCTCAGCAGCATAGACAAGAGGACGTAACACAAAAAGATCTCCTTCATCATTTTTAAGTTTTCCAGGCATGGCAGCTAATCGGCCACCGTGAAACAAATTCATAAAAAATGTTTCTAAAACATCATCACGATGATGACCTAAAACTAATGCAGAACATCCCTCTTCACGTGCAATACGATAGAGATTACCACGTCGTAATCGAGAACAAAGTGAACAATATGTCTGCGACTCTGCCAATTTATCTGTAACAATGGAATAAGTATCCTGGTATTCAATACGATATGGAATTTTATAAGAACTTAAAAAGTCTGGAAGAATATGCTTAGGGAATCCTGGTTGCCCTTGATCAAGATTACAGGCAAGAATTTCAACGGATAAAAGACCTCGCCACTTTAAGTCTAAAAGAAGCGCTAATAAACCATAAGAGTCTTTTCCACCCGATAAAGCAACAAGCCATTTTTTTCCTGTAGAGAGCATAGAAAAATCATCCAAAGCTTGTCGCATATGACGTAAAAGTCGTTTGCGCAATTTATTAAATTCTACGCTTGAAGGAGCAACACGAAACATTGGATGACAATTATCTGCTTCGCTTATTAAAGGATCATCTTTCCCTTCGTTTTCTTCTATTGCCTGATATTTAACTGAAACATCATTCATAATACCATATCCTGCACAATAAACAGCTCGTTTTGCAAAGATAAAAACAAATATTAAAGCAATCTTACATTTATGTTTTTTTGAATGTATAAATTAGATACACAAAAAAGAAACGGAACTATATAAGTTTATGACTATAAAACATAACAATAAACTTAAAATAGAACCATTCACAAAAAGCACTTATTAACTTCAGAGATTGTAAAAACAACACAATATTTTGAAGTTATAATAATAGAAGAGAAAAAAACTTCTCTTGCAGGAAAATTATCGAGAATAAAATTCAACAACCAAATTAGGTTCCATTTGCACAGCATAAGGAACATCTGCAAAAGCAGGAATACGTGTAAAGGTTGCTTTCATCTGTTTATGATCTGCTTCAATATAATCAGGGACATCACGTTCAGCCAATTGCACTGATTCCAAAACTAAAACAAGTTGTTTTGATTTTTCCCGAACCTCAATAACATCACCTGGTTTACAACGATAAGATTGAATATTTGTGCGCCGACCATTTACATTAACATGACCGTGATTGATAAATTGGCGAGAAGCGAAAATCGTAGGAACGAATTTTGCACGATAAACAACAGCATCCAAACGTGATTCTAACAGACCGATAAGATTTTCACCAGTATCGCCCCGTCGACGAGCAGCCTCTTCATAGGTTTTATGAAATTGTTTTTCTGAAATATCTCCATAAAACCCTTTCAATTTCTGTTTAGCACGCAACTGCACCCCATAGTCAGAAAGTTTTCCTTTACGACGCTGTCCATGCTGACCTGGACCATAATCACGACGATTGACAGGAGATTTTGGACGACCCCAAATATTTTCTCCCATACGACGGTCAATTTTATACTTTGTTGTTTCGCGTTTACTCATCGCATTTCCTTATAAAATAAAACACGAGATCTTAAGACCCCAAGGAAACGCGCCCTCCTCTGCCTTTAAATACTAAAGACTGACAGAATACCTTAACATATCAATATGCAAAGTTATCCACGGGACACGTCAATTAATGCTATTTTCTTGAAAAAATAGCTAGATCATCATTATTAGTCTCGCAACCCAAAGTCAACTCCTTTCATGAGTTTTAAGCCAAATCCTTTAAACAAATTCTCCGTTAAAGAAGTGATATTTTTCGATGTTAAAAACGCAAAATCTTGATATTTCTTTATATATTGATCGTGTACTTTTTCCGACAGTGGTAATAATGATCTGATATGTTTGGCAATCGCTTTCGCCGGATCAACCCACTCAACGGACCATAAAGCATGTTCACGAAAGAAGTTAATCAAAAAAGGATAATGTGTGCAGGCTAAAACAATAACATCAGTATATTGTCCATTTTTTTCCACAAAACATGGCAGGATTTCTTTTCTTAACTCTTCTGAATCGATAGATTTTCCCCGTAAATAATCTTCAGCAAATCCAGCCAGCTTTTTACTTCCCACAAGCTGAACATGACACTGTCCAGCAAAAGAATTAATTAATTCATTTGTATAGGCACGTTTCACTGTTCCAGGAGTAGCTAATACGGAAATAAAACCAGATTTTGTTTGTTCAGCAGCTGATTTAATTGCAGGAACCGTTCCTACAAAAGGGACATGAGAAAAATTCTGTCGTAAATCTGCCATCATCAGTGTAGAAACGGTGTTGCAAGCAATCACACATAAGGCTGGATTGTAGCGTGTTAAAAGATTTGTAAAAATCTTTAAAATACGCTCTTTCAAAATATTTTCTTTCCAATTTCCATAAGGAAATCCTGCATCATCAGCAACATAGATAAATTGCATTTCAGGGATAAGAATACGTGCCTCCCTGAACACTGTTAAACCACCAATACCGCTATCAAAAAAAAGAACAGGTCGTTCATCCATTAGTTTTCACACTTATTTTTAATTTTTTTACGATCACGCTCTTCAGGTGCTCTACTCCCCCGTGGATATTGTGGCGAAAAATGATCCAAAGAAGATATAATGCCTCGCAATAAACGAACCTCAGGTTCACTAAAGTTAGCGCGCGTAAAAACAGAGCGCAAATTTGCAAGCATTACTTCTTTGCGTTCTGGGGGTCTAAAATACCCACGAATATTCAAAGCCTCTTCTAACTGAGATAAAAAACCATGAAATATTGTTTTATTTGCAGGTTCCATCTCTGTGGCACGAAATGCCGTATCGCTGACATTCTCTAAACCTGTTTTCATCCATTCGTAAGACATTAAAAGAACCGCCTGCGCAATATTAAGTGACGCAAAAGCAGGATTAACTGGAAAAGTAATAATTTCATCAACAAGGCTGATTTCATCATTTTCTAATCCCCATCTCTCTCTTCCAAAGACAATACCTGTCTTATGTCCGATACTTTCACGCTGACGTAATACGCTTGCTGCTTCGACAGCACTTTTTACAGTTTTAAATCCACATCTTTCACGTGCTGTTGTGGCAAAAACATAGTGTAAATCTGCAATTGAATCACGCAATGTATTAAAAATCACAGCGTTGTTAATGACATGATCAGCTTTACTTGCAGCAGCTCTAGCTTTTTCATTTGGAAACATTTCTCGAGGTTTGACTAACCGAAGATTAGAAAGCCCAAAATTTGCCATTGCCCTTGCGACCATACCAATGTTTTCAGGAAGCTGCGGTTCAACTAAAATAATAATGGGACCATTTGTTAAATTTTCACGATTCTTATTCGTTCCAGCCATCAATCTTACCTAGTTTCACTTAACTATCTCCCTCTCCACTATTTTTTACGAAACCTTCTTCACAGTACTCTAATGCTGTTTAATAATAAATTATAGACAACGTTATCGTTTCACTCAAAGACAATAAATTTTAAAAGCCATTAAAGTGAACGATGGAATTTATAACAATTTATATAGGATATCGTAGCATTTTTTACATCAATTTTATCTTTTTTTATAGGGAATAGCCCCCACAAATCACAATCTCAGTTGAATTATGAAATCATAAATCCTAAAAAAGAAATATGCACTTTATTCCAAAACTTTTTCCCGCAAAGCTTATCCGCCGTTATAAACGTTTCCTTGCGGATGTTGAAAAAGATAATCAGCATGTCCTCACCGTGTCTGTACCTAATACAGGATCAATGCTTGGATTAACAGCTTTCAACTCCAATATTTGGCTTTCATATCATAATAAGATCAAACGAAAATATGCTTATCAATTAGAAATTATTGAAGCCAATAATACTTTGGTTGGCATTAATACTGCTTTACCCAATAAACTTGCATTAGAAGCAATTCAAAACGGATTACTACCAGAGTTAAGTGGATATAAAACAATTTTAAAAGAACAACGCTATGGGACACAATCACGGATTGACTTTCTTTTACGTGATGACATTCTTCCTGATTGTTACCTAGAAGTCAAAAATGTTCATTTTATTCGTCAAAAAGGGTTAGCAGAATTTCCTGATAGCAAAACAAAACGTGGAGCACGTCACCTTGATGAGCTCATAGGAGTTGTACAACAAGGAAAAAGAGCTGCTATGCTTTATATTATTCAACGAGAAGATTGCGCAGCTTTTACGATCTGTCATGATCTTGATCCACTCTATGGACGTAAATTTGATTTAGCATTAAAATCAGGAGTAGAATTTTATGCTGTAAAGTGTCACGTAAGTGTAGAAGGCATTTTTCCGATTCAGAGAGTAAAAATAGAAAACAGAAAAAACAATGACTGAGTATATTGAATATAATAAAAGCCCTTTAAAATTTAATGGGAAAATTCGCATTTTCGATGATTATGCTTTTGCTAAAATGCGTGAAGTTGGTCGCATTGCTGCAGAATGCCTTGATGCGCTTACGGATATTATTAAGCCAGGCGTTACTACGCAAGAAATTGATGATTTTGTATTCATTTTTGGTGCTAAGCGAGGAGCACTTCCTGCTGATCTAAATTATCATGGATACAGCCATTCATGCTGTACATCTATCAATCACGTTGTCTGTCATGGCATTCCCAATAAAAGACCCTTGCAAGAAGGCGATATTGTGAATGTGGATGTAACCTTTATCCTTGATGGTTGGCATGGGGATTCAAGCCGAATGTATCCTGTTGGAAAAATCAGACGTGCTGCAGAACGCCTGCTAAAAATAACCTATGAAAGTCTTATGAAAGGAATCGCTGTTGTTAAGCCTGGAGCAACCACAGGTGATATTGGTGCAGCTATTCAACAGTATGCAGAATCTGAACGATGCTCAATTGTGAAAGATTTTTGTGGACATGGTATTGGGCAGCTTTTTCATGATGCACCCAACATCCTCCATTATGGAAATCCTGGAGAAGGAATAGAATTAAAACAAGGTATGATGTTTACAATTGAGCCTATGATTAACCTTGGGAAACCACAAGTTAAGATTTTATCTGACGGTTGGACTGCTGTTACCCGTGACCGCTCTCTGACGGCACAATATGAACATACAATTGGTGTCACAAATGAAGGGTGTGAAATATTTACACAATCTCCTAAAAATATTTTTTATATTCCAAATTCGCATACCTAACGCAACGTAGAGATGTTATGGCTAAAAAATTAAATCAAAAGGAAGATACTCAAAGTAATCACTTTGCATTAACATCGAGTTCTCCACTCACCCCAGTATCAGAAAGAAAAAGTGAAGAGCCTCAGAAAAACGCACAGCTTCATAAACATTATCAAGGACATCGTGAACGTCTTCGGAAGCGCTATTTAAAGTCAAAAGGAAATGCAATTGAAGATTATGAATATCTTGAATTATTGCTTTTTCGCACAATACCCCGTGCAAACACAAAACCCATAGCTAAAAATTTGATAGCGCATTTTGGTTCATTAGCTGATGTGTTGGGAGCCGATATTCACCGACTTCAAGAAATTCCAGGATGTGGTCCGGCCACTGCAATTGATTTAAAAATTATTTCAGATGTCGCTGGGCGTCTTGCTCGTGCGCAATTGTTTAAACGCGATATTTTTTCATCATGGGATAAAGTGTTAGCTTATTGTAAAGCTGTTATGGCTCACGAAACACGTGAACAATTTCGTATTTTGTTTCTTGATAAGAAAAACGGCTTACTTGCTGATGAGGTGCAACAAACCGGAACCATTGATCATACCCCTGTTTATCCTCGTGAAGTTATTTCTCGAGCTTTAGAGTTATCCGCATCAGGACTTATCTTAGTCCACAATCACCCTTCTGGCGATTCCACCCCCTCTGATGCAGATATAACAATGACATATAGATTAAAAGATGCAGCAAATGCATTAGGCATTATCATCCATGACCATCTTATTATTGCACGAAATAACCATACGAGCTTTAAAGCGTTAAAACTTATATAAATCTTATGGGATAAAAAGATTCATTTAACTATGAATAACGAATCAATTTTCTAAATCAATATCTAATATAGCCATTGAAAAATTATAGGAGAGCTCATCTTCATCTTCATCTCGATAGATAATGCCTAAAAACTCATCTCCCATATAAACCTCACAAGAATCACTCTTTTTAGGCCGTGCTCTGACTTGTAATGCTGAGTTTTGGAATATATTTTTTAAATAATTATCAAGTTTTTTTATTTCATCAGCATTCACTATGCTCTCCTGTTTTTTTGAAACGACTAAAATAATTGCGTGTCGCGCAAATAAGACACTCCCATGATTCTGTAAAGTCAGTAAAAAAGCTTAACCTGGACATTTACTTAATATTACATATATTTACAACGTTCTTTATACATTCATAAAGAACTTTTACAAAAGGAGCCTATCATTATTAAATATACCCGTATAGATTAAAAAATGGCAAAAAACTTTATATTTTTAATAATTTTACTTTATCTCCAATTCTAGCATCTGCATTTAGAATGCATCTTCGTAAGAAAAATTGATCAATAATTTATAATTTTTTTCTTTTTATAAAAAATACAAATAACAATACTTTTTTTATTTAAAACTACATTTTTCAGCAAAAAATATTATTACATCATTCAAAAATAATTCTTTTTAATAAATTTTAAAGTATAATTATCTAACCTTAGAAAAATTACATCTCTAAAAAATATACAAAATAAGCTAATAAGAGTTTATTTTTCTTCCCATTTTTTATAAAAACTTATGTCACAATAGAAAAATTTTTAAATAAGCTTTTTTCAATTTATACGAGATAAAAATACTGAGTATTTTTATAAATGCTAAAACCTATGAAGAATGCTTATCTTATAGGATAACGAGAAAGAAAATCTATAACACCTTTTTTATAAACTTTATCGCCTACAGCAAGCATATGATCTCGACCAGGAATTGATAAAGCTTCACCACAAGGCAATAAAGCTGCTAATGGCTCTGCAGCACCACCAATTTCATCTAATGAACCAACGGCAACAAGTGCAGGTTGCTTAATTTTGTAAACTTCAGACGCCGTTAACTCCTGTTTTGATGTAATGATACAAGCAGCAAGAGCACGCCTATCGCTTTTCGTTTGATCTGCAAATTTACGGAACATTAAACCGCGCGTATTGGTAATGGTAGAAATATCTTCTGCTAAAAGTGCCTCAGCAACAGGCTCCCAATTTCCCGCTCCCGTTACCATACCAATACCTAAACCACCAAAAATAACGCTGTGTACATATGTTGGATGCAAAAGAGCCATGAAAGCACTAATACGAGCCCCCATAGAATATCCCATAACATGGGCTTTAGATAACTCTAAATGCTGTAGTAACTTTATTGCGTCGCCAGCCATAGCTTGAGGTGTATAAAAGACAGGATCATAACTTTTAACTGAATCTCCGTGACCGCGATTATCAAGAGCAATAACACGATATCCTGCTTCAGTGAGAATGCGAAACCAACCTGTTGCATACCAATTCACTCGTGCAGAAGATCCAAAACCATGGATCAACAAAACAGGTGCGCCCTGCCCTTCTTCTCGATAAGCAAATCGCAAACCATTATATTCAAAAAAACGAATATCTTCAGCGGTCATTTTTTATTGCACTTTCCACAAAGTACAGGATGAATAACACGTTGCCCTTTTTGTATCTTTTTTTCAGAAACTTCACCAGCGTTAATCTCAAGTGCAAAAGCTGCAGGAACTTCTGATGAAATGGTATTTGTCGAAAATGGAGAAGTGTTTTCAACAATCGATACAATAACTCCCTCAGAGTTTAGGAAAATCATATCTAAAGGTAAAGGTGTATTTGCCATCCACATAAAAATTTTCTGTTCATCTCCCGATTGAGAACTTTTTAGTTGCTTAAAGAGCATTGCACGATCACGTGGAAAATCAGTCCGATACATTAAACCAGCTGCTGCTTGAGACGGCGTAAAAGCAATCTCTACCTTATAAAAAACCGTACCTTGCTTTGTATGTATTTCTAAAGGAATTGGATGAACAGGAATCTCTATGGGCTTTTTTGCTACAACAACACGCATTTCTAACATAAAAAGCATTACCAATAAAACAATATACCCCTTTTTAAAAGGCTTTAACATTCTTGTCTCCACCACAGAAAAATTTTAAATTTTGTTTCTAAAATAAAAAGTACCAGAGTTTAAAAGTCAAAAAAATAAGAGGATTACTTCCTTATTGTTTTCTAATTTCTTTCAATGGAATACGCGTAACTTTCTCCATTTGGTTTATGGATTCACTAGAGCCATATTTTCTTTAAAAATCTACTTCTATAGCAATTTACGGAATAACCACCTTTAAAAACATAGAAAACATACTGTTTTCATTCGTGAAATTCAATGCGTAGCTAAAGGAATGCCTATATCCGGATAAATCTCTGCTGTCATTAAACCTTTTTCTCCTTTACCAAAACGCACAAGAACAACTTGGCCGGAACGAAGCTCTGCTAAACCAAAACGGCGCAACGTTTCCATATGAATAAAAATATCTTCTGTTCCTTGCCCACGGCTAAGAAAACCGTATCCTTTGTCACGATTAAACCATTTAACAATTGCACGTTCTAGTCCACTTTCTGGAGTAACAACAACATGGGTACGGGCTGGAACTTCTGATGGATGAATTGCTGAAGAACAATCTATAGATTTCACCTGAACGCACTTTAACCCTCTTTCAGTTTTTTCCACAGCACAAATAACTTTCGCTCCCTCCAAAGCTGTTTGAAAACCATCCCTTCGCATTACCGTAACATGCAATAATATATCGGGGAAATGAGGTAAATCAGGTACAATAAATCCATACCCCTTACTACCATCAAACCACTTAATGACACCACTGACTTCGATAATCTCTCCACAAGCACCTATACCATCTTCAGATAGGGGACAATCTTTTAATGCATCCTTACTCGTCATAATAACGTGATCCTGTAGCTTATAAATTGTACGATATTGATTCTCTAGGTTTTAGTAAACATTGCTCTTGTATCAACACGCAAGCCCCAAGATAAGATTTCCCCATATTGTCGTATCTTCTATGTTAATGTCAGAGAATATCAATATGAATATTTATAAAACTATTTGATTGTAAGCTTTATATATCTTACAAGAAGTGCCTTACAAAAGAGGTTATATGAAAGGTTTTTTTACATAATGATATTTTCATAATATGTGTAACTTGCATGATGAAGAAGTTCAATATAAGGTGAAAAAATAACAATTCAATTAAGGAAAATGCGCAATGCAATTGAAGAAAATCCTTACGACAATCACAGCATTCATGGCATTTACAGCAAATGTTTATGCAAGTGAACCTATCAAGATTGGTGTTTATCTTCCATTAAGTGGTCAAAATGCATTTGGAGGTCAGCTTGAAATTAGAGGTATAGAATTAGCCCATAAAAAAATTCCAGAAATTTTAGGACGTAAAGTGGAACTTGTTATTATTGATAATAAATCTGATAAAGTAGAAGCGGCTAATGCTGTTATGCGTTTAACAGCAAGTGAAAAAGTAAGTGGAATTATTGGTAGCTATGGTTCCTCGCTTTCGTTGGCAGGTGGTGAAATATCTGAAAAAGCAAAGACTCCAACCATTGCAACTTCCTCAACGAGTCCTCTTGTTACACAGGGCAAAAAATATTATTTCCGCGCTTGTTTTATTGATTCCTATCAAGGGGTAGGAATCGCGACTTATGTAAGCCAAACTTTACACGCAAAAAAAGCAGCTATTCTCAAAGATATTTCAAACGATTATGCCATTGGTCTTGCAAGCTATTTTATGCGTGCTTTCAAAAAATTAGGTGGTGAAGTTGTCTCAAATTTAAACTATAATTCCGGAGATCAGGATTTTTCAGCTGTTCTTACGCAAATTATCGCGCAAAAACCTGATATCTTATTCATTCCATCTTACTTTTCTGAGGGTGCTATCATTATGAAACAAGCACGAGAATTAGGAGCAAAGTTTCAAATTATGGGTGGAGATGCTATGGATAATCCAGAAACCATTGCGATTGCAGGAAAAGCTGCAGAAGGTTTCTTACATACGACACTTCCCTATAGTGAGGATATGCCAAATATGTCAGTAGCTGCGCAAGAATTCACAGCAGAATGGAAAAAAGAGTATCCCGACAAAGAGCCGAATATTAATTCTGTTTTGGGATATACGAGTTATATGATGTTCATGAAGGCTATTGAAAATGCTGGTAGCACTGATCGTGAAAAAATTACTATCGCTCTTAGCAAATTAAAAGATTTTCAAACCCCCTTCGGTGATATGTCAATGGATGAAAATCATAACCCTAAGATTCCTATTGGTATCATTAAAATACAGGATGGAAAACGTGTTTATTTAGAAGAAGTTAAGCCTGCTTTTTAATTAAAAAGTTTTACTTATTAAAATGCAAGAATTGGTTGAGGATCTTTTTCTCAACCAAAAACTTAAAAATTTCTTGTTATCCTATGTAAATTAATAAATGTGGAAGGATGAGAGATGAGCACTGAAATGTTCATCCAGTATTTTTTTAATGCACTGGCATTGGGATCTCTTTATGGGCTTATCGCTATTGGTTACACCATGGTCTACGGTATACTGAGACTCATTAATTTTGCTCACGGTGATATCTTTATGCTGGGAGCATATTTTGTTTTCTTTTCCACAATTAGCTTTATGCCTGCTTGGGCAGCACTTCTTCTTTTGTTTCTCGCGGCTCTTATTTATTATTCGGTCTTTATAGGGTTTAAAAGGCGCCCTTCAATTTATTGGATTGCTGTTTTTTTAATCCTTGCGTTAGGTTTTGTTTATTATTTTAAAATTTCTCCACAAGATTTCACCCCGATTTGGGTTTTAGCTCTTTGTTTTTCCATTTTTATTACAAGTGCAGTGGGTATTATTGTTGATCAACTTGCCTATAAACCTCTACGCCATGCTCCGCGTATCTCGGCACTTATCGGTGCAATTGGTGTTTCTTTTTTTATTGAAAATCTTTCTACTGTACTCTTTAGTGGTGTTCCGAAAGGTGTAAAACAACCAGATTTCCTTGTAACACCATTTTTATGGCATTTAGGATCAGGAGCAGATGGTATCATTAGAATTGCTCCCATGTCTCTGATCGTTCCAGTTGTGTCATTGATTCTTATTGTTTTGCTTTTATGGATTATCCATAAAACAAAACCGGGTCTTGCTATGCGTGCAATCTCCCATGATATTGAAACGACACGTTTGATGGGTGTGTCTGTCAATAAAGTTATTGCATTTACATTTGGAATAGGCTCAGCTCTTGCTGCTATAGCAGGTATTATGTGGTCTTTACGTTATCCTCAAATTCAGCCTTATATGGGCGTTCTTCCTGGTCTCAAAGCATTTATCGCTGCTGTTATCGGAGGTATTGGTTCAATACCAGGAGCAATGTTGGGAGGATTGTTATTAGGGTTTATTGAAATTATGATTATCGCATTTTTTCCCGCGCTATCTGGATATCGAGATGCCTTCGCTTTCATTTTATTGATTCTGATTTTATTGATATTGCCCACAGGATTAATGGGTAAAAAAAATCAGGAGAAAATCTAATGGCAAAGTCAGTGACAACTGTTTTATCTTGTATAAGTGTTTTAGTTTTCATAGGTTTTTTATTTTATGCTGATAGCCATTTTAATGACTATACGCTTCGTATCATAAATCTGATTGCTATTAATGCGATATTGGCAATTTCGCTTAATTTGATTTACGGTTTCACAGGTATGTTTTCTCTTGGACATGCTGGATTTATGGCTATTGGTGCTTATGTTTGCGCAATTTTACTTCTTTCCCCTGAACAAAAAGAAATGATGTGGATTCTGGAGCCTATCGCTGAACCATTGTATCATCTACAATTACCTTTTTTTGTCGCTGTTGTTATAAGTGGTATATGTGCTGCAGTTGTAGGTTTATTGATTGCTTTGCCAATATTACGTCTTGGTGGTGATTATCTTGGAATTGCAACATTGGGTTTTGCAGAAATTATTCGCATTGTCATTACGAACGCAACATCGCTTACAAATGGCTCTTTAGGTATCAAGGGAATACCTCAAAATGCAACATTATGGTGGAACTATGGTTGGTTAGCATTTACAGTTCTCTTTACTATCCTTTTACTGCAAAGCAATACTGGTAACGTATTACGTGCTATTCGTGATGATGAAATTGCTGCAAAAACTATGGGAATTAACGCTTTTTTCTACCGTAGTTTTTCTTTTACTGTTGGAGCGTTTTTTGCAGGTATAGGTGGAGCATTAATGGCTGCTCTTATTTCAACCATTGATCCCAAAATGTTTAATTTTCTTCTAACTTTTAATATTTTGATGATTGTAGTTGCTGGTGGTCTCGGTTCAATTACAGGAAGCATTATTGGCAGCATTATTATTACAGTTATGCTTGAATGGCTTCGTATTATTGAAAGTCCATTTGACTTAGGTTTTATACATATTCCAGAAACACCAGGACTTCGCATGGTTGTTTTTTCTCTTTTATTGCTTGTAATTATCTTGTTTTGGAGAAAGGGGTTGATGGGACAACGAGAATTCTCATGGAATGGAATTTATAGCTTTTTGACACGCAAAAAGCTTTCTAATACTGAGGGAAGACTATGAACGACACCATCCTTTCACTCAATAATATTATAATGCGTTTTGGCGGATTAATTGCTGTAAATAATATTAATATGGCAATTAAACGAGGAAGTATTACTGGATTAATTGGTCCCAATGGTGCTGGAAAAACAACAGTTTTCAATATGATTTCTGGATTTTATGCCCCTACAAGCGGCATCATTATTTTTGATGAGCAAAAAATTTCTGGAGCGCCTCCTTATATTATCTGTAGACGCCATATTGCCAGAACATTTCAAAATATTCGTCTTTTCTCAGGGTTAACGGTTTTGCAGAATGTTATGGTAGGAGCGCATGTTCGACAAAAATATCCTTGGTTTTCTTCAGCTCTATTTTTTTCAAAAGCAATGAAAGAAAAGAAGGAGGTTTATAAAAATTCCTTGGAGCTCCTTGAGCAGCTACAACTTGATCACCTTGCCAATCAATCGGCAACAGCTTTACCTTATGGTGTGCAACGACGTCTAGAAATTGCACGCGCGTTAGCCACAAAGCCCAAATTGCTTCTTCTTGATGAACCTGTTGCTGGCATGAATCCACAAGAAAGTGAAGATCTTAGAAAATTCATAGCAAAAGTGCAAAAAGACTTTGATCTTACAATTCTTCTTATTGAGCACGATATGAAAGTGGTTATGGGGCTTTGCCAACATATTTTGGTTATGGAATATGGCTGTTGCATTGCCAATGGCACACCAGATGAAATTCGTAATAACCCTAAAGTTATTGAAGCTTATCTTGGCGGAGATGTTTATGGATATTCTTAAAATAAAAAATCTTTACGTTCATTATGGCGCCATTAAAGCTGTCCAAAATCTTTCTATGTCCATAAAAAAGGGAAGTATTGTCACTTTAATTGGAGCCAATGGTGCTGGAAAAAGTAGTATTGTACGTTCTATTACAGGACTTAATCGCTCTGTTTATGGAAAAATTACCTATAATGGCAAATCTATTATTAAAAAATCACCAGAAGAGATTTTGCGATTAGGTATTGCTCTAAGTCCTGAAGGACGACGTATCATGCCCCATCTCACTGTTTTAGAGAATCTTCATCTAGGCGCTTATATTCGTCATGATAAGCAGGGAATTTCCCGTGATATTGAATGGATATTCGATCTTTTTCCGCGTCTACGTGAAAGAGCAAAACAGTTGGGAGGAACAATGTCAGGTGGTGAACAACAGATGGTTGCTGTGGGTCGTGCACTCATGAGCAATCCTGATATGGTCATATTAGATGAACCATCGTTGGGGTTGGCACCGCTTCTCGTTCGAGAAATTTTTTCTATTATTCGAAAAATTAATGAGATGGGGAAAACTGTTCTTCTTATTGAACAAAATGCATTTGCAGCGCTTTCTATAGCTGACTATGCTTATATTTTAGAGGTAGGACATATTTTATTTCACGGTGAAGGTAAAACTATGCTCTCTGATTCGCGTGTTAAAGAAGCCTATCTTGGTGGATAAAGACTACGAATTGAGGAAATAGAGTTCATCCCTCCACCTTTTAAAAAAGCATTTCTCATCCTCAATGAGAAATGCTCCTTTGTGAAGTTTGATTATTACATCCACCATTTTTCTGCACTGAATATCCCTGCTTCTTTTTCAATAATGTGCGCTATCTGAAAAATGACTTCTTCAGCAAAAGGTTTACCAATCAATTGCAATCCTAAAGGCAAACCATTTGATGACAGACCTGCAGGAACAGAGATTCCTGGTAAACCAGCCATATTAACGGGTACCGTAAAAATGTCATTAAGATACATTGCTACAGCATCATTTTTTATTTTTTCATCAGCAATACCAAAGGCAGGTGTTAGTGTTGCTGGTGTCAGAATAGCATCAATGCCTGAAGCAAAACATTGATCAAAATCACGTTTTACGAGTGTTCTTACTTTTTGAGCTCTTAGATAACAGGCATCATAATAACCAGATGAAAGAACATAAGTCCCAACCAAAATACGTCGCTTGACTTCATCACCAAAACCAACAGAGCGCGTGTTTTCATACATCTCAATGATGTCTTTTCCAGGCACGCGTAGACCAAAACGCACACCATCATAACGCGCTAAATTAGAAGAGGCTTCTGCAGGAGCTATAATATAATAAGAAGGTAGAGCATATTTTGTATGAGGCAAAGAAATGTTCTTAATCTCAGTTCCTGCTTCTTTTAACCAACTTATGCCTTTTTGCCAAAGCTCAATAACTTCTGGAGACATTCCATCCATATGATATTCTTTTGGAATACCAATTTTCATTCCTTTAATTGATTGACCAAGATAACTTTCATAATCAGGAACTGGTAAATTTACGGAAGTAGAATCTTTTTCATCAAAAGAGGCCATTGATCTTAGTAAGATAGCACAATCACGAACATCTCTGGCAACAGGTCCAGCTTGATCAAGGGATGAAGCAAATGCAACAACGCCCCACCGTGAACAACGTCCATAAGTTGGCTTTATTCCTACAGTTCCAGTAAAAGCTGCTGGTTGACGTATTGAGCCACCTGTATCGGTTGCAGTTGCACCAGCACAAATTTGTGCAGCAACAGCGGCAGCAGATCCTCCCGAAGAACCACCAGGTACGAGTTTTTCATCCGAGCCTTTTTTTCTCCACGGATTAATAACGGGACCATAATATGATGTTTCATTAGATGAGCCCATAGCAAACTCATCCATATTAAGTTTTCCTAACATTACAGCACCGTCTTGCCATAAATTAGCCGTGACAGTTGATTCATAATGTGGTTTAAAACCATCAAGGATATGTGAACAGGCTTGAGTATGAACACCATAGGTCGCAAAAAGATCTTTAATCCCCAAAGGGATTCCTTCTAAAAGCCCTCCCTGCCCTCTCGCTAAGCGACTATCTGATTCAGCAGCCATTTTCATTGCCTGTTCTGCTGTTATTGTTACATAAGCATTCAAAATTGGATTAGCTGATTCTATTGCTTGTAAATAAGCTTCCGTTAATTCTGTTGCTTTGAGATTTTTCTTTGTTAGAGAATCACGAGCTTGCGCAATTGTGAGGGTTGTTAAATCAGTCATATTGGTTCTCAAATATTCAAAAATATAATAAAGTTACTCAACAATTTTTGAGACAAGAAAAAAATTTTCTTCTGTAACAGGGGCATTGGCTACAATATCTGCTGCTTTATCGCCATCTGTAACACTATCTTCACGCATTCGTAGAGTCATCGGCATCACAGATGTTAATGGCTCAACTCCACTGACATCAACTTCATTCAATTGGTCTACAAAACCTAAAATAGCATTGATTTTTTTTGTCACAGGTTCTATCTCATCATCGTGGATAGCAATCCGCGCTAAATGTGCGACCCGCTTGACGGTCTCTTGATCAACAGACATACTACTTACACCTTTCTGTTTTTATTAATCTTTATTCTGGCTATACAAGGCTGAGCTTGCAAGCGCAAGAATATTAGGTAACATGAATAAAGAATATAACCACTAGATCTGAAACATTAAAAAACGCATTATATCCTTATGACCGTTATTAATATAAACGAAGTTATGACACATCTTTTGCCTGGACAAACAATAGCAGGCTTAGATTTAGGGACAAAAACTATCGGAATTGCGGTTTCTGATATGGGGCTGACTGTCTCAAATCCGCGTCCTGTACTACAGCGAAAAAAATTTACAGAAGATGCTTACACACTTATTAAAATTTTTGACCGTGAAAATGTAGGCGTTATTATCATTGGCTTACCCCTTAACATGAATGGAAGCAGCGGCTCTCGTGTTCAAGCAACCAGAGCTTTTGTGAGCAATATGAAAGCTTATACAAAAATTCCATTTGTTTTTTGGGATGAACGTTTGTCAACAATTGCTGCAGAACGTTCTCTTCTAGAAATGAATGTATCGCGCGCTAAAAGAGCACACCGAATTGATTCGGCAGCCGCTGCGTTTATATTGCAAGGTGCTCTCAATAGAATTCAAAACTTTCATCATATGGAAGGATAGAGGACATTGAGCAAATGCCCTGCATTATATCGTGCAATAAGCATCCCGTAGGAAGATCTCCATTGTCCCCCAAGGCGGCTTTCCATATAGGCATTTGCAACATGTTCTATATCTATAGAACGTAATGCTGCTGCTGCTGCTGCATAGGCTACCTGTTCAACAAAAAACCTTCCTGCACCTTCATTTGCTGATGCCATATCACCTGCTGACTTAATAATTTCAATTGCTCGTGGTCCCGCTGGTCCAATATCAAGAGCAATTTTTTCTAACAATTTCTGAAATAGGCCCGGTGCTTTTTCAGCAATAAGAATGGCATCCTTTACCAATTGATTAGCAGAACTATTTCTCACAATTCGTGCAGGCCCATTATGCAACATTTGTGATAATGGATTATTCTCTATAAAACTTTCAATACCAAGTTGTGCAATAATTTCGCCAATAATAGGCACAACCAATTGACTTACGTGATAAGCAATAATAGGTGTCATAATGCGGGCAAAAGCTGCTTCAGAACGGTCATTTGCTGCATTGTCAAATGCTCTCGCTAAACGCAAAACCAATGCTTGTGAAGCAGCTATATCTAATGCAATATCTGCAAAAATACGTTCTGTCAGTGGTGGTAAAGGTTGATTGGGCATTTTTTTCCGGAAAAAATCTATGCCAAATTGAAGAGCCGCTCGCAAAACACCTGCCGATATGACTGATTGATCGAAACGCATCATCGTCTCGATATCTTTAATAACTTTAAGCCCTTCTCCAACATTTCCCAAAAGCCAACCATAACTGCCTTGGAAATCAACAACCCCCTCTGGTGTTAAAAGTTCTCCAGAACGCTGAATTAAATGACGAATCGATATAAATCCATTTAATGCGCCATTTTCTTGTATGCGTGGAATAAAAAAACAACTTAAATGACCATTTAAATCTGCACTAACAAGATATCCGTCAGCAGTAGGATTAATAACATTGGTTTTTACAACATTTAAACGATATAGATCACGTTCCATACTTTCATCGAAAGAAATCTTCTTAACACTTGGAAAATTAAAGGCGTATTTTTCAATATCATCAAATGCACAAGTTAGAGAAGCAGCCTTTTTATGATGAATAGGCTTTGATGAGGAATCATATTGGCGTGATAAAAGTACATTTTGCCATTTTTTGAAGAGCTCAATATCACTAATTAAAACAGCAATAGCTGCGCTCGTTATGATAACTTCATTCAAATGTCCTGTTTCTAAACCAGCAGATAAAGCTAAACGAATCGCACGCGCTTGATAGCGTACTCCATTTTCTGAGCTCGTATTTTCCCAAAGTGAGGTAACCAAACCTGCTTGTCTAGAATATTGTTGAAGAGCTTGATAGGAAGAATGGATCTCTAATTTTTCCGTTGGTTGCCCCCATTCATCATTATAACATAATAAAGGCTTATAATGATTCGCCAAGCAAGAGAGTTTCCATGCTTCTCGACTCGCTGCAAAATCTCCTATTTCTTCAAAACTTGCTAACAAAAACTTAGGCAAAGTAGAGGCAATACGAAACATAAGCGTATCGCTAAGAAATGTATTTTTTCGACGATTATTTTGCGCAGATACAGCACTCATAGGTATATTCCTACATTCAAACCATTCATATCATAGACTATTTGTCTTTTTAGAGTTAAGAAACATTTATCATATTCAAACAAATGCTTGTTTAACCTGTTTAGAGAGAGATAAAGAAGAATGCTATGATTCAAGATAATTTTTTTCCACTTTTCCCTCATCAACATCTTTTAGCTATTAAAGATCTGAGTGTACAAGATCTTAATACATTGCTTGATCGTGCAGAAGCAAATGTTATCCTTTCTAACAAAATTGATAAAACAAAATCTACTTTACATGGACGGACTCAAATTAATCTCTTTTTTGAAGCCTCTACGCGAACACAATCTTCTTTTGAATTAGCCGGTAAAAGGCTAGGTGCACACGTGATGAGTCTTGCGATTGGCAACTCATCTGTAAAAAAAGGAGAAACATTACTTGATACAGCTACAACTCTCAATGCGATGAAGCCAGATATACTGGTTTTTCGCCATAACAGTGCAGGAGCGGCAGCTTTATTAGCGCAAAAAGTTGATTGTTGTGTCATTAATGCGGGTGATGGTGCTCATGAACATCCAACCCAAGCTTTATTAGATGCTTTAACCATTAAAAGGGAAAAAGGTCGTATTGAAGGATTAACTGTTGCGATTTGTGGAGATATCTTACACTCACGTGTTGCCCGTTCCAATATCCTGAGTCTCAATGCTTTGGGTGCTCGTGTTCGTGTTGTTGCTCCTTCAACACTCTTACCCGCAGAAATCGCTCATATGAGTGTTGAGGTTTTTAACACGATGAAAGAAGGTCTTAAAAATGCTGACGTTATCATGATGTTGCGCTTACAGCATGAACGGATGACAGGCTCTTTTATTCCCTCTACGCATGAATATTTCCATTATTTTGGCTTACATAAAGAAAATTTAGCCTATGCCAAAAATGATTCCATTATTCTGCATCCTGGACCAATAAATCGTGGTGTAGAGATTGCATCTGACATAGCAGATGGACCACAAAGTATGATTCATACACAAGTAGAAATGGGAATTGCAGTGCGTATGGCGGTTATGGAGACTTTATTAGATTCACGCGCAAAGATCAGAGGAGAGAAAAAATGATAAAACCAATTGTTTTTCAAAATGCTCGTATTATTGATCCTTCGCGCGCAATCGATGAAATTGGTACAGTTATTGTTGAAAATGGACGGATTATAGCCGCTGGAAAAGAAGCTCTGAATCAGGGATTTCCTGACGAAGCAGAAATTGTTAACGCACAAAACAAAGCAATTCTCCCTGGACTTGTTGATGCGCGCGTTTTTGTTAGAGAATTAGGGAATGAAGACTGTGAAACAATCGCATCAACAAGTCAATCCGCCGCCGCCGGTGGTATTACTTCTTTCCTCATGATGCCAGATACGCGTCCAATCATTGATAATGTAGCACTTGTTGAATTTATTAGGCATACAGTACAAGAAAAGTCATCGGTCAATATTTATCCCGTTGCTGCAATCACACAAGGTTTCAACGGACAGCAAATAGCGGAATTTGGTTTACTAAAAGATGCAGGAGCTGTTGCCTTTTGTGAAGGACAAAAAACGCTTCAAAGTTCATCTGTTATGCGACGTGCAATGACTTATGCACGTGATTTTGATGTTCCATTGATGCATGAAACGCAAGATAAAGATCTTACAGGCCAAGGTGTGATGAATGAAGGACTGCTCGCCAGTTGGCTTGGTCTTTCTGGCATCCCCCGCGAAGCAGAAGTTATCCCACTTGAAAGAGATCTGCGATTAGCAGTATTAACGCAAACACGCTATCATGCCGCTCAAATATCAACAGCACTCTCTGCTGATGCACTTCGTTTAGGTAAAAAACGCAGTGAGAAAATTTCAGCTGGTGTATCTATTAATCATTTATCTTTCAATGAAAATGACATTGGTGAATATCGCACCTCTTTTCGCTTAATGCCCCCATTGCGTACAGAAGAAGACCGTATAGCAATGATTGAAGCAATAAAGGATGGGACTATAGATGTTATTGTTTCTTCTCATGATCCTCAGAGTAAAGATACAAAACATTTACCATTTAATGACGCGGCGGTTGGCGCTATTGGTATGGAGACCTTATTGAGTGCAGCCTTACGCCTTTATCATGATGAGAGCCTATCTCTTCTACGGATAACTGAACTTTTGTCAACAGCGCCTGCAAAGCTCTTTGGACTCAATGCAGGAACACTGAAGAAAGGTGCTCATGCAGACCTTATTGTGGTTGATCTTGAAGAACCATGGGTTGTTTCGAAAGAGAAGCTCTATTCACGTTCAAAAAATACCCCTTTTGAGAATGCACGTTTTCAAGGACGCGTGCTCCAGACCTTTGTGAAAGGGAAAACCGTTTTTAAACTTGATCAACAAACTTAATGAGATTCTTAATGAATAAAGCAGAAATATTTTTTCAGTCCACTCCATGGTTTATTTTCCTCATATCTTATCTCATTGGCTCGATTCCATTTGGTCTTCTTTTTACGAGATTAGCCAAACTTGGCGATGTGAGAACAATTGGTTCCGGCAATATTGGAGCTACAAATGTTTTACGAACAGGAAATAAACAGCTTGCTGCTCTAACTCTTCTTTGTGATATGTTGAAAGGAACTATCGTTGTTTTCGTTATAAAGTTTTTTAGTGATCCGCTAGACAACAGTATCCTTGTTTCTCTAGCAGGTTTTTTTGTTTTCTTAGGACATCTTTTCCCCATATGGCTTAAATTTAAAGGCGGCAAAGGTGTTGCTACCTATCTAGGGGTCTGCTTAGGAATCTATTGGCCTGCAGCAATTATTTTTATTATTGTATGGATAACGATTTTTCTACTCACACGCTATTCTTCATTATCCGCACTCGTTTCTGTTGTTATAACTGCGATATTTGTTTTTTACTTTTCCGATCCTTATTTCTATTTTATGCTGATTGTGATGAGCATATTTGTGTATATAAAGCATTACGCAAATATCGGTAGATTATTAATTGGGGAAGAAAGTAAGATTGGGACTCAAAACGGGGATAAATAAAGGAATCCTGCTCACTGATCGTCAACGTCTAAATTGGTTACGGTTGTTGCGTAGTGAAAATATTGGAGCTGTTAGTTTTCGTAATCTCATTGATCATTATAAAACAGCAGAAGCTGCTCTGGCAGCGCTGCCAGAGCTTAGCAAAAAAGGTGGTGGTTCTGTATCTATTAAAATAGCAAGCTTAGAAGATGCAGAAAAAGAAATACAAAAAGCTAAAAGATTAGGTGTTCGGTTTATCGGTATGGGAGAACCAGATTATCCAGCTTTTCTTAAGATTACAGAAGCTCCTCCGCCGCTTATTGCTATCAAAGGTAATGTTTCAATTTTTCAAAAAACTTCTATTGGAATTATAGGTTCTCGAAATGCTTCAGCTGCTGGAAAAAAGCTTACGGCTCAATTTGCGCGTTTTCTCGGAGAAGCAGACTTTGTAACAATTTCTGGGCTCGCTCGTGGAATTGATAGCGTTGCGCATCAAGCAAGTTTAAAAACAGGAACTGTTGCAGTCATGGCTGGGGGAATTGATCATATCTATCCTCCTGAAAATAAAAGGTTGCATGAAGATATCATCGCCAACGGCGGAGCCATCATCAGCGAAATGCCCATTTCTTGGAAGCCCCGTGCTATCGATTTTCCAAGAAGAAACCGTATTATTGCAGCTCTATCACTTGGTCTCTTGGTTGTAGAGGCAGCCCTGCGCTCAGGGTCCTTAATTACCGCACGTCAAGCAGCTGAAATGGGACGGTTAATTTTTGCCATTCCCGGTTCACCACTTGATCCAAGATCTGTTGGTACAAACAATCTTATCAAGGACGGTGCTCTACTCACCACACATCCTTCTGACATTATAGAAACACTTACGCCATTAATTTCACCGCTTCCAAATTCGCAACTCAATTTTTTTGAGGAACCATCCTCTTTACAACTTGAAAAGGAGAATTTTAATTTAGCAGACGAAAAAAATAGTGACCTCTCTTTAGCAGGTGATGATGCAGCACGTGCAGCAGTTCTCTCCGCTCTTTCAACAACGCCAATCGATTTAGACACACTCAGTACCCACACAGGTGCTCCACTTCCAACTCTCTACCTCTTGTTGGTAGAACTCGAACTTGCTGGAAAGCTTATTCGACACTCTGATGGTTGTGTGTCATTGTCGAATCTTGATCTTCCCCAAGAGCCTCAGCACTATTAATAATGCTTTGACCTTCTTTGGCAACCATATCCAAAAGCAATGCTAAAAGCGGACTATGCGCCTGACGCGCCATCTGATTCATTTGCTTAGACATGTCTGTAATATATTGGATAACTTTTAAATGATTTATAAACATAATCCTCTATCCTTGAGCATTTCCCCTCCTACCTCTCAATAGACGTTATCTTAGTATTTCGCCGTATGTTTTTGTAATAACAGTGGAAATTAAATCGTGCAATTCTATATAGGGTGTATTCTAATAATAACAATCATAAGTTGTGCAATATTCACGTTTTTTATACGACTAATATTTTTTTATGTGCTCTTAAGCAATTGTCATTAGCTATTCGTGTAAAAGGCGTTTATAAAAAAATTTTTTATTTCAATATTTGGGTAAAATTATGAATATCGTTATCGTTGAATCTCCAGCAAAAGCAAAAACAATTAATAAATATCTTGGGTCTCAATACAAAGTTGTTGCATCATTTGGACATGTTCGTGATTTACCTGCAAAAGATGGTTCTGTTTTACCGGATCAAGATTTTTCTATGAAATGGGATATAGATTCTTCTGCCGCTAAACGTTTAAATGAAATAGCAAAAGCCGTTAAAGAAGCCGATAGCCTTATATTAGCAACAGACCCTGATCGTGAAGGTGAGGCTATTTCATGGCATATTCTAGATGTTCTTCGTCAAAAAAAAGTTTTAAAAGATAAACCTATTAAAAGAGTTGTCTTCAATGCCATCACCAAAAAGTCTGTGCTTGATGCTATGAACAATCCACGTGATATTGATACATCACTTGTAGATGCTTATCTTGCACGTCGCGCACTTGATTATCTCGTTGGTTTTACACTTTCACCTGTTTTATGGCGGAAACTCCCTGGTGCACGTTCAGCAGGACGCGTTCAATCGGTTGCTTTGCGTATTATTTGTGATCGTGAATCAGAAATAGAACATTTTATCAAAGAAGATTATTGGTCCGTTACAACACAATTAAAAACCATCCGAAATGATAGTTTCCAAGCAAGATTGACAATGTTTAATCAAAGAAAAATAGGCAAGCTTGATATTCAATCTCAAGAACAAGCAGACCAAATTCGCTTTATGTTGGAGAAAGCCCAATATCATACACTCAGTGTTGAAGCAAAACCTACAAAGAGAAATCCTTTTCCTCCATTTACAACCTCCACACTACAACAAGCAGCTTCTTCAAAATTAGGATTTTCAGCTTCTCGCACTATGCAAATTGCCCAAAAGCTTTATGAAGGTATTGAAATTAATGGTGAAACGGCAGGGCTTATTACTTATATGCGTACCGATGGTGTGCAAATAGCACCAGAGGCTATTGATTCAGCACGAAAAGTTATTCATGAAACTTTCGGTAAAGACTATATTCCTGAAAAACCACGTTTTTATTCAACAAAGGCAAAAAATGCACAGGAAGCACACGAAGCGATCCGTCCAACAGATTTTCAACGCAATCCTAGTCAAGTCCGTAATTTTCTCGATAGCGATCAAGCAAAGCTCTATGAGTTGATATGGAAGCGTGCTATTGCCAGCCAAATGCGTTCTGCTGAAATTGAACGCACAACTGTTGAAATTGAAGCACAGCAAGGAGAAAACCGTGCAAATCTACGAGCAACAGGATCTGTTATTCGCTTTGATGGCTTTATTTCCGTCTACACCGATCAACGAGACGAAGAAAATAATGAAGAAAATGAAACAACACGTTTACCACAAATAAACACTGGTGAAGCACTTACAAAAGAAAAAGTTGAATCTGTACAGCATACCACAGAGCCCCCTTCTCGTTATTCTGAAGCTTCATTAATTAAAAAGCTTGAGGAGTTAGGAATTGGTCGTCCTTCAACTTATGCCTCCACATTGGCGACATTGTGTGACCGTGGATATATTGTAATTGATAAACGAAAGCTTATTCCCGATGCTAAGGGACGTATTGTTACAGCCTTTCTTGAAAATTTTTTTAATCGCTATGTAGAATATGGTTTCACAGCAGATCTTGAAGAAAAGCTGGATCTTATCTCTGATGGAAAACTTTCTTGGAAAGACGTATTGCGAGATTTTTGGGATGGATTTAATGCATCTATTAGCAATATCCAAGAACTCCGTATAACCAATGTTCTTGATGTTTTAAATGTAACATTAGCACCTCTCGCCTTTCCTGAACGTGAAGATGGAAGTGATGTGCGTTCCTGTCCTCTTTGTAAAAATGGTCAATTATCATTAAAACTCGGTCGTTATGGTGCTTTTGTTGGCTGTTCTAATTATCCCGAATGTAAGTACACACGCCAACTCGGTACAGATACTGGAGAAGAGAATGAAGCTGTGCGCAATGATGAACCTGTTATCCTTGGTATTGACCCTGAAACAGGAAAAGATATCTCTCTTCGTAATGGTCGGTTTGGTCCCTATATTCAACTTGGTGAAAGCAAAGAAGTTAAGCGTGCAGGACTACCAAAAGAATGGCAGGCAGAAAACGTAACCCTTGATAAAGCCTTGGCTTTACTATCCCTTCCCCGTGAAATTGGCACTCATCCTGAAACTGGAAAAACAATCACAGCTACGATTGGACGATATGGTCCCTATCTTAGCCATAACGGAAAATCTGCGCGCCTTCTTCATGCAGATGAAGTTTTTGATATTGGTATCAATCGCGCTGTTACAGTATTGGCAGAACAACAAGAAAACAAAACCAAGCAAAGAAGAACAACACCTACAGCATTGGCAACATTAGGAGAGCATCCCGAAGGAGGAACTATTACCGTGCGCAACGGGCGTTATGGTCCTTATGTCAATTGGGGTAAAATTAATGCAACATTGCCAAAAGATAAAGATCCCATTAGTGTAACACTGCCAGAGGCATTAGAACTTATATCGGCTAAAGCATCTAGTAAAAAAACAACTTCAAAAAGAGCTTCTTCTAAAACAAAAGCAAAAATAAAAGAGACATAAATTTTGGCTAAAGGTGAAAAAAACATAAAATATCTCTCTTCATTCAAGGGGAAAAAATTTCCCAATAAGGAAGAAATCCTTTCTTTTATAAATGAGAATCCTAACCACTCAAGTAAACGAGAAATCGCCGAAGCTTTTAACTTAAAAGGCGATTCTCATATTTGGCTTAGAGATATATTACGTGAGTTGAAGGATAAAAATCTTATATCTAAACAACGCAAAAGAGCAATAAACAAAGAAAAATTACCTCCTGTTACTTTAGTAAAAATTAGCGGACGTGATAAAGATGGAAGTTTTATCGCTCAACCTCTTGAATGGGAAGATTCTCCAAAGCCCAATATTGAAATACACTCTTTTCATCACATAAAAGGAAGTAGCATTGGTGTTGGAGATCATATTCTTGTAAAAGTTTTTCGAAATAAAAATTCTGAAAGCTCAAGCCCCCCTTATTCGGGACGAATTATTCGTAAAATTGATGTATCTCCCAAAAGCGCATTTGCTGTTGTACGAAAATTTGAAAATAATCAATGGCGCCTTGATCCTATAGACCGCAAAACCAATGAACTCATTGTTGAAATGTCTCCAGAAATGAAGATTGAAATTGGTGATCTCGTTGAAGTCGAAATTAAAAAAAATACTGGTTACGGATTAAAGAGCGCAAAAATAAAGAATGTTTTAGGGCATATTAAGAGTGAAAAAACACTCTCAATGATAGCGCTTCTTTCGAAAGGAATTCCTTATATTTTTCCTGAAAGTGTTCTTGAGCAAGTCAAACATACTAAAGCTGCCAATATGGATAATCGTGAAGATTGGCGACAATTACCATTTATTACAATTGATCCACCAGATGCAAAAGACCATGATGATGCAGTTTATGCAACCAAGGATAAGGATCCAGCAAATAATGATGGTTGGATTATTATTGTGGCCATTGCAGATGTTTCTTACTATATCAAAACAGGAAGCGCATTAGATAAAGAAGCATTGAAACGTGGAAATTCTGTTTATTTTCCCGATACCGTTGTGCCAATGTTACCTGAACGCCTTTCTCATGATTTATGTTCTCTGCGTGAAGGAAAAGAAAGACCAGCTTTAGCCGTTCGTATGATTTTTGATGCAAACGGTAATAAACAAAAACATAGTTTTCATCGTACTATGATTCGTGTAAGAGCCAAGCTTTCTTATCAAGAAGTACAATTAGCAATTGAAGGTAATATAAATGAAAAAACAGCCGCTCTTTTTGAGAGCATTTTGCAACCCTTATGGGAAGCCTATACATGCCTTAAAGCTGCGCGAAATCGTCGCCAACCATTAGAATTAGAAATTGCAGAAAAAAAGATTATTCTTGATCAAAACGGATGCATAAAAGATGTTGTGAGTGAAACACAATTAGAAGCGCATCGTTTAATTGAAGAGTTTATGATACAAGCCAATATTGCAGCTTCTGAAACATTAAAACAACATCACCAGCCCCTCATTTATCGTATTCATGAAAAACCTTCTCTTGCTAAGCAAGAAATACTTCGGAGCTTTCTTCAAAGTTTGGGGATACCACTCTCCCGCGGAAGCGAACTTACCTCAGCGCGCCTTAATAGCATTCTGGCAAAAGTGACGAATACACCACAAAAAGAATTGATCAACCAAGTTATTCTGCGCTCACAATCTCAAGCTGAGTATAATCCAAAAAATATCGGCCACTTTGGTTTAAACCTACATAACTATACACATTTTACATCCCCCATCCGTCGTTATGCTGATCTTATTATTCATCGAGCACTCATTAAAACGCTGAAATTAGGAAATGATCAATTAACAGATACACAAGAACAAAATCTTGCAGAAATTGCTACGCAAATTTCTTTATACGAGCGCCGTGCAATGATGGCTGAAAGGGAAACTATTGATCGGCTTGTTGCTCACTATTTAACGAATAAAATCGGCCGTATTTTTACAGGTCGCATTTCCGGAGTTACAAAAGCAGGTCTTTTTATCTCACTTGATAAACTCAATATAGATGGTTTTGTCCATATTTCTACACTTAAAAATGATTATTATCATTTTGATGAAGCACAACATGTTCTTATAGGACAGCGTAGCCATAAAGGCTATCAGCTCAGTGATGTTGTAGAAGTAAAACTTATAACGGTACAACCTTTTGCTGGCGCTTTATCCTTTGAACTCTTAACAAAACCTCGTCCAATAAAATTTTTACCGACATCCTACCATAAAAACAAATTAAAAAAACAAAAGCATACTTTTTATGGGAAAAGAAAAAATTAAGCTTCTTGTCCTCCATTAAATAGAACATGAATAATAAAAGAATGAATAAATTCAAGTTACGAAATGACTTATATTATGTAATATTTTTATTATTTTATGTGTACAATCTTTTTTCTTTAGTATACAAGAGGATAAATTTTATTGTTATCTCTATAATAACCATATAAAAATCTTGCAGTTTTTTATACTCAGGGAATGAGAAAAACTGCAAAGAATAGTTTTGGCTCCCTTTCATTTCATCTCATCTTTTTATTGTTTAAATCAACAAAAGTACCTTAAGCCATTCTCATGAAAAAAAAGCTTTTGACTCTCAAAACAATTCTTTGCGTGCAATTATTGCAGCTATTGTAACTATTGGCACCGTTGGAACAGCATTGGGAATAGGAACACAACTTGTCTCTCTTCTTATGGCAGAGAAAGGTATTTCCAATAGTATGATCGGCTATAGTGGAACTGTTGGTGGATTTGCCACAATTGTTGCAGCTATTTTTACTTCTCGAATCGCCTTATGCTTAGGCATTTCTAAAACGATATTATTTATGATGGCCATAGGATCTTTAAGTTTTTTAGGATTCTTTTTTTTGAATCCATATGGGTTTGGTTCTTTCCATTTATGCTATTGTCCTAGGATTAGGGTTTGCGGTAGGTCCAACACTATTAGCAAAAGTGGGAACACGAGGATTTATTCCTTTTGCTGTTGGTTATAGTCTTATTATATTGGCTGCTATCCCAATTCTTGCCGCTTGGAAATTAAGTCCAGAATTTCAAAAAAGCCAATATACACCATTTTTTCATTATCTTTTTCACGTTCCAAGCGCAATGATGGCAGTACTTGTTTACGGTGCTATTCAAATGGGCGCATTAACTCTTATTACACCCTTTAGCTTATCCATTGGTTATAATGAGAATGAAGCAGCACAATTTATAGCAACCCTTGCGCTCGGAAATGTTTTCCTCTTAATTCCTATCAGCATTATAAGCGATTATGCCAAAGATCGACGCTATCCGCTGATAAGTTGCGCTATCTTAGGTTTTGTGGGAACTTTCATGGTACCATGGATCATTCAATATCCATGGATTCTGATGCTTGATCTGTTCCTTCTTGGTGGTGTATCAGCGAGCCTTTATACAATCGGCCTTGCACATCTAGGGGCACGTCTCAAGGGACAAGAACTTGCTGCTGCTAATTCTGCTTTTATTTTTTGCTATGGAATTGGTATGCTTATCGGGCCGACCGTTATCGGAAAATCCATGGATATCTTTAATCCTTTCGGTTTTTCAATAGCTATGGCTGTTTTTTTTAGTTTATATGTCACTCTGGTGTTTGTCCAACTTATGAGAAAATTAATCAGCTCTTGACTTTTTTGAGAACATCCGTAGTGTTGCTGGAAAATCTGATGACATCAGAAATAAGTTTTGATAACAAGATAATATTTTTTCAGTATAAATAGGGTTCTTACATTATGGCTAAAGCAGCAACCATTAAGATCAAGCTTTTATCAACTGCAGATACCGGTTTTTTCTATGTAACAAAGAAAAACAGCCGTACAATGACAGATAAAATGAGCAAGCGTAAATATGATCCAGTTGTAAAAAAGCACGTTGAATTTAAAGAAACAAAAATTAAATAAATAGACTTATCATTGAATTGATAGATTTTATACTCCAAAAGAGATGTGGGAATATTGCTCTTCAAAGTTATTTTTTGAGGGGTGTTTTTTGTTTCCTTAAGTTTAAAAAGTTTACTTTAAAATTTGTATGTTTTGTACGGTTTTGAATAAGTTGATTTATTATTTAAGTTGCTTACATATATTCTACATGAATATTTGATTATTGTGATTATCTAACGAAAATTTTGTCATTAAAACGAGACATTGTTTCGTCATATGAATAAAATTTCTCGAACGAATTATAAGCAATACTAAAATAGAGTGCGTTATAATAATGTTAGCAGTTTCTTGGTTTCATGAAAAAAAATTCTCATTTTAATCTAAGAAGCTTAAAAAAAATCACTGGTTTTAATATTTTTGTTGCTGCTAGCATTCTTATTGTTATATCAGTTTATTTTATGCAAAATCAGCCGTTGACTCAAAAAGAAAAATTTTCTTCTCAAAACTCTGTTGAAGGAAATGCGATAATCATTGATGGCGATTCTATCATGATTTCTTCAATTAAGGTTCGACTGGTTGGAATTGATGCTCCTGAACTCCACCAATTTTGTGGAAAAAAGAAGGAACGCTACCCTTGTGGACTTGAGGCTAAAAAATATTTAGAACAACTACTAGAAAATAAAACTGTTACATGTCACTGGCATAAAACAGATCAATACCGTCGTGTTCTTGCAACATGTAAAACAAAACACGTTAGCAATATCAATGCAACGCTTGTACATAATGGTTGGGCTGTAAGTTATTATGAATACCCCAAAGAAGAACAAGAAGCTAGAAAGAAAAAGAAAGGAATATGGGCATCAAGTTTTCAACGACCGCGAGAATGGCGCAAAGCAAATCCTCGCACTGAATAAGAAAAATATTTTTTAATTTCATTGATCAATGAAACGATGTAATCAGATTATTAAACTTGAAAAAAAAATCTATTCCTGTCGTGTTTGTATCCAACAACCACATTATTTCCCTCCTCTTCCTCACGAACCAAATCCCGTCGTTTATTTATCCGATACGGCTTCGATTGCAATTGCAGGACAAGCACCAGGATTGCGTGTCCATGAAACTTCTATCCCTTTTAATGATCGCTCTGGAAAAAGGCTGCGTGATTGGTTGGGGGTAACGAAAGAAGAATTTTATAACAAATCTCTTTTTGCTATTGTTCCTATGGGATTTTGTTTTCCAGGTTATGACAACAATAAAGCTGATTTACCACCAAGGCGTGAATGTCGAGAAATATGGCATGAAAAGATATTTCAAGCGATGCCTCAAATAAAGCTTGTTCTTGCTATTGGCAGTTATGCGCAAAAGTGGCATATTACAGAATTAAAACATAAAACTGTTTCAGCAACCGTTAGTGATTGGAGAAATATTCTTTCCATCCCCCAACCTCAAGGCTATAACGTTATGCCTTTGCCTCATCCATCATGGCGAAATACCTCTTGGTTACAGAAAAACCCATGGTTCAACGATGAGCTTATCATATATCTGCGTCGTTTAGTGCGTAAATTTTTATAAATTAAAATATTGAGAAAAAATATGGACCGTCTTGACCGAAAAATTTTACATCTTTTGCAAGAAAATGCAACACTTTCTGTTGCTGATATTGCTAAAAAAGTGGGACTTTCGACCACTCCTTGCTGGCGTAGAATTCAAAAACTTGAAGAAGATGGCGTCATTCAGCGTCGTGTTGCCGTTCTCTCTCCAGAAAAAGTGAATGCGCACGTCACTGTTTTTGTGTCTATTCGCACAAACACACATAGTCATGAATGGTTTAAGCGTTTTTCAAAAATTGTGCAAGAATTCCGTGAAGTCATTGAATTTTATCGAATGAGTGGAGATATTGACTATTTATTGCGTGTTGTTGTGCCCAACATTGAAGCTTATGATCTTTTTTATAAAAAATTAATTTCTAAAATTGACATCCGTGATGTCTCATCTTCTTTCGCAATGGAACAGATTAAATATACAACGGAACTTCCACTCAATTATATTAAATTACACGACAAGACGCATGAACAAACCTCTTAAGAGTTTTTTATATCGTCTCATTATCTTTTAGGCATTCAAACTTCCTTGTTAAAAACCACCATTTGTGCATGTGTTAAAACAGCAGCTTTGACAATACCAGCTGCCATAGCTGCTCCTGTCCCTTCACCAAGACGCATCCCCAAATCCAGAAGTGGTTCTTTGCCAATTTTTTTTAAAAGTTTACGATGAGCTGTCTCAGAAGAAACATGTCCAACAAGGGTATGATCAAGAGCTTTTGGATGCATTTTATAAAGGACTGCTGCAGCTGCTGTTGCTACAAAACCGTCTAAAATAACGGGTATTTTTCCTATTCTTGCTGCTAAAATAGCACCAACCATAGCAGCAATTTCACGTCCTCCTAAGCGACGCATTATCTCAAAAGGATCATTAAAATAATCCTTATGCAAAGAAATGGCTGTCTTAACCGCTGCGATTTTACGCTGATAAAAATCACCTTCTGATTCCATACCATTTTCTGTCCATTCTTCCACTTCTCCTCCAAACAATGCTAAGCATAAAGCTGAAGCTATTGTTGTGTTTCCAATTCCCATTTCTCCAATACATAAAAGATCTGTCCCACCCGCAATGGATTCCATTCCAAATGCCATTGTAGCAGCTGCACTCCGCTCATCCATTGCAGCATCCTTCGTAATATTCATTGTTGGATATTCCAATGCTAAATCAAATATTTTTAATCCAAGATCATAAGCAATACAAATTTGATTGATAGCAGCTCCACCAGATGCAAAATTTTGCACCATCTTTTGTGTCATAGATTGTGGAAATGGTGTAACATTTTCTTCTACTATACCATGGTTTCCAGAAAAAATAGCGACCAAAGGTCGCGTTACAATAGGTTTTTCTGTACCCCTCCATCCCGCATACCAAACAGCAATATCTCCCAGTTTTCCCAATGTTCCTTGCTCTTTTGTTAAGTTTTTTTGCCGTTTTTTTGCCAAGATTATAGAAAACTCATCAGCAACAGGTAAATTTGTAAGCAAAGCACGAAAATCATCAAATGGACTAGCGGTCATAAGGATACCTTTTAAAATCTACAATGTTTATGAAAATCACGTCATATATATAGGATATGAATAATTTATTGTTTTTTAAATAGTGCCTTAAAAGCGTTAAATATTATGAAAGCAATGATTTCTATATTCTATGTTCTAATCAAATAACGAATATGAAAGATTTAAAAATATTATCAATATGTTATTACTATTTTTACATTATGCTCTTAACCTATTTTTCTATTAAATAGAAGCAATCAGCATGTTGTTTAATATATAAATTCTAACATTCCTTCTATAACAGAAGTTGCAAACTTTCAAAAACTCATAAAATCGAAGGGATCAAAATGATCATAAAGAAATCAAAAAACAAAGGATCTCAACTTTAACATATGTTAATGCCAGGCTGTTATTAAATGAGAGCATAAAAAGCTTCTTTTAAAATACATATATCTGCATTTGGTTTTGTCGCATCATTTGCTAATATTTGCCTCCATCGACGTGCACCACCCCGCCCATGAAATAAACCAATCATGTGACGCGTCACATGAGAAAGGCGCCCTCCCGATGCAATATGTCGAGCCGCATAATCACACATAACCTCAATAAGATCACTCTCACTCAGATTATTTTGCGCCTCATCATAGAGTTCAAAATCAATATGTTTTAACAAAGCTGGATCATGATAAACTTGGCGACCAAGCATGACAGCATCACAGAAAGTTAAGTGTTTTTTGATCTCATCTATCGATTTAATTCCACCATTTATCCCAATGAATTTATGAGGATATTTACGTTTTAATTTATAAACCCTTTCATAATTAAGGGGCGGAATATTGCGATTTTCTTTCGGACTCAATCCTTGTAGCCATGCCTTGCGTGCATGTATCCAGAGCGCATCACATCCAGCATTCCAAACCTGATTAGCCAAAAGATCTAACGCTAACTCTTCATCTTGTTCGTCTACTCCAATCCGACATTTGACAGTTACTGGTATAGTAACCTCTCGTTTCATCGCTTCCACAGCATTTGCCACGATGTCTGGATGTAGCATCAAACAAGCCCCAAAGACACCTGCTTGAACACGATTTGATGGGCAACCGACATTGAGATTTATTTCGTTGTAGCCAAAATCTTCAGCAATTCGTGCAGCTACTGCTAACTTTTTCGGATCTGCCCCCCCTAATTGTAATGCAACTGGACGTTCTTTATCGCTAAAAGCCAACAATTGTTCGCGAACACCATGAATGACAGAATCTGCTACCATCATTTCCGTATAAAGGAGTGCTTTTTTCGTTAAAAGACGATAAAAAAACCTGCAATGTCGATCTGTCCAGTCCAACATTGGTGCTACTGCAAATTTTACAGGTGATGGAAGGTTGTAAAATATCATGAGGGTACTATTACTCTCATATCCCTATAGCTCTCTTTATACATAGAAAAATACTTACTTTTAGTTTACGGAAAGTTTTATTCTCTTATACTATCATGAGTATAATAACAGCCCATTATCTTCAATTGATATAAAGATTTACTACAATCAATCATGATAAAACACAATATGGCATTTCTTATAGATTAGTGTTCAGGTATATAAACATGAAAAAAATTTTTCATAATAGATTTAATTTTCTTTAGATTTTTTTTAACTTATTGTGCAAATAAACGCTACAGAAGGTACTTTTATCTTCTCCTCAAGAAAAAATAAAAATCCTTATTTTACACGAAGCTAATTATAAATCATTTTTTCTCAATGAGTGATTCTTGGTAATATTCTTGGATTTCACTTTATAAGATAGATAAATTTGATCCTAAATATTCTATCTAATTTTGCCATTTTATGACTCTTGCAAAAAAAAACTAAAATCAGGGTATAGACAATCATTGTCTTTTTAATATGTATGACTGACACCAGTATCTCTTGAGAAAAAAATATTTTACAATATTGCAAGATAAAATCTGTAAAATGAAATGATCATAAACGTTATTCAATCTCTTGTTTACCTTGCATATAGGAAGAAAGAGTATCAACCTCTTGTTCATTAAATAGGAGACCAAGTTTTGAACGACGCCATAACACATCTTCACATGCTTTAGCCCATTCTTTTTCCATCAACCATTTTACTTCTACTTCATAAAGCCCATGTCCAAAATTTTTTCCTCTATTTGCCTTACCATGTGCAAATATCACTAATGCTTCCGTACCATAGGAGCGTGCGAGTCTTCGATGTGTAAAAGCATCTAAATCTGGCATCAAAAGAGCAATCTTATTTTCGATTATATTTAATTGATTATACGGAAAATCACCCCCTGGAAGTACTGTCTTAGCCGTCCATGATTCTCCCTTTTTACCAAGCGCTTTTTCAACAAATTTCATCGCATCTTCAGCCAACTTACGATAAGTTGTAATCTTTCCACCGTAAAGATTAAGAATCTTTGGTGTTGTCCCTGTTCCCATTTCTTTTAAAACATAATCGCGCGTAATTTCTTGTGCTTTTGAAGCTCCATCATCATAGAGTGGACGAACTCCAGAGTAAGACCAGACAATTGTTTCAGGCAACACTGGTTGTATGAAATATTCACTGGCTGCTGTACAAATGTAATCAATTTCTGTATCAGTAATATGAACGTCAGCCGGATCTCCTTGATAATTACAATCTGTTGTTCCAAGCAAGGTAAATTCTTCTTGATACGGAATAGCAAATATAATACGCCCATCACCATTTTGAAAAATATAAGCACGATCATGAGTATAAAGCTTAGGAACCAAAATATGAGAACCTCTAACAAGCCGTACTGGTGGATGTTCTTTACAGTCTAATATGCTTGCCAAAACATGATCAATCCAAGGTCCTGTCATATTCGCAACATAAGAAGCTGTAACACTATATTCTTTACTACTTAACTTGTCTTGAAGAACGATACGCCATTTATTGTCTTCTTTTTTTAAAGAGAGAACTTCTGTTCGTACTTTTATATCAGCTCCCCACTTTTCTGCATCACGAGCATTGCCAATAACTAAACGCGCATCATCTACTCTTGCATCAGAATATTCAAAACCTCTCTGATATTCTTTCTTCAGTGTAGAGCAAAATTTTTTTGAAAAATTAATTGTTTTACTACGCCATAATTTCTGATTCCAATTCCCTAAATAATCATAAATAAAAAGTCCAAAACGCAACATCCAAGCAGGGCGCAATTCTTTATGATAAGGAAGGAGAAAACGCAAAGGACGCACAATATGCGGAGCCATACGTAAAATGATCTCGCGTTCTTTCAATGCTTCACGAACAAGTTTGAACTCATAGTGTTCAAGATAACGAAGCCCACCATGAATAAGCTTTGTTGACGCACTTGAGGTCCCAGATGCAAGATCGTTCATTTCAGCCAATCCCACTTTAAATCCGCGTCCTGCTGCGTCTCTTGCCAATCCACACCCGTTTATCCCTCCCCCAATGATAAACAGCTCATAATGTGTTGTGGTTTTCATAATTTCACTTTTCATTTCATTATTTAATTTTGTTTCTCAGTACTCAATAAAGCAATAGGAAAAAATAATACAAGTGTTCTTCATTGTATTATCAACGTACTTTTTTCTAAAATAAACACACACAAAAAGCTTTTGATACCCTTATACATCAAAACAATATTTGACAAATTAAAGAGATTTTTTTTATCTTTTACAAAAAATAATCCTTGCCAAGCCAAAGTTCATCATATGAAGTCTTTTTAGAGAAAAATTGATGTTTTTTCTCATTCTTAAATACACACTATAGCTAAATGCTTTATTGCACATAGATAACGCTTTTCATATAGTTCACTCAATGACACACTAGGAAATATGAAGGTATACAGATGACTCATCACTCTCAAAATTCGAAAATAACACCTCTTTCAAAAATTTTAGTCCCAGTTATGTCGAGTATTTTAATCTTTTTACCTTCTTTATCAAACGCAACATCACACTCAAAAACAGCAAATCATTTAAGCTTAGAAAAGCTTAAAACACAACTTTTGGAAGATTCTAGCTTTTTATCTAAGCTTAAAGAAAAAATGATACCACATACTGATTCTCATCATATTCAACAAATTGTCAGAGAGTACCTTCTTACTCATCCAGAAGTTCTGATTGAAATGCAGCTTATTCTTCAAGATAAGCTGGAAAAACAGAATGAATACGAAAACAAAATACAAACTTCTGTCATCCATTTATTAGAAAAAGAAATTTTTCATTCTCCTCATGACGCCGTTTTGGGAAACCCAAATGGTAAAAAAGTGCTTGTCAATTTTTTTGATTACAACTGTGGATATTGTAAAAGTTCCTATTCACATATAGAAGACTTGATAAAAGAATATCCAGATTTAAAGGTTATTATTAAGGATTTACCAATTTTAAGCTCTGATTCTATGGCAGCCCATACTGTTGCCTACGCATTTCGAAAACAATTCCCAGAGAAATATCCTCAGTTTCACAAAACGCTTTTAATGTATCAGGGTCGCGCAAATGAAGCTAAAGCTATTAAAGTAGCTGTTTCATTAGGAGCAGATGAGAAAAAACTACGTAATGCAATAAAAGATCCGACTCTACAAAACGCTTTTAAAGAAAATATCCAAATTGCCTCTAAACTTCATATTACGGGAACACCTTCTTACATCATTGGTAATAAAATATTCATTGGCGCAGCCAGACAAGATACTCTAAAACAAGCGATAGACAATACACGGTGAATACCTGATCAGTTTTAGGAAGAATACTGTAAATGAGGTAATTTTATGCTTTCTCTTTTTTGATAACAGGCTTATAAGTGCAATTTTGCGTAAAGCAGATACGAGTTTAAATTGCAAAGTATAATGATTTAAAGGAAATAAAAATCTTTAAAGCCTCAAAAGATCTCATCCCTAATCTAGAGATATTCGGTCATAAAATGAGATAATGACGATCTTCATTGATCAAGGAGTTAGAAATAAAATGGCAACAAAAAAAATGGATTCGGCAAAAACCGCAATTGATACGAAAATTATTCGTGATCTTGCTGAAATTTTGAATGATACCAATTTAACGAACATTGAAGTTGAACAAGGGGAGCTTCGTATTTGTGTCTCACGCCAAAATACCTTAACTTCTTCTGAGCAAGCAATCTATGCTCCTGTTTCTACTCCTACTTTTTCTGTAACATCTTCTCCGGTCCCAACAACTGAATCTCCCATACAATCTATCCAAGAAGATAAATCAAAAAACACAATAACCTCTCCGATGGTTGGAACAGCTTATCTTGCACCTTCACCAGGTGCACAACCTTTTGTAGAAGTAGGACAAAATGTTTCTGAAGGAGAGACATTACTTATTATTGAAGCCATGAAAACAATGAATCAAATTTCATCACCACGCTCAGGCACGGTAACCACTGTTCTTGTCAAAGATGGCCAACCTGTTGAATTTGGTGAACCACTTATTATTGTTGAATAAAGCGAGGGGCAACCATGATTCGAAAAATCCTCATTGCTAATCGGGGAGAAATTGCTCTTCGCGTTTTGCGTGCATGTAAAGAACTTGGCATAAAAACCGTAGCTGTTCACTCTACCGCTGATGCAGATGCAATGCATGTTCGTCTTGCTGACGAAAGTGTTTGTATTGGCCCTCCTCCCGCTCGCGATTCTTATTTGAGTATTCAGCAAATTATTGCTGCTTGTGAAATTACAGGAGCTGATGCTGTTCATCCAGGTTATGGCTTTCTTTCTGAAAATGCAAAATTTGCAGATGTTCTAGAAGCCCATGATATTACATTCATCGGTCCAACAGCTACTCATATCCGAATCATGGGCGATAAAATCGAAGCAAAGAAGACCGCCAAAAAACTTGGTATTCCTGTAGTTCCCGGTTCAGATGGAGCAGTCACTGAAGAATCAGATGCTTTACGCACTGCTCGTGAAATTGGTTATCCCGTTATTATCAAAGCTTCTGCCGGTGGTGGTGGACGTGGTATGAAAGTCGTTCATTCTGAACAAGAATTTTCTATAGCTCTCAAAACAACGCGTTCAGAAGCGAAAGCTGCTTTTGGTGATGATGCTGTTTACATAGAGAAATATTTAGAAAAACCCCGTCATATTGAAATTCAAGTCATAGGTGATGGTGCGGGAAATGCTATTCATTTAGGAGAACGCGATTGTTCACTTCAACGACGGCATCAAAAAGTATGGGAAGAAGCTACATCACCTGCACTTAATGAAACTGAACGAAAAAAAATTGGTAGTATTGTTGCAAATGCCTGTGCCCAACTTGGATATCGTGGAGCTGGTACTATTGAATTTCTTTATGAAAATGGCGAATTTTATTTCATTGAAATGAATACGCGTTTACAAGTCGAACATCCTGTAACTGAAGCAATTACAGGTATAGATTTAGTCCATGAACAAATCCATATTGCATCAGGCTGCGAGCTTTCAGTGACACAAGATGATGTCTGTTTTTCTGGTCATGCCATTGAATGCCGTATTAATGCAGAAGATCCTATTAACTTTACGCCATCACCTGGAACCATTACACATTTTCATACACCTGGAGGTTTAGGGATTCGTGTTGATTCAGGTGCTTATTCAGGTTATCGCATCCCCCCTTATTATGATAGTATGATTGGAAAGCTGATTGTTCATGGACGTACCCGTTTAGAATGTATGATGCGTTTACGGCGTGCTTTAGATGAATTTGTCGTCGATGGGATAAAAACTACACTACCTCTTTTTCGCGATCTTATTAATAATCAAGATGTTGCTGATGGTAATTATAATATTCACTGGCTAGAAAAATACCTTGCTCATCAATCAAAGTCTTCAGATTCGTAATTCGATAGCAAAATGGTAAATTCTTATAAAAGATTCTATAAGATATCAACATAAGAATAATTCCAACCTTGCTGTAAAAAGTGGTAAAAGAGGAAATAAGTTGGTTATTTTTTTATTTGTTATATAGTTTTCTTTTAATATGTACAAAATTTGATAATTTTCTGTTTTCCTTTTTGTGAGTTTGTGCTAACTCCTACATGGTTACGCCCTTATAGCTCAGTTGGTAGAGCACCTGATTTGTAATCAGGGGGTCGGGAGTTCGAGTCTCTCTGGGGGCACCATTTTGTATCTTCAACATATTGAAATATATAGATTTTTTCTTTAAATAGCCATTTTCAGACCACCTTTTAGACCACCTTCTACAGTTTATATAATTTTACCTAATTTGTTC